>JAGCVZ010000006.1 GCA_017962125.1 Alphaproteobacteria bacterium
CGCATTTATCATTTGAAGCTACTAAAAAACGCATTTTATGTCAACTTCATATGTTAAAAAAACAAAAAATATTTGCTTTAATAATAGAGGCTTACTTGCAAAAAAACGGCACAAAAATCAGATAAAAATGTGGTCTGCCCCGTCGGTCAAATCACATTTTTATCAGAATTGGAAAATTGTTGTCCGAATTGGAAGTTTAGTTCGTAGAGATTGGTTGTGGGTTCAAATTCTATATAACATCTCTGACACGATAGTGATGTCAGTATGAAGCAATAAAGATGTTATAAAATGACTGATTTTGATTTGTTAAAGCAAGAGATTAAAAAAGCATTTCCCAGTGAAACCATACCAGATAAAGAACTGGCGTCAATGGCATGGGAACTGGTTGATTTTTTTACAATGGCGGCAAAAGCATATAAAACAGAAAAAAGCAAAAAATAATCGCGTACTTTCAATTTGATACACGATAAAATCTAATTATAAGGAGTAAATTATGGAAAACATTTTTAATACTAATAATTTGTTTGCACAACCAAGCGGACCAACAGCAAAAGAAGCGGTGATTTTCGCCAGAGTTAGTTCAAGGGAACAAGCGCGTGGACAATCTACAACCGCACAGATTATGAATTGTCAACAATACTGTGATTCAATGGGTATAAAAGTAATAAAAATATTTAATATTACTGAATCTTCAACCCGCGGTGAACGCAAACGATTTAAAGAAGTTTTGGAATTTGTAAAAGCGAGAAAGTCAAAAACACTTATAATTGCAGATTGTGTCGACCGTATTCAACGAAGTTTTAAAGAGACAGTTGAATTAAAAGATTTGGCAGAAAAATCTGTATTGGAAATTCATTTTTTAAGAGATTGTTTAACCATTACAGACCATTCAACATCTTCAGAACAATTACGATGGAATATGAGTGTATTGGCTGCACAAGCGTATGTTGATAGTTTACGCGATAATGTTAACCGTTCAATGCAAACAAATTGGTCTAATGGTTTATGGCAATCTTTCGCACCACTTGGGTATTTAAATGACGAAGATGAAAAACAGAATGCAATCATTACATTGGACCCAGTTCGTGCGCCTTTGGTTAAAAAGATGTTTGAAGAATATGCGACAGGTCAATATTCTGTTAAAAGTATCGCAAAGTGGGCACATGATAATGGGTTAACATTGCGAAAAACACCGACTAAGCCTGAACGCGATATACCAACATCAACAATTCATACAATGTTGCAGAACCCTTTTTATTACGGTTATATGGTTGTAAAAGGTATTAAAATCAAACATATATATCCACCACTAATTGATGAAATTTTGTTTGAACGGGTTCAAGATATATTACACGGCAGATGTAAATTACCGGCAAAAAGCGTATATAGAGAAAAGCAATTTATGTTTCGTGGTATTGTTAAATGTGCACATTGCGGACATACAATGACACCAGAAAAACATCGTAAAGCAAACGGAAAAGAATACAGTTATTTAAGATGCAGCCATATAGCAGAAGGTTGTTCACAAAAACCAATCAGAGAAGATGAATTATTATCACAATTGGAACAAGAATTGACTGTAAATTGCAAATTATCTGACAAAGCACTTACATATATACGAAACCTGGTTCAAAATGACCTGGAAAAAGAAAATCAATTCAAGCTTGGTACAGAAAAGTATGTTTTGAAGCGTATTACTGAATTAAAGGCCCGTAAACAAAGATTAACGACTGCGTGGGCCGATGGTGATATTGATAAAGAATCTTATGAAGAAGCCAAGAAAAGCACAGAACAAGAAATCCAAGAACAAGAGAAAATATACAACATGTATCTTGAAACGGGTACAAATATACTTGAAACCATGGATAACATTGAAAAAATCTTTGAAAACCCTTTATTTTTCTTAAAGAGTTCGCAAATTGAGGTTAGGAGTGCGTTTTTAAGGCTGATATTTGCGAACTGCTATGTAGACAATAAAAAAGCCCGGTTTTCCTTGAAAAAATCGCTTAGTTTGTTCGTAAAAAATCGGGATTTTGAACTTTGGCAGCCCTACTCGGATTTGAACCGGGATTCTCGCCTTGAAAGGGCGGTGTCCTAACCATTAGACGATAGGGCCATTAAAAGCACAAAAAAACTGGCGGGATTGACGGGGCTCGAACCCGCGACCTTCTGCGTGACAGGCAGACGCTCTAAACCAGCTGAGCTACAACCCCAATGCCGTGAGGCTATCATATAATTCTTTTCTGATAAAATCAAGCATTTTTTTATGAAAATCTATCATTTGTTGCGATGGTGCAACGCAGCGACAAAAAACACCGCGCCGGCAATGAACAAAATGCCTGACAATAACTGCCCCATAGTCAGCCCCCAACTGGTTAGAAAACCAATCTGGACATCGGGCGCACGGAACAATTCGCAAATAATACGAAATACCGCATAGAACATCGCCATCGCCCCGCACAGCGCGCCAGGATATTTCCGTAAATTTGTAAATTTATAAAGACAACACATTATGATGAACAGCAATATACCTTCGGTTGCGGCTTCAAACAGTGGACTTGGATAGCGTGGCACATCTGAAACCCCGTTGAAATATACACCGAGCGCGGAATCCGTTGGTCGTCCCATAATCTCAATGTTTATAAAATTAGCAATGCGACCAAAGAAAAATCCAATCGGCGCGACCAGTGCGATTAAATCCAAGACTTGTAACGCGCGCCGCCATTTCTTGGCGAATATAATCGCCACAATTATTACACCCAAAAGCCCACCATGAAAACTCATTCCACCATGCCACACAGCAAGAATGTCCAAAGGATGCGCCAGAAAGTAGGGCAGGTTATAGAATAAAACATACCCCAGCCTGCCACCGACAATCACGCCCAATATGACAGCGGTCAATAAATCATCAAGTTCCTTCTTAGATAACGGTAATTCTGCATTTTTCGAGCGCCCAATCCGTCGCAATATGACATAGCCCGATATAAATGCGATGATATACGCAATCGCATACCAACGAACCGGAAATCCGGCAACCGAAAAAGCAACAGGTGAAATTGGGTCAATAATAATCGCCAAATTTAACGTCCTCTACGTGTTTTTTTGGTCGTAAACTGGCATCTTTTTAGCGATTCCTGTGCATACAGTGCTTTGGCTATTCTTATTTCTTCTTGTTCGTCATATGCTTCTATTGCTTGTTTATTGGCGCACACATAATCATTAACGATGCTTTGCAACGTTTTCGCTGTGACACATGCCTTGTCGCCTTTTTTTGTAGTGATTTCTATTGTTCGGTTCAAAGACCCGCCTTCGTCAATATAATTTTTCATTCTGTCTCTTGCTATCACAATGACTTTTATCAATTTATTCCGAGCAACAACGCCTTTGTTCAGTTTTGAAATTTTGTCTGCTACAGTATTTAAAAAAATCTTAACAGCAGTCTCTTTTTGGGTTGCAGGATTCATGTTCGCAGGGAGAATCCGTCCAGCATATGTAGCGCTGCTGTCATAACCATTATTGTTTGCCATTTTTTTATCCTTTTTTATAGAACTATATCTAGTGTTGAAATGTTTCTAAAAATCTTTTCAAATCTTTAGCGGTTATTACACGACCCTCGGAATTTTTTACAACATGTTCATTTTCGTCCACCACAGAACGTTCTGTGGTGCCACCATATTTGAAATACATTTCCAAGTTGTTGGTTGCTATTTCATATAATTTTGCTTTTTTCTTTTGGTCTGTCTCACCTTTTTGCAGTTTAGTAACTTTGTCATTAATGATACGTAATATATCATCAAGCTTTTCATCCCTAGTTACGGTTACGCCAAGGCGTCCAGGTTTTTTCTCGACAATAGGGTCATTAACGTGTTTATGATTATTTTTTTTATAAGGCATTTCTTTAATCCTTTTGTTTTTTATCCTTGAAACTTTTCCATTATTGTATTATATATTTTTCGAATAACAAGGAGAAAAATTATGCCAACAAAAAAAACACCTGCGCATAAAGTCGCCACAGTTACTGAAAAAACTGGTGGAATTGATATGTATCTTAAAAAGATTTTTACCCTAATGTTCGGTGCCGTTGGCGTTACAGCAATCACAACATTTATCACAATTTATCTTGGGGGTATACGATTACTTGTTTCCACTGGTGGAATGACACCGTTTTTCTATATCATGGTGTTCGGCGGACTTGCGCTTTCCATTTGGGCCCAGGCGCGTGCGTTTTCCATGCGGCCGGCGGTCGCGGCGATTTTGCTGTTCATCTATGCGGTGATGATTGGGTTTGCACTTACGCCGATTGTTTGGGGCGGACTGTCCGTTAATCCTGCATCAATCCTTTGGGCGTTTATAATTGCTGCAATAATGTTCGCATGTATGGCAATGTTCGGTTATAAAACGGTAAAGAACCTGTCGTTTTTGGGGATTTTCCTTATGATGGGAATGATTGGTTTGATATTGGTCGGCATTGTTTCCATGATTTGGTCGCTTGGCGGCACATTTTCAACAATCGTTTGCGCGGTCGGCGTTTTGGTGTTCGCTCTGTTCACTGCGTATGATATGCAAAACCTTAAAAACGCGTACAATGTCCTGGGCGATGATACCCAAAAAGATCAACTTGCGGTGCTTGGGGCGTTGCACCTGTATATATCGTTTATCGCAATGTTCCAATATGTGTTGGGATTGCTGAACCGGAATTAATAACCAAAAAAGCATAGGAGTAAAAAATGGCTTATAAAATAGACAAAACCAAATGTGTTGGGTGTTACACATGTATGTCGGCATGCCCAATGGGTGCAATCAGTGTTGATTCCGACGGTAGATGCGTAATCGACCCAACGAAATGTGTTTCTTGTGGTGCGTGCGCATCGGTTTGCCCTGTAACCGCAATCGCACCAGAGCAGTAGGTCGGTTTATATATTTCTTTGGGGGCGTCGCCCCCGTCTTTTATATAAATTTATTTTAAATTAAGGGCTTGTTTTGATCGTTGTTTTGTGGTACACTTTACAAGTGTAAAAACAGAGGATAAATAATGGCAACTAGTACTTATAATGATGTTCCATTGGGCAGTTTTGAAGATATGATAGCAATAATGGATAAGGATTTATACGCACGCGGTGAAATTATAAATTATATGCAGAATCATTTTATTCCATTGGAGATATTCGGCAAAGTTTTGCGATTGTATCTTGAAAATGGTTCAAAACAATCTATGTCGTGGGACACTTTTTATCACAGTTGTATACCGGTTTATTTCCGTAGTTCTGGTATAAGAGCAATGCAACAATTCGTTGCCAATGGTTGCTCCTCTGATGATATTGAAAATGTGCAAGCTTTATTAGAATTTCATCCAGGGAGAAATTCCCTTGTGTCTGAGATAATGAAGGGGGAACAATTTTTATCTTGGAAACAAAAACTTCTTTATGATGCACTTGTAAAGGCAGAGGAGCTGTTCGAGAAATATGAAAACGAGAAAAAATCAAAATCGCCTATTCGTGCATTACCCAAACCCAGTAAAGATGCTTATGAAACTGCGATAGTCAGCGAATTGTTAAGGATATTAGATGACCCAGAACAACATGTTTCAGTAGAATCAGAATTGATTGGATCGAGACCACAAACATTAAAATATTCTGCTTACTTGGATAAGAAAAAACTTCTTACACTTTATGAAACTGAAAAATTAGAAGTGTATTCGGATAGCGAAAGTCCATTGACTATTAAAAACAGAAATTTATTGTTACCACTGGAAGAAAAAGTTGGGGATTTACTCATACTGCAAATAGATGCACAGACAGAAAAACAAGACAAAACGCTAAATTGGCTGCGTGGTATCGGTGGTCGACATAACTAACATATTCTATACATCTATTGCACCCGCCCTGGCGGGTGTTTTTTAACCCCCATTTTTATATCAAAAACTGTTGCAAAATGCGGAATAAAGGATAATACTTAGCAAGAGTTAAACAAAAGAGGTTTGAATTATGCCGGCAAAAAGTGTTAATGATATTGTTGCGCTGTGCAAGCGTCGCGGGTTTATATTTACCGGGTCTGAAATTTACGGTGGACTTGGTGGAACGTACGACTATGGTCCGTATGGTGTGGAACTTATGAAGAATATACGCAATGCTTGGTGGAATGCGATGATATATTCACGCAATGATATCGAAGGGCTTGATGCGTCATTGATTGGCAACCGGCTTATGTGGAAATATTCCGGGCACGAAGGCGGTTTTTCCGACCCGTTGGTTGAATGCAAAAAATGTGGTGCCCGCATGCGCCAAGATAAAATGCGTGACCAAACAAAGTGCGATAATTGCGGTTCAACTGATTTGATGCCACCGCGCGAATATCAATTGATGATGGGGTTGTCTATTGGTGCTGTTGCGGATGGCGAAGTGAACGCGTACCTACGTCCGGAAACGGCAACGACGACATATATAAACTTCAAAAATGTTCTTGATTCTACACCGCATAAGTTGCCCTTTGGAATTGCCCAGATTGGCAAGGCTTTTCGCAACGAAATTTCACCACGTGGTTTTGTGTTTCGCATGCGTGAATTTGAACAGGCGGAAATGCAATACTTTGTCCGTCCAGGTGAAGATGAAAAGTATTTTGCCGCATGGCGTGAAACACGTATTGCGTGGTGGACAAATGTGCTTGGAATACCGGCGAATAAATTACGCTTTACCCCGCACGAAAAATTAGCGCACTATGCCAAGGCAGCAGGCGACATCGAATACGAATTTCCTGATGGCTTTGATGAGGTTGAAGGTGTGCATAATCGCCAAGACTTTGACCTGGGGTCACATACGAAATCACAAAACGAGTTCAAAATTACAGCAAAAGTTATGGAGAATAATGACAGTACAATAAAACTTGCGTATTCCGATCCACAAACAGGCGAAAGTTTTATTCCATATGTTGTTGAAACTGCGATGGGTGTGAACCGTGCAATGATGGCTGTAATGATAGAGGCATATACCGAAGAGGAATTGCCCGACGGTAAATCGCGCACTGTGTTGAAATTGAAGCCGGCGCTTGCACCAGTCAAAGCGGCGGTTATTCCACTTGCGCGAAATGTTCCCGAATTGGTTAAATTGGCCGAAGATATAGAAAACGATTTGCGGAAACTTGCCATTGGTCGTATTGAATTGGAAAATTCTGGTAACATCGGTAAAAACTATCGCCGGCATGACGAAATTGGTACGCCGGTCTGTATTACTGTTTACCACCAAACATTAGAAGACGGAATGGTAACAATGCGTTTCCGCGATACAATGGCCCAGGAACGTATCGCAATCGCAGATGTGCCAAAACGTGTTATGGAAATAGTAACAAGGGGTTAGCACAGGTGCGACTTTAAATAGTCACAGTTTGAAATATCAATCACTTACATTAACCACCAAAATATGCTATAATTCATCCAAAAGGAGTAGAGAGATGAAAGTAGCGATTATTGGTGTCGGATCTGTTGGTTCTGCGGTGGCGACGGCGGTGAAAAATACTGGCCTGGTGCACGAGATTGTTCTGTTTGACCGTGATGGTGTGCGGGCGCGCGCTGCTGCCGAAGATTTGGGACATGCGGCGACATTTGGGTTTAATGTTGATATTTCTGCTGTGAATAACTATCGCGGAATTCGCGGTTCAGATATAGTTATCATCTCTGCCGGTGCAAACCAGAAACCAGGCGAAACGCGTACTGATTTATTGCATCACAATGCCGAAGTGATTCGCGATATTGTGCCGCGCGTTATGGCAAATGTTGACCCAAAGCGTGTGATTTTAATTATCGTAACAAACCCGTTGGATGTGATGGTTATGCTGGCGCAGGAACTGTCCGCTCTGCCCCCGGCGCGCGTGATTGGAACAGGGACTATGCTTGATTCCGCGCGGTTGCGCACGATACTTGCGCGGGGATTGAATGTGTCGCCGCAATCGGTTCATTCCTATGTTATTGGCGAACATGGCGACAGCAGTGTCATTGACTGGTCATCGATTACCGTTGGTGGATTATCACTTGATGATTTTTGTCGCCAAGTGAAAATCCCGCTCACCGCCGCCATTCGCAACAGTATCGAAGAACATGTTCGCAACGCAGCGTATGAAATTATTCGCGGGCGTGGCGCGACATGGGACGGAATCGGCGCCGCAGTTGCAGATTTGTTAAAGTGCATTGTAAATGACGAGCATCGAATTCTAACTGTGTCGATTGCCGCGGGCACGGGCGCGCATGTGTTGGCCATGTCTTTGCCGCGCATAGTTGGCGCGAACGGCGTGGTTGCGACACTGACCCCGAAAATGTCGCCGGCGGAATCCGCCGCTTTAAAGAAAAGCGGAAAAATAATTCAAAAGAATTTTTCACGGGTGTGATAATACGGCGAAGTTGCATCATCACCATTGATGTTATCAATTTCGCCCAAAAACGCTGTTCAACAAAGTTCGTGTTTTGCGTTTCGATTGTTGCTCTATCATATTTGAAATGTCAACACGGTGGTATTTCTTTTCTCTAATTACCGCCGCCATTTCTGCTTGGACATCAAAATTATTACCAGATTTTTTATTCATTTTCGCTTTCAGCGGTTCATTCAAAACGTAAATTTCATAACCTAATTTTTCTATTTCTTTTGCAGTATCACATTTTTCAGATTCTGAAATTTTTATCGGTTTTGTTGAATAGTATTCTGTGCCTTTGTCATGAGTAAATTGATTGTCAGGTGTTTCATAAACTGTATAAATATAAAAATATGTTTTTATATTATCAGATAACCGTTCAAGATATATTTTATTACCGTCTTTTTTTATTTGCCCACGCCCAGCAATACAAGGGCTTATCGCAAAAAATTTGGCATGATTTATATCAGATGTCACAAAAGCACCAGATACAACACCATCTTGAACACTATTGAATTGTTCGTGCGGGTTTAAATAATCACATTTTATTTCAACATTGGAACCATGATAATATTTATGTTGTTCTAACATATGTGCAGCATTATTAAATATATCTTTTTTACTCATGTAAAGTCCTTTTTGAAAATTATATCAAAAATGTAATATTTTTTCAACTTTTACCCATTTGTAAAACTGCAACCTTTTTTGTGTTGCTAAGTTCGGTGTGTGCGATTATCAAAACGCGGAAAACATACCAGCCTTTTGGCAAACATTCATATTTATACTGCGCGCCACGAATGCTATGGTTCTGGCATAAGGAGGCGCGAAATGTCAACAGACGATATTCAATACCAAAAACTGCCAAATGGCGATGGGTTTTGCGCAAAGTATAATGGAAATAAAATCGGTGAAATAGACATTGTCTATGTCGGCGCAAATCGTTTAATCATTGAATCGACACAAATCGACAGCGCGTTTGAAAATTCTGACGTGTGTCGGAACCTTGTGCGATGCGTTGCGGATTTTGCGCGTCACGAACACAGGAAAATTTTATCGCTTTGTCCGCGCGCGCAATCAATCTTTAACAAGTACGCAGAATTTGATGATGTTCGCCTTATGAAACTTGCTGCGTAAAAATTTATTCCATATTCAAATTATCAAGGACAAATTTCCAATCAATTAGATATTCAAGGAAATTATCAATAAATTCACCGCGCCGATTTTGATAGTCCAAATAATACGCATGTTCCCACAAGTCCAAAACCAAAACTGGTTTTAATCCATCGGTAATTGGTGTTTCCGCGTTTTTCGTTGCGATGATTTCAAACTTTTTATCGGGTCGCATAACAACCCAGACCCAGCCCGAACCAAAGACACCGTTCGCAATAGATTTAAATTTTTCTTTGAATTCCGCCGTACCGCCAAACACATCAGATATCAAATCCGGAATCAGAGTATTTCCGCGCCCAAGGCAATTAAAAAAGAATTCATGATTAAAAATTTGCGCCGCGTTGTTGAAAATTTTTCCTGCGTTTTTATCTTTATATGATTCCAAAATGATTTCGCGTAAATCCATATCGGCATACCTGGTTCCCGCAATAAGCTTATTTAAATTCGCAATGTATGTGCCAAGATGTTTGTCGTGATGCGTGCGTACGGTTTCAACGGACATGTATGGAACAAGGTCTGTTTCACGAAAAGGCAATGGATATTCGGTAAGACTAAACATTTTTTATCTCCTTTGATGCATATTCTGACAAAAATGCGCACATATGACCACAGGAAAAATAGTTTATTTTTTATTAAAAACCACTTGCGCTTTTGTTATGGATATTTCTATAATCACTATACAAAAAAGAAAAGGAGAAAAAATGAAAAAAGCGACTTTATTCGGTGCGATTGCGGGTGCCATGTTTGTTGGAACTGCGCTGGCTGCGGATATAACAATCTATTATTCACCAAGTTGTCCGCACTGTCACCATGCACGCGAATTTATTTCACAGACTTTGGTTTATGAATATCCGAATTTAAGTGTTACAACGGTTGATGTAACTGATGTTGCTAATCGTGATGAATTTTTGGCAACACTTAAAAAGTGTGAATACGAATCTGGTGGTGTGCCGGTGATGGTTGTTGGTGAACATTGTTTCCAAGGGTACAGTAGTTCTTTGGATGATTCGATTCGTACCGCAATAGAAGTTGATATGGATGATGCTGCCAAGGCAATAGCGGCTGAGAATAGAAAGGCGATGGAATCCGATGCAGATGCTTTCCGCAGTGCAAATGCAAATCGTTCTTCTGCAATAGTAGAACGTGTGACTGAAAATTCTGAGGGTGTGAATTCTAAAAAAAAAGTAACTAAGGCAGATGCGAATTGGTTTTATTACGGGCTTTTCGTCGTTTTGATTGTTTCGTTGGCATTGGTTCTTAGACGCAAGAAGAAATAAGAAACAAAGGAAACAACATGTTTAATTTGACCGGACTTGATTATGCATATGTTGTGATATTGCTAGCATCGACTGTGTGGGCAACGATACGTGGTGGAATATATGAAACTATCGCAACTTTGTCTTGGGTGGTTGCGGCGGTAACCGCGCGGTTCGTGTCCCCGATGCTGGATAAATTACTCCAGAGTTGGTTTGGTTTGCCCGAATCAACCGTTGGAACATTGGTTGCTTCATATTTTATCGTGTTTTTTGTTATCTTGCTTATTGTGGGATTTTTTAACCAAAAACTGCGCGACCGTATTCAGGCAAGTGTGATGAGTGTTACCGACCACACATTGGGCGTAATCTTTGGAATCGTCCGCGGAATTGTTGTTATGGGTGTTTTTTATTGGGTTGCGTTATGGTATTTTTCGGATACGCCACGCGTGCCTGCATGGCTTTCCGAGGCGCGCACCCGTCCAGTAATGCAGGTTACTGCATTAAAGTTGGATGAATGGTTTATACCTGGTGAAACAAGTAAATTGTTGTTGCGTGATATAGAAGGTTCGCGTGAAGCCCAACGAATTTACGACAATCTGATTAATCCGCGTGTGGTTGATGGTTCAAACAAAGAAGGTGTATCGACGGAGACGGAAGAAACAGGTTATAAAAATTCCGAACGGGGTGCACTTGAAAACCAATTACTGCAAATTGAAAATGTTGCGAACGCGGTTGAAAAGCGCGAAAAAGAAGAATAAAAAAGATAAAACGGAACATTGCGTTCCGTTTTTTAATTCTGGTGCCAGTTGTCGGACCAGCGACAGTATATCTGATGCCGGTCGAGGAAACATTACCATCCCCAAAAACCAGCGCAAAACTGCCCTTAAAAAGACAATTATTTTACCAGGGTGATTTGTCTATAATTTTATACAGCACGCTACACAAAACAACATATTGACATTTATATTTTTTGTATTATAATAATAAACGTCATTCAAAGGAGTCCATATATGATAACAAAAGACCAACCTTTTACAGAGCAAGAACTTTTTCAATCCGTTGATGAATTGGCACTGGTTGACATTAGCCAATATATATCGAAACAATTGATGCGCAGTATTGACGGAGGAAATGTTTTTTTTGATTTTCGTAAAATATCCCCAATAGAATATAGTGAACGTATTCAAAAAGAATACGATAGTATCCCGTCAAGCGCACGCGCACTGGATCAACAACTGGAAGACAAAGGTTTTTGCTCAACCTATAAATTTTCATATGAATATAAAATGATCCCACAAATGCGCAACCGAATTGTCCAAGACGGATGGATCCTAGGATATTTCCAAGACATATATAATCATCCAGATTTGCCAAAGATTGAATTGCTAAATAATGAACAATTTAGACAAGTCATATTAAACGCATTGTATGTCACATATGGGTATGCAGCAGTTATTTGGCAATATAACCCAGGCGTTTATAATTACACTAATCTTCTTGAGAACCCCTTCAAAGGGTGGTACCATGTTCTGAATTTTGTAATTGGTGTTGGATACGGATTTCACCCATTGGATATAAAATTTCACGAAAAAGTTTTTTACAATAATTACTACAATAATAAAGAAGAATACGAAAAAAACCGCGCATTTAAAAATTTGTGCAAAGAACAGTATGGTATTGACCCAGGTTGTCTGATTTTGTCACCTGAAAATAGGGAAAAACTAAGACAAATATTAACCCGCCAAGGCACACCAAAAATTGAAAGATAATATAAAATATTAACATTTTGCCCTTCGGGGCATTTTTTTATCATCATATTGGCGTAAAAACTATTATGGGTATATAACTAATAAAAAATTTTAGATTTCCCGGGTTTTTACAATTTTACGTTTTTCAATTCATAAAAAAGAAAAAACCGACATAGTGTCGGTTTTCTAATGTTTTTAATTCTGATGCCGGTCGAGGAAACATTACCATCCCCAAAAACCAGCGCAAAACTGCCCTTAAAAAGACAATTTTGATTCAAAAATTTTTTATTACCAAAGCTATTTTGTTCGTGTGCCACGTGTAATCATACATGGAATTTTTGGGTCTTCTGGTTTTTTTGTTGGTATACTAAATACAGTTCCACCATATAAATATGGAACAACATCACTGTTTGGATTCGTTGCCCATGTCTTTATGTGATTTATATAATTTTCGATGAATTGTACCTTGTGCAACATATAATCATCCCCGTCAAAAATGTCGTTAATATGATATTCGGCAGATTTATATGGTTGGAAAACATACCAATACTGTTTGCAAAAATCATCGAAAGCAAAGATAAAGTTTTTATTGCTAATATCTGGTATCAAATGCCATTTGTCTTGTGTAAATTCGCCGTTTCGAACCAGTTTTCCGATTTCTTTGCCAAAAATTTTACAGAATGCTTCATATTCTTTGTCTCTATTTTGTGAAACAGTCTTGGTGTAAAAACGGTTTCCCAAACAAACAGGATTCGTACACCTTTCTTTCGCTGGAACATAGAATGCACAATCGTGCCCCCAAGCGCATCTCCATGCACGCTCTTTACGTTTATACGTTTGCAAATTTGTGCTAAATTCTTGTGAACTTATTAAATGACAAATTTTGTCCCGATATTCTTGATTTATCCGTGTTTTGTAATCATCGTGTTTTTGTTGATATATTTGTTTTGCATCCAAAATTGGTATTTGTGAAAACCATTTTGGCAAGTGTTGGTGCGACCCAACAAATTTGACATTAAAATTGAATAAATTGTTATCTTGGTTATTAACACATTTTTGTTCAAGCATTACATACAAATATGGTGATACATTATTGTCACGCATTTTGTATCCACGAACAAAAAAACACGGTTTAATTTCTTTGGTTGTATCTAATTCATATATCTTAATCGGATAATCTTTGCCTTGGACATAATCATGGTGATAGTCACCAGTATATACATACTTTTCAGTCATTGATAGATAATATAACATTTCATTATGTGTTTCTTGCATTTTATCAATCATCTTGATGCGATCTTCCCCTTTGGCAGTAACATCAAAAAGCTTTTGGACCCAATGAAACAATTGGAAATTTTGAACATATTTTAATAACCTGATCATAAATTGTGCATCGTGGAAAGATTTTATCGGATAAAAATAACAATCCCCGTTAGTATAATTTAGCCAAGGTTTAAGACCATAACACTTTGAAAAAATATGACAATTTTGTATTGAAAACGTAACATCTTTCGTAAAAGATTTCACAATTTCTCTATCTTCATAAATGGATTCTCTGGAAATCCAGGATGAAACGATATTTAAATCTTGTTTTGGATCCCATTCAATAACAAAAGCATCACTCATCATTGTATTCCTTATTCAGCACAGTGTGTGCATTCATCAACAACACCCTCTACTCCAAAGTATTTTTATAATACAAAGATTTTCGCAAATGTCAACATGTATACAATAAAAAAACCGCGGATTCCCGCGGTAATTCCTGGTGCCAGTTGTCGGACTTGAACCAACGACCCTCTGATTACAAATCAGATGCTCTACCAACTGAGCTAAACTGGCAACGAAGTGTATTATACATATACTATGCGTCAAAGCAAGTAAAAAATTTGCAATTTATAAAATAAACCTTGAAAAAATGGGCGATAGGATTAGTATATGTGATATGATAAAAATGCCTGAACTTTTGGCGCCGGCGGGAACGCTGGACGCTTTTAAAACCGCGATTTTGTATGGTGCGGATGCGATTTATGCGGGTTTGCCGGGGTTTTCGATGCGTGCGCGCGCAAAAATTTCAACGGACGAGGTAAAAGCCGGAATTGAACTTGCACATGCTGCCGGGAAAAAGGTTTATTTAGCGTTTAACCTGTTTGCACATGATAACGAATACGCGAATATGCCACGGGTGTCGGAAATTATTCGCTATCTGTCGCCGGATGCGCTGATTGTGTCTGACCCAGGGGTTTTGATGTGGGTGCGCAAAAACCACCCTGATATTCCGATTCATATTTCGACCCAGGCGAATATTTGTTCCGCTGCATCGGTAAAGTTTTGGCAGGCCGCAGGCGCATCGCTTTGCGTGCTTGCACGGGAATTATCGCACAGCGATTTTGTTTCCATCCGTCGTGCCTGTCCCGATATTAAACTTGAAATTTTTGTGCATGGTGCGATGTGCATGTCGTATTCGGGGCGGTGCTTGCTGTCGAATTTTATCACAGGGCGACCGGCGAATCGTGGAGCATGTGCGCAACTGTGTCGGTGGAAATATGATGTAATTTTGCGCGAATGTGAAAGTGGAATCGAAATGCCGATTGTCGAAGATAAACGGGGCGCGTACATCATGAATTCCAAAGATTTATGCCTTATGCCGCGTTTGGCTGAGGTGATTGCTGCTGGTCCTGATTCATTAAAAATCGAAGGTCGTAACCGCAGTGAATACTATGTCGGTAGTGTCGTTCACGCGTATCGTGCTGCGATGGATGATTATGCGCGTGACCCAGAAAATTTTGATCCGACCCCGTATATGGAAATGCTGAATGTATTGGAATCGCGCGGATACACAACAGCGTTCTTTGATGGACCGGTGCTCCCAGATGCGCATAACTATGATTCCGCACGTTCTGTTTCTGAATATCATGCGGCGGGTGTGGTCACCGCGAAAAAAGATTCGGAAATCGCACTTGAATTGCGTAACGAGATTAAGGCCGGTGATGAAATTACTTTTGTTATCCCGCATGAAAGTCGCGGCGCACGTGTGCAAATAAAGCAAATCATAAATGCACGCGATAATTCCATATTGCCAAAAATGTCAGCGGGTCAGCATAATGCAATAAAAATCCCGCGCGATTGGATAAAAGATGGTGGTTTTGATAAAATCGTGCCGTTTGTTTTGGCGTACAAACACAAGTAATTTATTTATACCCTTGTCGCATAACATATTGATGGTACAGAACCCCAAAATATCTAGGGTCTTGTCGTATTTTATCAATATCTGTATCTTTCAGCCATTCAGAAAAATTTTGTTTGCTTTTTTGTGTTGGTTTTACAAGAGATCGCATCGCATTGGTCGGTTTCTTTAATATGCATAAAATGCTTGGTAATGTCATGGCGATTGCGTTTTCAAGATCGTTTATCGCATCTAAAATTGTATCTGTCGTAATAATAGCCAAGTTTGTTGGTTTCGTTTCATCATCCGCTTGGACTGGCTCCATTATCTTTTTGGCTGTGGTTGAATAACGCGAGTTGTGAAATTTACGCAAGAATTTTATTGCGGGTTTAAAATCGGTACTTTCATGCGCGGATATGATTTCATACATTCTGCAACAGGCGTTATATTGTGATTGTTCAGAAGTTACGCCATTGGATTCGTATGCGGCAACAAAAGCATCATACAGATTAATGTAGGCTTCGGACAATTTGATTTTAGATTTTTGAGAAAGTATTTCGTTGTTTTTCATGTCAAGCCTTTATCTTTTTCTTGTGCGTTCGTATTCATGACTTCTTGTTCGTTCCATTGTCATTGATATGTTCTTTTGCGTTCCGCGCTCTGCGCACACAAGTGTCCCAGCGGCGATTAAATCTTTTATAACCTGCATTCCTGATTCTATTAAAGAATTTGCATAATTACGCAAATCGGTCAATTCAAAATCAGATGCGTTTGCCATGGAATTCCTTTCATTGCTTTGCATAAATTTCAATTTCCAACGATTTCGTAATGAAAAAACCGCAATACGCAGATATTCAACAATTGGTGCAGTATTTTTTATTTCGAAAATCTCATCACGCAATTCGTCCATGGCTGATTCCCATGCAACACCAAGTTTTTCGCCACGTGCCCAAATCAATATACTTTTACCTTGGAATATAGAATCCAATGCAGTATCAATTTTATTGCGCGCATCTGACGAAATAGAATTTTCATCAAAGCAATTACGATTCTGCCCAGCGGCCATAGCAATAAGATTTTCCAAGTTTGTATCCATGCGGGCTACCTCTTTATATCTTTACTACGCTATATAGTAGTGATTTTTTGTATGTTTTTCAAGGTGTATCATAAAATCTTTGACTTTATTTTAAACTTGCGCAATCATACTTGGGTCATATTCCCATCATGTGCACTGTTGCCAAGAATGGGTGGTGCGGGACTGTGACACCAATCTTGCCAATAATGGGGGTTGGTAGAAAAACAAAGAAAAGAAAGGAAAACAAATGAAAAAAATACTTGGTGCCGCTGTTGCTTCGATGGTCGTGGCGACTTCGGCGGTTGCAGCAAATATGGAAAGCCCGTTATTCTTACCAAAGACGGGGGATGTGTATTCAAAAACTACGTTGGGATTAATGTTCAAAATTACTGATTCCACGGAAAATCAGGTCTTGCGTGGGCATAATGGTAGTACGGAATTCCCAATCTGGCGCCCGATGCAGGAATTTGGTGTTGGTATAACTGATCGTTGGGCGGCGCATTTGATTGCAGGATATACATACGATCCGGATATCAATCGCAAAGGATTTCACCTTGGGCGATTGGGGACAACATATCGTGTAATTGACAACGCGGACGGGTTTGTGTGGGATATGTATGGTGATTTCCACCTTGGTGGCGTTGAAAGAATGCAAGGTAAGCTTATTAAGTCTCCGGTTGACCCGAATGCATATGTTTTCAATTATGACAATTATTCAAACGGTCGTTGGGGGGCGCATTTGGGAACGCGGCTTGGGTATCGATGGGAAAAACTTACCACTAGTGGTTTTGTCGAAGTGTTGAAGACATGGGGTAATCATAACAATGAAATTGACGTTTCTGTATTGTCTGCATTGGGTTTGCCACGTGAATTGTCCGTAAACATTAAATCCACGTGGGAGGTTAACGCTGGTGCGAATGTGTTTTATCAAATGTCTGATGAACTGTCGGGTGGCATAGGTTTTACATATAAACATCATGCAACTAATGGTTTGGAAGGTGTTTACACAGATTTGTCACACACATCTGCGACAGCACAGGGCTATGCTGATGCTATTGTCAAAAAATTTAAAGACATGCAAGACAGGTTTGATGAATATGCACTTACTCTCACCATTGCGTATCAAGTATCCGAAGGAACGCAAATTGCGTGGTATGTTGAAGATACATACGATACTGGTGCACGTTTGTCATCAAATACTACAAATGTTAAAATTGAAAGTGGGTTCAAGTTTAACTTTTTGTTTTAAACCAAAAATTAACACTCTTAATAAAGACGGATCCGGTTGGATCCGTTTTTATATTAAAATGCTTTTTTTAATGTCGATTTTGTGATATAATACTCCCAAGAGAGCAAAGATAGAAATATGAGAAAATCCTGGTTTTTTGCCACATTTTTTGGTTTTGGTCTTGGCGCATCGCATGTTGCTGGTGCCGCTTATCCGGTGTATCCATCGCCCCAAGTTCCACTTTATCAACAACAATATCAGCAGCAAATGCAACGCCAAGTTGGAACGGTTCAGTTACCGACGCCAAACGGGACGGTTTTGGTTGCAAATTCAAGTGTTGCAACACCGGCGACACGTGTTACGGGTGCGTTGCCTCAGGTTGGTTCTGCGGCGACTGCGGCTGGTCGCAAGTATTATTTACCGTCTGATTATGACAGACTTGCAGATAGTGGTTTATATGTTGGACTTTCCGTTGCGTATGCGGCAAGCGTTATGGGGTCGATTAGTGCAGATTATACTGGTGAAAAAGATGCTTATGTCGTTCCAGGGGCGTTCGGTGCCGCAGATTTTGCAACTGATACCGTTATGCCATTACAGGTTTCGGTTGGTTCAACGTTGAATAACGATATACGTGTCGATTTTTCTTATACGCGTTATTCCGGGTTAAGTTATCCTGACAGTGTTTATACGGCGGAATATACTGGTGCCGCCACGGTTTTGGCATCGGTCGAAGGTGGCGCAATTACCGCAAATACAACTATGTTGAATGTTTACTATAACATTGATACATATACAGGATATTTGGCTGGTGGTTCACTTAGACCTTATATTGGTGTTGGTGTAGGGTTGTCTTTGAACACGATTGCAGATTATGTTGTGTATGATGACACTTATTACACAATTATTGAAGATTTGAACAGTACGATTGGTCGTGCGGGGCTGTTAACTGGAATTTCCGATATATATGCATATCATAATGGCGGAACGAATGAACAGTTAGCGTTTATGGCAGAAGCCGGTATTACAACGGATCTTGGTGGTGGAATAAAGTTAGATTTCTTTGCGCGTTATGCGAATTTAGGAAATGTGAAGACATCTGGCAGTATCGTTCTATCACAAATTGAATGGTTGTCAGACGGTGCCGGTGGTGAAGTCCAAGCAGATTATGATAGCGTATTTCATTATACTAATTGGTATGAAAGCGGGCGCCTTAGTTTAATTGATGTCGGTATGCGGTTACGGTTACAGTTCTAAACTTAGATATATGGTCTATTGAGGGACAAATGAAGAAAAATAATTATATACTTTTCTGTTCGTTGTTAGCTGGATTGACTGTTATGTCGGCGGGGAATGCGTTAGGCGGAATTCGCGTTGGAAATCTTTCACGTAATTATGCTGGGTCATATAAAAATGTGGCTGCCTTGGAACAGCAATACTATGATTCTGTCGCCAATACCCAAGATACGGTGGTTGATATAGAATTGCCTGTGCGCGTTGCGGATAAAGAACTGGCTGAAAAAATCAGAAGTGGCGACCAAGATGTGGATGCTGATTATAATACACTGAATAATTGTGCAATGATTTATCCTGATGGTGAATTTGTATGGGATGTACCGACATTGGGGCGTGGCGCGGGTGGCGCACCTACGTGTGTATCAGTAGTTGAAATGCGTGTTTTAGGTGCAAATGGGGCTTATGAATACACTACGGTTGCGCGCGGGAAATTGGCGGCGGGTGATGCGATAAATTGCAATATATCAGATTTCCCCCAGTCTACATATTTACCAGCTGTGATGCAAGTGACTTTTCCTGCGGATAATGCGCCAACACATGATGACGTTGTTCATGTGTTGAACGAAGAACAAAAAAATAAAGCCGGGTTAAAAATCGCGGCGGCGACAGTTGTTGCGGGACTGGCTGGCAACATAGTAGGGCGACAAGAACCCGGCAAAGATGGACTTTTTGGAACGAATTCAGAAAAGATGAAAACAACACTTGGTGGTGCAGCACTTGGCGCGGCATTGATGACGGCAAGCACGTATTCCGGCAAGGTCGCTGGGGATACAATTTTGCATGCGGGGGTAAATGCGGCGGCAGGTGGCATCGTTGGGAATATGATGGCCACAGGTGATTCTATTCTGCGCGTACAAAAGTGCAATGACGGTGGTGTCGAAAAAACATGCCTTTGGGGAAGCATTGTAAAAACCGAAGCGTTAAGCGATCCGGACAAAGTGTATTACTATTGTCCAAAAGGTGCGGGCACTGTTGTTGTGTGTGATAAAACTAAAAATGATGCGGACAAGCCCTGTACAATAAACAACAGCCTGATTGCAAAATCAATTGAGGCGGATATAGAAAATAAAACTTACCGCCCCGAAGAATTTAACAAAGACGGTCATTATGACGTATTTCTTTCTGGTAAAGCGACACCTTATAAATATGATTCAGAAACCAAGACCATGACCACAAACGTCGATAGCAATTCAGAATATTGTTACATTGCAAATGTTGAAAAGCGTGCAGGTGCGCCGATATCAGCCGTTATTGTAGGGTTCGAAGATACTTCTGCTTTTGGTACAAAGTATGCTGATTGGGGGCAATGGAAAAATGCTCACAAATCAGATGCGCGTATATGTCGTCGTGATGGACATGGAAATCCAACAGATTGTGATAAGCTCGCGGATTCCAATGGTAAACCTTATACTATTGATGATTTCAATCCTTTAAAGATGGAAGCAAGTGATGGTGGCGTTGTCGATTTTTCCAATAAAGCACGTCTTGGGTCGACAATCAAAGGCGCGGGTGTTGGTGGTGCGCTTGGTGGATTTTCTGGATACCAAGGTGCGCAAAATGACATAGAAGAACGTTTTGTCGAAGCCACGCGCGAATATAACGATTCGCTTGAAAAAATATATTGTGGAACCGGTAAAAAATTCCTTACTTTCTATAACGATGTTGTTTCTATACCGGCGGCACAAGAGTAGTAAAAACGGCGCAATTAATGCGCCATTTTTATTGTTGTTAATATAGATTTAACAACTAAACGAATACTTCATCATCAAGTGATTCGGATTATATGTGCCGTTCATAATACCGATAGTATCTTCGACGATAACGATTTCTTCGTTTGTTGGAATCATAAAGACTTTGACTTTGCTGTCATCGGCGCTGATTACAGATTCGCCTGCATCCAAACGTGCAAGCGCTTTTGCGTTCTTGCTCGCATCGATTTTGATTCCTAATTCTTCCAAGCCCTCACAGAATTTCCCGCGCAGGTAATCATCGTTTTCACCAACGCCAGCGGTAAAGACCAACGCATCCACGTGCCCCAATTCAGCCATAAATGCGCCGATATATTTCTTTACGCTGTGCACTTCCATTTCTAATGACAGTTTGCAATCCGGATTTGTTTCGCGGTTGCTTTCGACATCGCGCCTGTCGGCAAAGCACTTTGTAATACCGACATGTCCGGAATCTTTATTCATGTGCTTTGTCATCTGTTCTGGTGACAGTTTTAACTTTTCCATGACATAGAGCAGGGCGCCCGCATCGACATCGCCCGGCCGTGTTCCCATCATAAGTCCCGCTGTCGGTGTCATCCCCAGTGTGGTATCAACCGCGCGCCCGTTCTTAATTGCAACGCCCGACGCGCCCGAACCGATGTGCATAGTAATCAAATTGCAATCCGCCGCAGGTTTGCCCAGCATAACCGCCGCGCGCTTTGACACATACAGATGGCTTGTCCCGTGGAAACCATAGCGCCGCACGCCCAGTTCGCGATACCACGCGTCCGGCACCGCATAGCGATACGCGTATTCGGGCATAGTTTGTAAAAACGCGGTGTCAAATACGGCAACCTGGGTCGCGTTCGGCAACATCTGGCGCGCGCTTTCGATGCCCATCAGTGACGCCGGAATATGCAGTGGCATCAAATCGCGCCAGTTCTGAATTTCGCGCATAACTTCATCAGTAATTTCCACAGAAGAGGCATACTTTGAACCGCCCATAACAACGCGATGCCCAACACCGCGAATTTCGTTCATATCGACCGAAGCCGCGCGCAGCATGCCCATAACGACATTTAATGCCTCGTTATGATTCTGCATTGGGGTTTCTTTTTTTTCTTTTTTACCGTCAGGATATTTTTGCGTGATAAAAGAATCCGGCGATCCGATTTTTTCGACATTTCCACCAACAATTTGCTTTTTTGAATCGGCATCAAAGATTTGATATTTCAAACTGGACGATCCACAGTTCAGCGCCATAATATACATATTTGTTCCTTTTGGTTAGAATTATTCCGCCGCAAACCATAGCAAACAAATTTGATAGTTTCAATACAAAAATCCCCACCAGACGGTGGGGTAAAAATTAATATGATAGCCCTGTACCCATTCGTGCAATTTTGTCCGATATTAACTTGTTTCCATCTTCTACACGTTTGCTAAATAAACGCATAGTTGTCATGCCGGGGGCCTGTAAGGCATTCCAATATTGTTCCAAATGTAGCGCAATATCGGTATGATTTTTATCCCAGTCTTTCACTATCTTTTCGCGTTCTTTCATCAATTCTTCGGTACGTTTGATATCTTCGATAGCTTCGTTATAGGCGTCAATGCTTGATTGGCGTTCATATATCTTATTCTGGGTTTTTTCCAGTTTTTTTTGCGCTTTTTGATATGTGGTATCTGCTTTAACTTTTTTGACCAGTTTTTCGATATCGATCGTTTTGTATTTTTTTGTGTCGGCTATATTGACTGTTCCAAGCCCAACGATATTTAAATCCAATTTTCCCTTGTCACCAATTTTTACTAATTGTTTTTCCAATTCGGCAATATCGCTTTCCAATGGCGCTAACTTGGCAAACTTTTCAACATCTGTCATCGTCTTGTCGGCAAGGATTGCCGTTCGCTTTGCATTAGGTTCTTTTAATTCTTCATATATTGATTGTGCTTTTTCAAGTTGTTCAAGTATTTCAGTATATTGGTTTACATCGCTTTGTTGTAAACGTTCGTCTGACCGGTATGTGTATATATCAGCCTCAGCGGCCTTTATTATATCTTCATCCGCACCAACGTACCCTTTACCTTTTAAATAAGCTATGGCACCAATTTGATTGGTTTTTGCAATATTATGTTTTTTCGAATCTTCTGATGTGCCTGCTATATCGGCGTTACGGGCATCTTCCGCAGCCTTTTTATCGGTGGCGTATTCTGACAAGTAGTTAGCACTCGCCTGTCTCAATTCGGGGGACAGGTTTTCATCGGTAAATTTCTTGTTGCGCATTTTATATTTGTTATATGCGAATGCTGCACCACGTCCGAATAGGAAGAATGCAGTTTTTAAAGTTTTGTCCATAGCATTGGTAACAAATTGAATGCCTTCGTTTTTATTCCAGGATAATTCTTTGTTTGAAAAGATATTAAATAAATCTTTATCCTTTTTTAATACATCTAACGCCGCACTGGTTGAATGGCCGTATTGGATAACTGTCATCAAATCCATTGCCATTTCTGCGTATCTAACATCTTCAGTTTTTCCACTTTGGGTGGCGCGCATGATTAAGTGTGCAACGAGTTCTCGCATCTTTGCGCCACTCTTTAAGGTGCCCTTCATGGTTGACGCCATGTTTGGATTAGTATTAAAATCTTTTAATGCATCAGTAAACCATTTGAATCCTTCAGCAGCCTGTTTATCCTTGAATTGCATTTTTTTATACAGGTCGTCCGATTTTTCAATGATTTTTTCCAACCCGTCGGTTGGTTTTATACCCTCTTTGTCTATGATTTTCATCATAGTGCTAATTTTATCGGGATGTCCAACTTTTTTGCCCCCAGAAAAACCTTCATATTTTTTTAGATAGTCTTCATACTTCTCGCCTGCCCATTTTTGAATTTGTTCAACACAGGTTAAGTTTTCTTCGGCTTTTTCATGGATAAAGTTAGCGGATTCCTTGTTATCATAATCAACATCATTTTTAGCTTTATCAATAGCTTTTGTTATGGAATTGGGGGCAGGTTCATTAGCCTTGAATGCGTCAAATACTTTCGGTTCATCATAAATGTCTTTCAGAAAATCGGAGAAATTATTTTGGAAAATCCCGATTTTTGCACTATAATCCGGAGCAAGCCAATTCTCGTCATATGGAATATAACCAATTCCTTTTGTAGAGACATAATCTTTTAATGATTTACCAGAGATGTTCTTGGCGGCTTTGTCTAGTTCATCTTTAAATGACTCTGGTGGTGTGATAAGTTTGCTTGCAATTTGTTGGATCGTTTCACGTGATTTTTTATCGGTATTATATTTTTTCTTCGTTACGTCGTCTTGTAGTTTGTTAAAGTCACTAATACCAATTGCGCGTAACTTATTTTTATCTGGAACAGCTTCCAATAATTTGATAACATCATTAATCGCGTCTTCAATATCTCCTGGCGCCGTTTTAACATCGTTACTGGTGTCGCTGAATAGATACGCATATGTGGATATAAACTGCTTAACCTTCATGTCATAACCCGCATATTCCGGATTGTGAAGCATTTGGTACCAGGTATCCTGGCAAAGTTGATACATCTTTTCCCATTCTTTGGGATCATCTAAATCAGTGTCTTTTGGATATTCTTTTATTTCTGGTAAGCCAGCGGAGCTTTTGGAGCGTTTAAAAGGTGATTTGTCATCGCCCGGAACATCACGTTCCAAGTATTTTACCCACTTGCGTTGTTTTTCATTAAGTTTGCTAGATTCCACATCGCCGTTACCAAGGAGATCGGAAAATTGTAACCATTGACCGGTATGATGATTTTGCCAGTCTCTTAACCGGTGTATTTTAAAAAAGTTTTCTAAAAATTTATCCATCATCAACTCCTTTGGTTCTATCTCGCCCCACACATATATTATTATAGTACAAATTCGACCGGTTTTCAAGGGGGAACTTTGTCACTGGCCACCTCTGGCGCGGAATCCATTCACAATGACAACGGGCGGCGCGTGCAGTATAATATATCACATGTGGGAAAAAATCCGGGATTTTGTATTGCGCGCGTTGCCTTATGTTGCGTCCATTGTGGGTGGTGTGCTGTTATTCACAATATCACTCGACAATATTCATGACCCAAATGTAGCCGATTTGATTACGAATATATCGGCGTCTTTGCTGGCGATACCGCTGGTGTTTTTACTTTACGACTACACGAATTCGCGCGTGTCGCAGCGATTACAGGAAACAATGACGACCAATGTAGATGACAAGATAAACACACTCGTCCTGCACATGGTTTTGGTCTTGCGCAAAATGCTTGGGGTGCGTGGGCGCACGACGCTGATGAACATAAACAAGATGCAAACTCTAAGCGAGACGCACATAATCAAAAAACTGCGTATGGATGGCAAGTGTATGAATTTGTTGCACGGGTATTATAACGAATTGGAAAATATCATCTATCGATATGGGCGCGAAAATGTGCTGTCAACCGACGATTTGCGAGTGCTGACGGAACTGGGGCGGCATATATCGCATATGGTAAATGAACATCATCTGCGCGGGAATCGACGAATTATTGCACGACACGTCAAAAACACCATAGAAAAAGTCGTGGATTGGCTGGATTCCGGTGCGGCAATCGCGATGAAATTTGAAAAATTACTTGCCGAAGCGGAGTTAGCAGGATCTGATGACGAAACACAAAAAGATGCGCCGGAAAAATAATTTTTTTGTGTGCACCATAATTTTCTTGCTTTTTCTGAAAAATATGTCATAATTGGGCGCGAACTGCTGGAAAAAAGTTCTGGGGCTATAGCTCAGTTGGTAGAGCAAATGACTTTTAATCATTGGGTCCAGGGTTCGAGTCCCTGTGGCCCCACCAATAAAAAACAAAACCGCATTTGCGGTTTTTATTTTTTGCGACAGGGACGAAGAACCCGTGGGTTCGACACGATAGTTGACGAGAACAAACTAAGCGCAGTTCGAGTCTTACGAGTGGAAGGGGCCCCATTACGGCACATTATATGTGACGGATGGGGATGTGCAATCCCTGTGGCCCCACCAAAATTCAAACCGACTAAAAGTCGGTTTAATTTTTAGCAATAAAACAAATGTTTTTGAAATTTGATACGACACTATTTTATTTGCGTTTTTGAAAAAATAGTGTATCATGTGGCGAGAGCAAGACAAAACCGCAGGTTTGAAAGACCGGCGGAAAGAGAAGAGTTTAGGATGGTTGGCAGAGCGGTCGAATGCGACGGTCTTGCTTACGAGTCAACGAGGCAAGCGAAGCACAGCCGAGTGCGAACGAGTGGTGAGCCGCACCGCTAGGTGCAAGGAGCGAACAAAACCGCAGGTTTGAAAGACCGGCGGAAAGAGAAGAGTTTAGGATGGTTGGCAGAGCGGTCGAATGCGACGGTCTTGAAAACCGCTGACGGGGCAACCCGTCCGGGGGTTCGAATCCCTCACCATCCGCCACAATAAAAAATACCGCTTTATGCGGTATTTTTTATTGTGTTGTTGATGTAGATTCGAACCCGCAGTTAAGGGTTCGACCTGCAGGTGAAAGGCAGACGTCAGTATGCCGGTGAGCGATAGCGAATGAACCAAGGGGAATTTTGTGAAGCGAAATCAAAACCCTTACAATCTGCATTATAAGATTTTATCTTTTTTCTTTAAATATGTCATAAAATATTCTACAATTATTACATAAAAAAGGTGGGAACATGAACAAAACATTTTATGATATGGATATAAACGAACTTTTAGAATTTAAAGGGGAACAAGGGTATGGTGTAAGCATCGCTGTTTCTAAAGGCAATAAAGTTGATACTTTTTGTTCTGGTAGTGGTCGCTTTGGACAAGATTTTCCTGTCAATTCAGAGACATTATTTCAGGCAGCTTCAATCAGTAAACCGTTGTTTGCAATGACGCTACTACGATATGTTGATAAGAGAGTGCTTGATTTAGATGCTGATATTTCTGGTGTTATTTCAGATTTTGTTAAAATTCCGGTAACCTTTTCTGCGTTACTATCGCACACCGCCGGATTTAATGTTCATGGTTTTCCTGGTTATCGGGCAGATCATACATTACTTACATTAGAAGATGTGTTGTCTGGGCATGGAAACACACCAAAGCTTCGCAGAATTTATCCGTATGGGAAAAAGTACAGTTATTCGGGTGGGGGTATTGTCTTGGCGCAGTTAGCTTTTGAGCGAATAACTGGGATAAATCTTCGTGAAGCTTTCGCAAGAGAAATTGCTGAACCTTTAGGGTTAACAAGGACTGGATATTTTCAACCACTTGATGAAAACCTAGTTGTGAATGCTGCTTTTGGAGGAAAGCTTGGAATCAAAGAGGATCCAGTTCATGGTTGGCACTATTATCCTGAGCATGCAGCTGCAGGACTTTGGACAACTCCAACAGAGTTGACAAAGATAGGTATCGCACTATCACGAAGTGTTCGTAGTGGTGGTTTGCTTAAAAAGGAAACAGCACAACGAATGATAACACCTGTATTAGACGATTATGGGCTTTGCATTAAACTGGACGATCGTATTCCAAATCAAGTGTTTCATACTGGTGAAAACGAAGGGTTTGTTGCATATTGGACATTGTCTCTAACACAAGACCTTTGTGTGGCAGGCATGTCTAATAGCTCAAATGATAAGTTATTTGGCTTTATAAATATACTAGCCGAAAAAGAGAAAATGTAAAAACTAATATGAGTTATACATTAGTTTGCACGTATTTATGTATGTAAAATTGTGTAACAGAATTCTAGTCCGCCAGTATTCTGGCATATATGCCAGTACAGATAAAAAGCCCGCTCTCTAGCGGGATTTTTCATGCATTGACTCTAGTATAGCCCCAAAAAACCAGTTTGTATCCCCGAAAATACCCATTTCTATACAATGTCTCTTTTTCGATAGTCAATTATTATTTGTTGTGATATAATAAATACAAGAACATCAGGTGGAGAATATGCAAGAAAAAACTATTAAGATTTTTGGAAAAACTTATCCTTTATACAGAAATACAGATGGAACATATGATGAAAATTGTGTGGCTTTCAAGGATTGGTTACCATCCTTTTTTATAAACCAAGAACATTTTAGCCCCGAAGAATATTATTCGGCTTTGGTGAAGAAATTCCCTCAGTTTAAGAAAAAATGGTATGATATAAAAAAATTACCTTCGGAACGTGATATTGAAAATTATTTTATTGAGC
>JAGCVZ010000007.1 GCA_017962125.1 Alphaproteobacteria bacterium
CAAACAAACATGCGGATTATGTTGCGACATATACAAATGCGCCGGGTGAATTAGGTGAAAAAGGAATCTATCAAGACAGTGGCACATATGCCGAACAACAAAATGCACTTGTTGATGCGGGAACATTCAATGCCGCATTACAAAATGGATTGGATAATGAATTTGTTTGTGCAAATCGTCCCGACGCATATGACCCGGTGACGGGTAATTGCTGGCTTTGGGAAATACATAACAAAACAGAAAACAAAAGCCCAAATTTGTTTAATGTAAGTAAAATAGCATCTTCTCCTTCTTATGGATTCATTAATAATGGTGATGGAACTATTACTGCAACTTCTGGTGCGAATAACTCTAATGTTGGTTGTACTACACTGTTGGTCGGAGTTGCGCCAAGTTTAGAGGTTGGCAAACAGTACGTGTTGAGTTTTAAAAAAACAAGATATGGACTCGATTTTATACAACTTCAATTCAGACAAACAAACCCATATAGTTATCAGCGTTGGTATAACAATACATCCATCGTCATAACCCCTGAAATGTTAGGGAATAGCACTTACGTTTGTTTCGGTGTGAGTGCGGGTTCGCATACCGCAACGATATACGATATCCAAATCGAAGAAGGAACAACGCCCACACCGTTTCAACCATATAATGCCAATATCTATCTTCCGGAAAATCAATAATAAATTATCAGTATATAATCTTTTGGTAAATCTTGTTTTTTGTGCTTTGTAAACGGAATTTTTTATGGTATAATTGGCTTATGAAACAAGGAGAAAATAAATGAAAGGATATTTATCTGTATTTGCATTGTTGGGTTTTGTTGGTGTGTCCGCGTTTGCGGCGACAAATTCGGGAATGGGTGGCGCATCGGTTGCGAACCTTGATACGACAACGCCTGCGGTGCGTTCTAATCCGGCAAATGTGAATTATCAAAAGTATGAGACGCGTTCAACAACGCGGACTTATGCGACGCCTGTGCGTCAATCGAATGTTGGGTATACAACAACTTCGAATTATTATACCCCGGCTAATCGGACCCAGATGTATTATAATTCTGGGGCATCTTCATCGACGTATAATCGTTCTTCGACGGTACGGACTCAGGTTAAACGTAAGTACTATCTTGCGCATCCGTTCTTTCAACCGACCGAAGGCAAGTTCGGTATGATAACGGATATTTCGTATAACACATCTTCGTATGATGTTGATTTTGATCCGACATATCTTAGCGATCCAAAAGCAAAGTGGAGTGCGCGTGGTTTTGCAATCAAAGAAGACCTTAGTTATGGCATCACAGATAGGTTTGGTGTTTTGTTGATGGGACGTTATGATTCTACGAAATACAAATTTGATTGGTCAACGGCACCGGATGATGTCATGAAAGATAATGGTTTAAATATCTATGGTGCGGGTTTGCAATGGCGTTTCGTCGATAACGAAAAATGGATTGCGACTTTGTCGGGGTATTATGAAAGACAACAAGATGTTGCTAATGAATTTGTATTAGATTTAAAGGGTGGATACAAAATCGCAAAGTCAACTATTTATGGTCTGGGACGTGGTTGGTTGGTTAGTTTTGATGATAAATATTATGGTAATGGTATGTCCGGGATGACAGAATCAGGTATCGCTGAATCGTTATTCATAGCCTATAACGGTGACACACAGACGACGCTTTTTGTAGAAGGTGGACTTGGGGTGTTCAGTGTATTAGGTGAAGATTGGACGTTGAACCTGGAAGCCATATATGGTTACTATGATTGGCATGGTCAAGCGTATGTCAAGGCCGCGATTGGGTGGCAACCGAATGATTGGTTCGCGTTGAATCTGTATGGAAAAACATCTTTCTATGATACTGCGGATGGTCAACATTTGGATGCTTATATGACGGATGGCGGTGTATGGGAATCTATTGGCAAAGCAAAGATAGATGGATATAACGAAATGTCATTTGGTGGTCAGGTTATATTCTATTTCTAATTTTGTTGTTAATTCGGCCGGCGGCTTTATGTCGCCGGTTGTTTTATAAAAAAATATGGGAACAGATTAGATGCGGAAATTTTTAATCGGATTTTTGGGAATAATGGCGTGCGCTGGTGTGCGCGCCGAAGGTTTGGTTGATGATACATCCGACCCATTGTTTCTGACGGCGCGTGGTCGGTTGCTGTCACAGACATTGTTCAATTATTTTGAAAATGGTTTGCGTGTTGGTCAGTATTTAAATTATGGCATTGTTGATGGTTTAGTTGTTGGCGGAAATTTTCACTATCAACGCGATTTTGATGGTGACCAAAATGGTTTTTCAAGTGTCGATTTGAATGCCCTTTATCGTGTTGCAAATTCCACTGATAATCATCTGATTTACGATATGTTAGGCGGTGTAAAGTTTGGCGGAACCCATCGTTTGCGTTCGCCTGATTTTGCGGATTCTGTTTATTACCTTGGGTTCCGGTTCGGTCAGCAATATGAACATGTGACACTTGCCGCGACTGTAAAGTCCAGTTGGATTTTTAATAACGAACACGGAATCGCGTTTATTGATTTTTCGCCTGATTTATATTTGCGCCTTTCGGCAGATTGGAAAATTGGTGTCGGTGCGACACTGCGCAAGGCGACAGATAAAGTGTATGATGAAGAAACCGTTGGTGGTCGTATCGTTCGTCAATATGGGCGGACGCAGTATGTGGGGCATTTCGATTATTCTTTTGAGGCGGAAAATTTTACGGCGGGCTTAAAAATAAATATCTTGTTTTAATTTTCTGAATCTTTATTTGCGCGTGTGCGTAGTGCGTTCCAGTATTCCAAACGTTTTTTAATTTCGCGTTCGAATCCGCGTTCAATGGGGTGGTAAAAACTTTGGCGTTGCATACTTTCGGGAAAACAGTTTTGACCGCTGCATCCGGATTCGGTGTCCGGGTCATAGACGTAATTTTTCCCGTACCCAAGGTTTTTCATCATTTTTGTTGGTGCATTCAAAATGTTTTTGGGTGGCATTAGATTAGATGTTTGTTTCGCCACCGCGTATGATGCAGATTGTGCACGATATGCCGCGACACTTTTTGGTGCGGTGCCAAGGTATATGACAAGTTCCGTCATCGCGATATCGCCTTCGGGGCTGCCCATGCGTTCGTATATTTGCCACGCGGCCAGTGCCATTTGCATTGCGTTCGGGTCGGCAAGTCCGATGTCTTCCATCGCGAAACGCGTAAGACGGCGAAAAATATACATCGGGTCTTGGCCGGCGGTCATCATGCGTGCAACCCAATAAAGTGCGGCGTCCGTATCACTGGCGCGCAATGATTTGTGGACGGCAGAAATCATATTATAATGCTCGTCGCCACTTTTGTCGGAAAGTGGTGCGCGTTTCTGAATTACTTTATCCAATTCGTCGGGATTAAGATTTTTTTTGAATTTTGCATTTACCAGATATTCTATTGTGTTCAATAGAAATCGCGCATCGCCATCAGAAATTTCCGCAAGGTGTTTTTTTGCATCCGGTGTAAGTGGTATTTTTTTATTGATAAATTTTTCCGCACGGTCAATGAGTGTCGCCAAATCCGATGTGTTCAGTGGCTCTAGGACACCGATATGACAACGTGACAGTAACGCGTTGTTTAAATTGAAACTTGGGTTTTCTGTGGTTGCACCAATAAATACAACTGTGCCGTCTTCAAGATAGGGCAACAAAGTGTCTTGTTGTGTTTTGTTGAATCTATGAATTTCGTCGATGAATAAAAGTGTCCCACGACCTAGGGCTGAATTTGTACGTGCAACTTCCATTGTCTTTTTTATGTCCGCTGTGCCAGAAAAAACCGCAGACATAGGAACAAAATCCATATCAACAGAATTTGCTAGTGCCCGCGCGATTGTTGTTTTGCCACAGCCAGGTGGCCCCCATAGCAACAGATTCGAAAGTTTGTGAGCCGCGACCATGCGGCGGACAATACCGTTTTCACCAAGTAACGCACTTTGTCCTACGATATCATCAATCGTATTTGGGCGCATTAAATCAGCAAGTGGTCGTGAATTATTCTGCATTTTATTATTCCAGTATTTTATGGTATAATGATAGAAAATAAACATATGTTTAGCAAATATAAAATACAAGGGATAACATCATGCGTGTGTTTGTAAATTATGAAGACAGTCGTTGGAAAAAATATAAAATTGATTTTGAAAAAATTGTCAATGCTACTGTTCCTGGGAAATATAAAAATTCTGAAGTATCAATTACACTTGTTGATGATGCGGCGATAAAGAAGATAAATAACAAATACCGTAAAATAAATAAACCTACGAATGTTTTGTCATTTGAACTGGGGGATGATGTTTTATTAGGTGATATTTTTATATCGGTCGATACAGTCAAACGTGAAGCAAACAGCGAAGGTATATCTGTGCCTGAACATACCGCGCATATGATTGTGCACGGTGTTTTGCATCTTTTGGGGTATGATCATTTGAATGATAAAGATGCGGAAAAGATGGAAAAAAAGGAAACAAGCATATTGAAAAAATTGGGATATAAAAATCCCTATTCACCGGAATTTGGGGTATGCAGTGATGAGTCTTGTTGCCCCGGGGGAAAATTTGTTATGAAATTGAAAAAGTTTTTTTATGGTGCATTTGGCAGGACGGTTCTATATTCTTTATTTGCAATTATTGCCAGTTTCGGTTTTGCGCCATTTAATTTGTGGTGGTTGACGGTGCTTGGAATAGGTGGTGCATATTTATTATCTTTGAAAAGTTTGGTCGGAATTTCATGTTGGCGTAAGTTTTGGCGAATTTTTCCTTTTGGTGCAGTATATGCTATGGTGATGTTTTGGTGGGTTTTGAATAGTATTTATGTTGTGCCAGAATTAGCAAATCAATTTGCAATTTGGACATTACCAGGAATTCTTGGAATAGGCCTTGTTGGTGGTTTTGTATTTACACCGCCTTTTCTTGCTATTTCAGCAAAACAATTAAATCCCGCTTGTAGACCTTTTTTATTCGCAAGTGTTTGGACATTGGTTTTATGGTTGCGTGAATGGTTGTTTACCGGGTTTCCTTGGAATCCGATTGCGAATATATCTTTGCAAAATTTGTACATAGCAAATTCAATGTCGCTCTATGGTGCTCTTGGATTGACTTTTGTGGTTGTTGGAACAATAGCCGCAATTTGTGAAATTATAAGAAATTATCGCCTGGGGCTAAATTGGTTTGTGTTGATGTGCTTTTTGGTTTTTGGTGTCGTTGGGGGTGTGTACGGAATAAAAAATGTTCGTGTTGTACAAAATTATTGTGATAAGGCTCAAAGTCCAATTATAAGAATTATACAGCCGGCGCAGAGTGCAACACAAAAAGCAACCCATTCGCGGGCTGTGGCATTACAGAATGCAAATCACAATTTAAATGTTATGACGGAAATCGCATCTGCCGAAGGAGAAAATGATTTAATAATTTTTCCTGAAACAGCGTACCCTTTTGTTATGATGCCAGGCGATGTAATTTCAATGGCGCGTGTTTTGGATAAACCAATTATTATAGGTGCAAATTATTTTGATGATGGGAAATTATATAACTCTATGTTGGTGGTGCAGCCTGATGCCACAGTTTCCAATGTATATAGTAAATCACATCTTGTGCCGTTTGGGGAATATAGACCATTTGGCGATTTAATCCCAACCCCAGGATTATTAACACCGGGAAGTGGTCCAGAACTTATTACCATGAATTTGTCAAATGGAAAGTTTGTTTTTGCTCCTGCTATTTGTTACGAAATTATTTTTTCAGATTCGTTGATTCCAAATGCTCAGACTCCAAATGCGATAGTGAATATTACCAATGATAATTGGTTTGGAAAAACGCCGGGCACATATCAACATCTAGATATGGTGCGACGTTATGCTATTGAATCTGGGGTGCCTATTGTGCGGGCTAATTATTCCGGAATAAGCGCATTTGTCGAATCTGATGGAAATGTCAAAGCGATGATACCGATTGGGGTATCTGGGCATATTGATGGCGGCGTGTGTGGTGCACATAGAACGGTGTACAGAAAACTTGGTCGCGATATGTGGATGATAATTATATTGGTGTTTTCTTGCCTTGGCGCAATATGGGTTTCGGGAGTGACACGCAAAAAATAGTGGCTATTTACGAAAGTATTTTAATATCCATATACGAACTGCAGACGATAGGTTTGTGTTTATGTCACGATTTTCGTCGATTTCATCAATTATTTTTGCAATCGGTTGGCGGGTTAATTTTGAAATATATTGTAATGCATCAATAAATTCAGGCTCCAGTGATATGCTGGTTTGGTGACCTGATAATGACAAAGATATTTTTTTCATTTTAAAATTTTCCCCCCTGCAAGACATTCGTAGACCGCTTTATAAAAATCATCATATTTACGCAAAGTTTGTAACCCCAGGTTGTCGACCATCATATATTGTCCTGCGGTATCAAATATGAACCAAAACAAATCATTCCTTCCAAATACAGTTTTTCCACGAAGAGCAGGTAAGTTAGTAAGTTCTTCGTTTATTTGTAATATGCTTGGGACGGGATGACCACGACCATTTTCATAAGAGTTAGGGCCAAATACATATCCATTGCCAAGTTTGATGCCCCCATAAACTTGATAAAATTTTATAACTTCGTTTGGTAATGTTGCAGCGCGTATTTTTTGCAGATTCATGTTTAGAATAGTTATTTGACCACTTGGTGTGGCAGGTGCGAAAAACGCGCCATGTTGTTTTAAAGATTCAAGTATTTGGTTCATGTTTTTTTCTTTTATGATTGGTTGCGTCCCGTATTCATTGTTGCAGCAAATTGACTTAGACGGTCCGCAGTTGCGTTACCGCCTGTACCGCTTATTGTTGAATGTATTGGCAGATAAATCTTTTTTTTCGGGTTAGGCAACCATATCGTTTCATTGTTATGTTGTTCAATAATAAATCGGTCAAGATTTTGTGATTGCGGAAATGTAGAACACAAAAACATGTTTTCTGTTTCTAATTTGCCGCCCCAAATTAATGGGATACGAAATCTGAATGATAAATTGGCAGGTAATGCACGCCCCATTAGTAAATCCATAAATTCATCGCGTCGAAGGTTCATTAGCGCAAGTTCTTGAACAGAATCCGAAAGCGACCGCACAAATTCGTAGCATAATTTTTTGTATTGTATAAACCAATCTTTTTGCACCGTACATATTCTTGGTTTTATCGCCATAACCGGCATATCTGACATTTTCATATCAGATAATCTTTTTTCGGCGATTGTTTGGTTCCATTGCATTATACTTTCCCGATATATCCTGTTACGGTGCTTATGTATGTAGAAAACGCATCAAACAATTCAGCATCGTAATCTTTTGGTTTTTCATTTTTGTGTTCGTTCACATACTTTATAAAATCTGCATTGCTATCAAAAGTTACAATTAATTCGTCTTGGCGTTTGACAGGTTCACTTGGTGAAATTATAAACCCGCGGACAGATATATCATTCGCAGTTTCGCCCAAAGTATCATCAAATATGGTAACAAGCGTTTGAATCGCGTCTAACATATCATCAGGTGATGTTTTTGTGGATATAATAAATATTGACTGATTGTATGCAATCGCAACCAAAGGATTTTGAATTTTCCCGATTTTATTACATTTCTTTATTATGTATTCGCTTGCTTCAAGTGCCCGTTCAAGTTCCGGTGAATTTGAATTTTGAATCGTTGGTGCTGTGGTCATAGGTTTGGGTGCTGGTATCGTTTGATTTTGCACAGTTAATGGGCGTACGGTCGGTGGTCGTGAACCTAATGGTGACATTGGACGTGGCCCCAAAGAGGCGCCAGAATTAGGTGATACAGCCGGAGTGTTCTCTGTTTTTTCTATCGGTTGTGTTGATGTTTTTTCTGCGCTTTTTTGAGTGGGTTTAGGTAGTATAGGTTTTGCGATTTTTATATGTCTTGTTTTCGGACGTACAATTATATAGAGTCCGACGAGCGCGATAAATAGCCCGCTGATAAGAGAAATATAAAAATCAGGTTTTATTTCAGAACGGCGTGCTTGGAGTGTCCCAAGATATTCCCAATGTGCCGCCGACAACATGTCAAAGCCATAATTCGTATTCATCCAGAGTGTCATTACAAGTGTAATGGACAGTAACCATAAAATACCCAATAAAAATTTATCAAAAAATCTTTTCATGATATTTAAATTATATCACAATTATGATAAAGTAGAAAGTGTTATGATGAATTTGAATCACTTCTTTGATGATATATCAGAAATGCAAGCGTGGTGGGTAACAGATTCTGAAACCGAGGCATCGGACTTGGCGGCGGTGGCTGATGCAGTATTGAAATTTAGTGTGTCGTGGATATCTATGCCGTGCGCGGCAACAAGTGAGATTTGGCCTTGGATAGAAAAAAATAATGTTAAAATCTTAAATAGATTTAATTTTGATGAAAAACCTGATGTGATTGATGCGGTGTCTGTGTTGGCTAAATCTGTGACTGGTGCATTTAAAACTGGTGCGGTTGGTGCGCAAGTTTTTGTTCATGTCAAGGATTTGCCTGTTTTTTGTGATGCTATAAAATCTGTGCGACAAGATTTGTTTTTTGATAAAAATTTTTCTGTTGCAATTGATATTGATGAAATGCGCGGACAAAGTTGGACTGTGGTGTTTGATGCATTGCGCCAAATTAAACCTGATGCAGTTTTGATAACAGCAAAAGGCGATTCGTTTGATGCTGATTCTGATTTTGTTGGAATTATCTTTGATATGTTAAATAACTGGAATTTAGAGTCGGATTTACATTTGTGGTTCGGTAAAAATGTATTTCGTATAAGCCAGGTTTTGCGTTTGTGCCAAAAAATTCAACCAACGTTGGTTCAAAATATACGTGCATTTATGGCGGTTACGCGCACCGGGCAAGAATAATATATTTTGGTTCTGTCGTATGCGCCATATTCTTTTTTTGATATCGTGTTTTAATGATGTTTTGTGGTGATTTCGTTTCGCAAAGGTTTGTCTTTTTTACCTGTTCTAAAATCCAATCATAGTATTCCCAATGGTCAGTGCCGATAATGATTTTGCCATCCGTCGATAAATTTTTTGATAATAAATTTAGGAAATCCGCGTTCAGTAATCGGCGCTTTTCATGGCGTGCCTTGGGCCACGGGTCGGGATGCAAAATCCAGATTTCATCAAAACTGAATTCGCCGCCGTTCAAAACGATTCGTACGTCGTCCGGGAAAATCCGTATGTTTTTGTATTTGTCCAATACCGCACCTCTTTCGTCACAAATCGCAGAGAGCAGGGCGGCGACGCCGTTCATAAACGGTTCCGCGCCAAGTATAATCTTGTCAGGGTTTGCGGTTGCAAGTTCCTGTACGTGTTCGCCAGACCCAAAACCGATTTCGAGTATGTCGATTTTTTCGCCTGCGCGGGGGCAAAGCGTCGGCAAAGTGTCGCGAACCAGTGATTCTTTGCGTGCGGATAATTTTTTGCCGTGGCGGCGACCAAAAGTTCTTATTTCTTGTTTTTCCATATTATTAGTATAAAATGCATATATTAAAAACACAAGGATTTGATATGAGACAAGGTTTATCAGAAGATTTAATCGCACGCGTTTTGGGCGCGGCGCCAAAGTACACTATCGCGGAATTAGAGGAAAAATTCCCGTCGCGCGATTTGCCCGACGGCGCGATGGTGACGCGTTTCGCCCCAAGTCCGACGGGTTTTATGCACCTTGGGAATCTGTATAGTGGTTTGATTGATTATAAATTGGCGCAGCAGTCAAATGGCGTTTTTATGTTGCGTATCGAAGATACCGATACAAAACGCGAAATCAAAGAAGCAGTTGGTATTGTGATAGATTCTTTGGCGAAATTTGGCATCACATATAATAATGATGAAACTTATGGGCCGTATTATCAGTCGCAGCGACGTGATATTTATCATTCGGTGGCGGCGGAATTGTTGCGCAACGGTCGTGCGTATCCATGCTTTTTGTCCCAAGAAGAAATGGACGAAATTCGTGAAAATCAAAAGGCGGCCGGATTTGCAACGGGGATTTATGGCGAATTTGCGCGTTATCGTGATATAACGCCGGACGAAATAATTGAACATTTGGATAATGGCGAAGTGCCATCGATTCGATTGTATTCAACGGGCGATCCGAATAAAAGAATTTTCTTTAAAGATACGGTTCGTGGTTCTATTTCGGTGCCGGAAAATAATGAAGATATTGTTTTGATTAAATCTACGGATCGGTTGCCGACATATCATTTTGCGCACCTGTGTGATGACCATTTTATGCGCGTGACACATGTTGTTCGCGGTGAAGAATATTTTGGAACGGTCGCGTTGCATATTCAGATGTTTAATATGATGGGTTGGAAATTGCCAAATTATATTCATACGGCGACACTTGATAAAATTGATGAAGAAACTGGCAAACAACGTAAAATGTCAAAGAGAAAAGACCCCGAAAATAATGTTGCGTTCTTTATGCAAGAAGGTTGGCCGACAGATGCATTGATTGAGTATTTGGGAAATATTTTGGCACCTGGATATGAAGAAGCCAAGTTAAAAGGCGCGGTTAAAAATTTCTGGGAATATGAAATGAAGCCGAAAAAAATTCCTATGTCGGGTGGTTTGTTCGATATGAAGAAATTGGAATGGTGGGCCAAAGAATACATTGGCGCGATGTCCGTTTCGGATTTGGTAAAATCGGTTGCGACATGGGCAAATGAATATGGCGATGAAAAGCAAAAGATGCAGGTCGCGGATGTTGATTACTTGACGGCGGTGCTTTCCATTGAACGCGACAATCCGAAGAGGATTCGTAAAGATTTTATTACTTGGAAACAAACCCTTGGGATTGAAGAATTTTTCTGGGACGAATTGTTTGTGCCGAATACGGAATATAAATATAATGCTGATGTGTTGCGTGCTTTTTTGGAAACGTTTAATATTGCAGATGACAAAGATACTTGGTGGAATAAAATTGTTAAAATTGCCGAAAAATTTGGGGTTAAGAATGGTGATGTTGCGATGGATTTGCGTGTTGCACTTTCGGGTCGCACAAACACACCGGACCTTTATTCTATCATGCAAGTGATGGGTGCGGACAGGGTAACCAAAAGGATAAAAGGTGCAATTTAAACCGAATTTTGATTTGTTGTGTGATTGGGTATCGGCAGAAAAAGCAAGAAAATTCATTAGCAATTCAGCATTTGTTGCGGTGTTTAGACGTGACGGTAAAACACTGGTTTACATGGGCGACCGGCATTGTTTTAACATATCGTTTAATATGGTTGATATGTGCTTTGCCGATGATTTTGGCGCAAAGCCGGATGTGTTGTTGACCGAAATAGAAAACACAAATTATGAAAGAAAGTTCGATTGGTTTTGGTTGCAGGATAATACACTGTCTTATGCTGCGGGTATAGCCACGAAAAAGGGCGTTCCTGTTGTGTTTGCTGATTTGTCGGATTCGCAGTATGTTGATGTTATAAACGCGGGATTTCCGGATAATCAAATAACGCGGGCGGATTTGCACAAAGTGTTTAATTGTGGTGGACCGAATTCCAAAGGAACATTATACCAGCAAATGGCTTCGTATATGGATCAGTATGGGCGTGATAGATTTATGCTTCAGAATATTGCGGCGGCTTTGAATAAGTATGATACTGTGTTCGTAATTTTCGGAATCGGACATTATGAATGTCAACGACTTGCGTTGGAAGATATGATGGGAAAGCCGGAATATATAACAAAAATAAAAAATATGCGGGGCGATTTTTCCGATGTGAAAATCGAACCGATAAAACTTTGTGATTTTGAAGTGGTGAAAAATGAAGACAAAAAATCGTAAGATTGTTCGAACAAAATTGAAAAATGTGCGGCGCGATAAGCATGCATCGCGTTTGTTACGCGTGTTGCGTGCGACTGGGCTTTTCCGTTGGGAACGACGGTCAACGCGCGGCGAAGAATTACTAAATGTTCTAACCCATGGAATCGGCATTGGGCTTGCGATTGCAGGACTGACATTGCTGGTGGTGTTTGCGGCGATTTATGGAAACGCTTGGTCGGTTGTGTCGTGCGCGATTTTTGGGTTCACTATGTTCACGCTTTACTTTGGTTCGACAATGTGCCATATAACCATCGGTCGCAAGAGCGAATGTTTCTTTGAAGTGTGGGACAGTGTCGCCATCTATGCGTTGATTGCTGGCACATACACGCCGTTCTTGCTTGTGAATTTGCGGGGGGCGATTGGGTGGACGGTCTTTGGAATTTTGTGGGCGATTGTGATTTTCGGCGCGATTGCAAAGGTCCGTAATCCGCGGCAACAGCCAAAGTGGGTTGTCGCGCTTTACCTGATTATGGGGTGGACATTGATATTTATTTTGCCGATTATGTTGGCGCGTGTGCCGGCGCGGGGACTTTGGTTTATCTTGGCGGGTGGGCTTTCGTACAGTTTTGGTGTGATATTTTACCTTTGGCGGAAGCTAAAGTTTTCACACGCGATTTGGCATTTATTCGTAATTGCTGGAACAGTGTGTTTTTTCTTTGCAGTTTTGTATGGTGCGATATTGGACGTATAGTGGTTACTGTTAGTGGTCGAGTGCGTTGCGCCATTTTTCTTTTTCACTAACCACTTACACTAATGTTGACTTTTCGATTCGATTGACATATAATTCACAGCATGAAACAGATTTTGTTTGTTTTTACAACTACGACTACAACGACCCCCGCGGGGGTACGGTAATTTCTATTTGCGTTTTTAATGGCGCACGAATATAATCAAACAGTTTAAAAATCTAATAAAAATAAAAAGGGATTTATTATGTCATATCCAATTGAATTGATTCGGCACTCACTGGCGCACGTGATGGCGGCGGCGGTGCAAAAATTACATCCAGATGTAAAGTTTGCGGGTGGTCCGGCGATTGAAAATGGGTTCTATTACGACTTTGATACTGATTATCGCTTTTCCGAAGAAGATTTTGAAAAAATCGAAAAAGAAATGCGTGAATTGATTAAATCAAACGGTCGTTTTGAGCAGAAAATTGTCGATTTAGACGAAGCGAAAAAAATCTTTGCAAATCAGCCGTACAAGATGGAATGGTTGAACGAATATGATGCGGCGGGTGAAAAGTTATCGATTTATACTTTCCGCGATTTTACCGACCTGTGTCGTGGTCCGCATGTTGAAAGTTCCAAAGATTTGCCGCGTGATGGTTTTAAGATTCGTAGTGTTGCCGGTGCGTACTGGAAAGGCGATTCGAAAAACAAGATGTTGCAACGTATCTATGTCGATGCGTTCGAATCGAAGGAGGCGCTTGATGCGTTCCTTAAAATGCAGGAAGAAGCCGCAAAACGCGACCACAGAAAAATCGGTCCGGCGTTGGGTTTGTTTTTCTTTGATGAAAGATCGCCTGGTGTTCCGTACTATATGCCGGGTGGGTGGATTGTTTATCGTGAGTTGTATAACTTTTGGTCGGAATATCATGAAAAACACGGTTATTTTGAATTTCGTTCACCACTCATGAACAAAAAAGAATTGTATGAAACAAGTGGACATTGGGATCACTATAAGGATAGTATGTTTGTGTTCAAAGAAGACGACAATAATGTTTTTGCTTTGGCACCTATGTCTTGTCCGAATTCTATTGTCGCGTACCAACATGAACCACGCAGTTATCATGATTTGCCTTGGCGTATGGCTGATGCAGATATGCTTTATCGTTATGAAAATTCAGGGGCTTTAAACGGCTTGTTTAGAACATATGAATTTAATCAAGACGATGCACATATTTTCATCAGTGAAGATATGATAGAAGACGAATACAATCGTATTATTGATATAATTCAATATTACTATAAGTTGTTTGATATGAAATATTTTATCAAATTATCAACAAGACCTGATGACTTTATGGGTGATATTGAAACTTGGAACAAGGCAGAAACCATTTTGAAAAAAATCTTGGTTAACCGATTCGGAAATAATGGATTCGGAATCAAGGAAAAAGATGGTGCGTTTTATGGTCCAAAGTTAGATATTCAAATGGTTGATAGTTTGGGACGTGAATGGCAAACTGGGACTATTCAATTGGATTTTCAATTGCCACGAAACTTTAACTGTGTGTATATAGATAAAGATGGCAATAAGAAGACACCGATTCTTATTCACCGGACTGTTTATGGTTCGTTGGGGCGGTTTATGGGGCTGATGTTGGAACATTTGGCCGGAAAATTGCCGGTTTGGTTGTCGCCGGTGCATGCGGTAATTATCCCGATTTCTGACCGTTGCAAAGTGTACGCGGACAGTATCGCGGAAAAACTGCAAGATGTGGAAATAAAAACTGCTACGGCGGGCTTGCGTATCAAGAAAGATTATTCTTCGGAAAGTATGCAGAAAAAGATACGTAATGCACAACTGAAACAGATTCCGTACATGATTATTGTTGGTGATAAAGAATTAGAATCGCAAACAATATCTGTAAGACGTCGTGATGGGAAACAGGAATTTAATGTCCAATTGGATGATTTTATTCAAAACCTTAAAAGTAAAATTAAGAACAGGGACTTGGATATATAATTCCTGTGTGATAAAAAATCGTTGCCCCAATCGTTTGATTGGGGCATAATTATAAAAAAGGAAAGGATATGAAAAAAATAATTTTAGCTTTTGTTATGTTGATGCCGGTTGTGTTGGGCGCGTGCACGCGGTCTTGTGAAAACGAACCGATTGTAGAGCAAAATCATAAATTGATTGTGCCACCAAACTTTGGTGCGCGTCCGGCAAAATAATTTTTGTGATATTGTTTTTTTTATGATATAATACCCTGTATCAAAAGGGAGAAAATATCATGAGTGAAGATAAAGAATTAGAACTTTTAGATTTGGATGATGATATGGCGGATGAAGGTTTGCCCGAAGCAACGTCTTTTGTTACGCCACGTCCACACAGACCTTGGTTATTGTTGGCGATTGGTGTCGCGATAATCGTGCTTGCGGTGTTTATCATCGTGCGCGTTGTTAGCAATAATTCTTCGTCTTCTATAGAGATAGATTTAGGTGCTCCGGTGATGGTTGAAGAACGCGAGCCGGATGTAATTATGCCGGCACCACGTCCAATGCCAACCGATGTGCCACAGCCAGTTCAACAAGTTCCTGGGCAGGTTACAGAACCTGTGCCTGCGCCGGCACCTGTGCCGCAACCAGTGGTTCAACCTGTGCCACAGCCAGTTCAAGTTGCACCGGCACCTGTGCCACAACCGGTGGTTCAGCCTGTGCCAGTAGCACCACAGCAAAATCAAAATGTCCGTGTTGTTCAAGATAGAAAAGAAGTGACATTTAATCCGGAACGTGCCACAGCGACTCCGAAATCAATTCCGGCGCCGTCACCAAAAGAGGTTAAAACCCCAACAAAACCAAAGCCGGCCCCAAAGCCTGTCGCGCAAAAGGTCGCAAATGGTGGTTGGTATGTGCAATTTGGGTCTTATGGCACACGTGCCGCGGCCGAGGCTGCCGAGAAAAAGATTCGCAGCGGACACCAGAATTTGTTCGCAGGTAAGCAGTTCGTTATACTTGCGGCAGTGTTGCCGAACGGAACAACAACATATCGTTTGCGTATAGCATTTGCGTCTTCGGGTGATGCAAATGGATTCTGTCGCAATGCGAAGTCGGATGGGCTTGATTGTTATGTAGCGAAATAGTGGTTATTGAAAGGAGTTTAGTAATGTTTGGAAGACTTGGGTGGATGGAAATACTGGTTATCGTTTTGCTGTTGGTCATTTTGTTTGGCCATGCAAAGATTCCGGGTATGATGAAAAACCTTGCCAATGGGTTAAAGATTTTCAAAAAAGAAATAAAAACAGATAAAAAGCCGGAACCGGAAAACAAAGGTTCTAAACCCGCACCGAAAAAGAAACCCGCGGTGCGCCGGGTGCAAAAAAAGAAATAAAAAAACAGGCGGTTTTTACCGCTTGTTTTTTATGGTATGAAAAGTGAATGTTGCCGATTCCGATGACAGGATTACTGTACTAATGCGACGATTGTTAGAATGTTATCATGCCACCGAAGGGCGGTGTTTTTATAATTCTTTCTTTTCGTGTTCTTCTTGTTCTTCGATTGTCATGGTGGCAAGCGGTCGCGCCAGCATTCGTGACAATCCGATTTCATCGCCTGATATAACGCTGTACCCAAATGTGCCGTTTTCGATTCTATCAAGTGCACTATTTATTTTGGCAAGCAAGTTATTATCGCGTTCAGCCATACGTAATGTCATTGTGGTTTCTTGTTCGGTTGATGCGCTATCGAATTCATCCCCTGTTATGGAAGAGTTTGCAACGGCTGTCGCACTCATGGAATTTAGCGTCGCCGTGTTCTGTCGCATTATTTCTTCCTTTTGCGCCGTTAATAATTGATAGAAATATGCCAAGTGTTCTGGACACATATATGGTTCAGATTTCTTTGGAATGTATTTTGGTGCAAGTTCGATAGTTTTGTAATTTGCTTTTGCCATGTTTTATCCTTTTAATTCTTTAATCCATGCGACAAGTGTTTCTTCGTCCATAAGTCCACTGCGTGCTTCGATTAGTTCACCATTTTTGAATGCCAAGACACTCGGGATTCCACGAATTCCGAATTTCACCGGTGTGCGTCTGTTTTCGTCATTAACTTCAAATTTAACAAAATTAACTTCCGGGATTTTTTCAGATGTGGATTCAAATATGGGACCAAACATGCGACATGGACCACACCAAGGCGCCCAAAAATCTACAAGTGTTAATGCGCCATTAATTGATTCTGTGAAATTATCATCATTTGCGTGTTTCACGGACATATTTTTTCTCCTTTGCTGGTTGATATTTGGCACAAGTGTATTATAATTCGGATAAAAAGCAAGAGAAAACGTAAATGAATAAAATCATATACTTAGATGCCGCGGCAAGTGCACAAAAGCCAAGTTGTGTTGTTGATGTAGAAATGGATTTTTTGCGCAAATCTTATGCTAATTCTGGGCGTGGAATTTGTGCGCGTGCAACCGCGGTTGATGATATGGTTGCAACCGCGCGGCGACGTGTGGCGGAATTTATAAATGCGGATGCAAATCAGATTGTTTTTACATCGGGGGCGACGGACGGTCTGAATCGCATTGTAAATATCTTGACGCGGCAACCGTGGTATTTGCAAATGTCGACCTTTGCGGTGTCTGATATTGACCATCATTCGGCGCGGTTGCCATGGCAAGAATTGATGTATGATGGGCATATTCGTGAAATGCTTAAATGTGAACTGGATGAAAATTTTGATATCAATCCGGATTCTGTGCCAAAGACCGATTTTTTAATCATAACTGCGATGTCTAATGTTTTGGGGCGGGCCCAAGATGTGTGTGCTATTATTGCCAACGCACGAAATAAAAATCCGAATGTTGTTACAATCGTTGATGCGTCGCAATATGTTGTGCATGAAAAGATAGATGTAAAAAAATGGGATTGTGATTTCTTGGTGTTTTCGGGACATAAAATTGGTGCGGATACCGGTGTCGGAATTTTATATATTCGCGATGCAGACAGGTATTTTCCCGATAAATTCGGTGGCGGTATGGTGGCCAAGGTTACAGATACTTCATTAAATTTATACACAAGTCCGGATAAGTGGGAGGCGGGAACTTTGCCACTGACGCAGATTGTGGGGTTGATGCCGGCGATTGATTATTTGGAAAAAAATCGACCGAATCATGATTTGATAAAGCATGCGTATGACGAATTGGCGAAAAATCCACGGGTAAAAATTCTAACAACTCGGGATGCTGCAATTTTAAGTTTTGTTGTCGATGGTATGCATCCGTTGGATGTTGGGGCATTACTTGGTGCAAATAATATATGTGTGCGTGCAGGAAATATGTGTGCTTCGTGGATTCATGCACGTATGGGTATTCCGGGTTCAATTCGTATTTCAATTGGTTCTTGGAATACGATGGACGATATAAATAAAACAATTGATGTGATAAATAAAATAGTGAAATAAAAAAATGGTATTCACAAAAGATGATATTATTGGTGCACTGAAAACAGTCTATGACCCCGAAATTCCGGTGAATATTTGGGATATGGGTTTGGTGTATGATATCAATATCGCGGATAATGTCGTAAATATAAAAATGACTTTTACAAGTCCGACTTGTCCTATGATGGAAGATATTTTGAACCAGGTAAAGTTGGCAGTATCAAAAATCGTTGCCCCGGCGAAGGTTAATGTTGAATTGGTTTGGGAACCGGCATGGGATTTGTCGCGAATGTCTGATGCTGCGCGGATAGAATTAGATTTAACAAACAGTGGTTGGTAAAAATGAAATTTGAACAGATAAAGAAAACTTTGGATTCCATTATTGATCCGGTTGAAAAATTGGAATTCGTTATGGATTTGGGTAAAGAATTGGTCCCTGTGCCAGCGGGAGCGGAGTGTACAGAAATACTTGGGTGTACATCGTTCGTTAAAATTTGCCGGGAAAAAAATAATTTCTATGGCGTTGCAGATTCGTCGATTGTGCGTGGAATTTTGTATATAATTTTGTCTATTGTTGATGGCAAAACGCCGACTGAGATAAAACAATTAGATTTGGAAAAAATGTTTTCTGATTTGAAAATAAATATTGGTGCAGCGCGATTGAATGGCGTAAATTCTATGATTCGTTTTTTGAAAAATTTGTGATACAATACACGCAGAGGATTTTATTCGGGTGGAAATATGAATGAAGAAGAAAAAATGTTTCGTATAGGGTCTGCGATGCTTGTGTTGGTTATTGCACTGACGGTTGCGTTACAGGTATGTTACAGGACTCAAAATAGTGAACGTCGGCATGTGCGGGAAAAAATTCGTGAAGCCCAACAAGATGTTGCTTTGGCTCAGGCGGATTTTGCCGAATTGGTGCGACCAGAAAACCTTAGAAATTCAATTGAAATAAGTGGATTGTCTGGCGTTGAGGCGGTAAGTTTTAATAAATCTGTTGAAATTCAAGAATTGCCAAATAAAATAGATAAACAATAATGTTTGAAGTAGGAAGGGATATTTTTAAACATGGTTTTACGGGCATTGGGGGTAATGTCGCGGGGCATAAGCGGTTGCGTTTTATTTACGGGTTGTTTTTGATTGCTTTTATTGTTTTTGCAGGCCGAACTTTTCAGCTTGCAACACGTGGTTCCAACCGCGTTCGTCAAGGTGTCGGGAATGCAGATTGGATTGTAAAGCGTGCGGACATTATTGATAGAAATGGTGATATATTGGCCAAGAATTTAATGTCTTGCGACATTTGGCTTACCCCGAAACAGGTGAAAATAAAAAAGAGAGAAAATGTTGCAGAATTTATTCATGAACTTTTCCCGCATGAATATTCGGTTCAGAATATTATAAATATGCTTAATGCATCTAAACGTGTGCGTATAAAAAAGATGGCGGATGAAAACACTTGCAGAAAAGCGTTAAAGAAACGGTTTGATGGTTTTGAAGTCGTGCCTGAACAAAGACGAATATATCCAAAACATCGTTTGTTTTCTCATATTGTTGGTTTTGTTGGTCGATCCAATAAAGACGATGTTTTAAAAGGGCGTGCCGGTGTTGAAAAAGAATTTGAAGATTATTTGACAAATAATACTGAACCTTTGCAATTATCACTAGATTCACGAATACAATCTGTTTTCTATGAGCAATTAATTAAGGCGATTAGTTTATATCAGGCCAAAGGCGCAATGGGGATGTTGATGAATTCGCGTACTGGGGAAATGATAGCAATGGTTTCTTTGCCGGATTTTGATCCAGAAAATTTATCGCATGTTTTAATGTTCCCACCATTGGAAGGTGTGTATGAATTTGGGTCTGTGTTTAAGGTTTTTAATACTGCGATGGCGATTGAACAAGGAATTACGAAAGAATATCCTGTGACACGGCCTTATCCGATTAAGGATAAATTTGGGCGTGTGGTATATAATATCAAAGATGTGCGAACATTTAAACCGCCACGTCCTTATTTGGGGGTTGATGAAATAATGTTACATTCTTGTAATGTTGGCAGTGCGCAGATAGCACTTGATTTTCCGTATGGTGTACAACAGGAATTTATGCACAGGATTCATATGGATGAACCACTGCAACTGGATTTTGGGCGAGCGGCAAAAACATTAATGCCGCGCAAGTGGGGACCAACTGAACGTGCGACTGTTTCAATTGGACATGGGATTTCTGTGACTCCGATGCATGTGATGCTGGGAATAAATTCCATGACAAATGGTGGAATTTACATTTATCCTACAATCCTTAAAAAAGAAATAGGACCGATGATGGGGGAACGTGTTTTGGATTCTGAGATATCGGAACGGTTGCGTGGCATCATGTATCGCATAGCGGAAGAAACGACGGGGCGTAATGCGCGTGTACCTGGTATTAAAATTGGTGGAAAGACTGGGACTGCGGAAAAACATGTTAATGGAAAGATAGAAACATCAAAAAATATGACAACTTTTGTTGGGGTTTTCCCGATTGATGCCCCTCAATATATAATTATGGTTACAATAGATGAACCACAAAGAACAGAAGCATCAAGCATGCAACGAACAGCAGCTTGGAATGCGGTGCCAACTGCGGGCAAGATATTGAATGCAATACTGCCATTGCTATTTGAATAATTATAAGTTATAATACGTCTGACAAGAAAAAAGAGTATAAAGTTGAAAACGATAGTAGAGAAATCCATGCTTGGACGGGCGTGGATTGTGTCGGATTGTGATGCGACGTCAGATGATGATTTAATGCGATGTGTTTTACATAATCGTGGCGTTGATGATGCTGATGCAGAAAAATTCCTTAACCAGTCAATTCATGATTATATGCCAGATCCGCTTGTTTTGCGGGATTGTGAAAGCGCAATAGATGTTATTGCTGATGCAATTTTAAAGAATGAACGAATCGCTATTTATGGCGATTATGATGTTGACGGTGTTACTTCAACAGCCATATTTATAAAGTATTTGCGCGCTGTTGGGGCAGATGTGGTATGGCATTTGCCAACGCGTGAAGGCGAAGGTTATGGATTAAATTCTGATGCAATACAAAATTTGTACGACAATGGCGCGCGTTTGTTAATAACTGTTGATTGCGGAATTAGTGGTAATGCAGAGGTTGAACTCGCAAAGAAATTGGGTATGCGCGTTGTTATTACCGATCATCATTCACCTGATGCTGTTATCCCGGGTGCTGATGCTGTTGTAAATCCAAAGCGCACAGATGATGATTCTGGGCTGACTTATCTTGCAGGGGTTGGAGTTGCATTTTTGGTTTTAGTAGCATTAAATAGAAAGTTGAAGTCTGTTGGTAATGCGGAAATGTTAGATAAGATAAATTCTATAAATTTGATGGAATTTATTGATTGTGTGGCATTGGGAACGATTTGTGATACTATGTTATTGGTGGGGTTAAACCGTGCTTTTGTTGCAACTGGATTAAAGGTTTTGGCTTTGCGACAAAATATAGGATTAAAGACCTTGATGGATATATCCAAGGTTGACAAGGTGTCGGTTTATACTGCGGGATTCGTTTTGGGACCACGATTAAATGCGGCTGGGCGTTTAGATTCGGCAAACCCCGCGCTTGATTTGTTGTTGACGGATAATCCACTTGTTGCGCGTGATTTGGCCCAGAAACTTGATTCTTTGAATCAAGAAAGAATCGGTATTCAAAATGCAATTATGGATAAAGCCACCGAATTGGCGGAACAATGTTGTGCGCGTGGCAAATGTAGTTTGTTTATTTGTGGCGATAATTGGCATGGCGGTGTTATGGGTATTATTGCAGGACGCATAAAAGACAAATTTAATTTGCCAACCTGTGTTGCCACGCGTATGGATGGTATGATAAATGGGTCTGGACGGTCTATTACGGGGATAAATCTTGGGGCAATTATACACGATGCTCTTTCGCGTGGGCTTGTTGCCGAAGGTGGGGGACATGCCGCGGCGGCTGGGTTTTCATTATCAATAGAGCACGAACAAGAATTTTGTGATTTCTTGGAAAAATCTGTATTAGAACAATTAAACGGCGCAAAACCAAATTGTGATGTTTTGGTCGATGCCGAAATGGATGCCGCTGGCGCGACAATGACACTTATAAAAAAACTACAAAAACTTGAACCATTTGGTCAGGGAAATCCTGAACCGATTTTGGCATTGCGTGGTGTGGTTTTGAATTTTGCTACGATTATGGGACGTGGCGGAACGCATTTGCGTGGCGCTTTTCGAACTTCCGCTGGTGGGCGGTTAGACTTTGTCGGGTTTAACCTGGTTGGAACACCTGTTGGTGATTTTTTACTGGACGATGCAAACATAAATACTAAAATAATGGTGTTAGGGCGGCTTTGTGAAAATTCATACAATGGTCGGTCAACTGCACAATTTATAGTGGAAGATATGGCATTATGATAACACAAGAACAGTTAGATATTTTTAATGAAAAGATTCGTGCGGCAAATTCGATATTTTTGTTTGCTCATAAGAATCCTGATGGCGATGCAATGTGTTCTGTATTGGCACTTGCAAGACTTATAGAATTGAATTATGGCAAGGATGTTACATGCATATATGATGGGAACATACCGGATAATTTGGATGATGCCCCCTTGCGGAAAAGGCTTCGGTTTTTTGAAAAAATTGAAGACGATGTGCCGGTTGATGTTGCGATTGTTATGGATGCTGATTACAGGGTTACACGTAATATCGGTGGGCCTGTTAAATTTATGGAACGCGCAAAGTTTGTTGTTGAAATTGATCATCACCAAAATGATGCTAAGGATGGATTGTTGTGTATTGATGATGAAACTGCGGCGGCAACGGCGGAAATTGTTTATGACATGATGAAGCGCGCAGGATGGGAATGGGATTTTGTGATTGGGCGATTATTGATGACGGCGATTCTAACCGATACAGGGTGTTTTAAGTATGAAAAAAATGGAAATGTGTTGCGTGTCGCGGCTGACCTTGTGGATTCTGGGGTTGAAATTCAACGCATTATTAGTGGTCTTAGTAATAAGCCTCGTAAGACTGTTGTAACCGAGGCGGCATCGGTTGGCGCCACAGAGTTTTATTTTAAAAATCGTTTGGCGATTGCTGTAATTGATAGTCAGCAATATAAAAATATTGATGGGCGTGGGGAAACGGCTTTGAATTTATTGGCTCAGATGCATGGTGTTGAATATATTGTTTTGTTGAAAGAACAGAAACCTAATAAGATTGGGATTTCACTGCGTGGGCGGGGACGTCCGGTAAATACTATTGCGATGGCACTTGGGGGCGGTGGACATGAATTTGCCGCTGGTGCGGTTGTAGATGACAGTTTGGAGAATGTGAAAAAGAAAGTTTTGGATTTGTTTGCCAAGGAGGTAAGGAAATGATAAAAAAAGTTTTGTTTATGATTCTTGTTTCGTTGCCGTTAAATGTTTTCGCAGCGGTGGATTCATCGGTCGTTGCGCGTGCAGAAAAATATCTGAACGCGATTACTGGTATAACCGGTGATTTTGTTCAGACGAATAACGGCAAGACAGAGCAGGGGACTTTTTCATTGTTGCGCCCGGGGCGTGTGCGATTGGATTACAAAAATTTGCCTATTCAATTAATGGCTGATGGTTCGGATTTGTATTTCTATGACGAATCGTTAGATCAAATTACTACTGTGCCACTTACCAGTACACCGGCTGGAATTTTAGTGCGCAAAAAAATAGATTTGCAAAATGCAGATATCAATGTTGTGGACACTACCGAAGGTGCAAAGACTTTTGCATTGAAAATGAATTTGCGCGGACAAGAAGGTTTGGGAAATATGACAATCGTTTTTGATAAAAAACCGGTTGCGCTTAATTCTTGGACGATTGTTGATGCGGTTGGTAATAAAACAGATGTCGTGTTTAATAATTTGAAAACTAAAACTGATTTTGGTAAAAATTATTTTCAAATTCAACGCCACAAAACGGTTAGCACTGGTGGTGGTGACGATTTCTATGATTAAAAATGTTTGGAATAAGTTGGGCTGAATTTATCGTTATTTTGTTGGTTGCCGTTTTGGTAATACCGGCGCGGTATTGGCCTGATGTTGCGCGTACGTTGGCGCGAGTAGTGAAATTTATTCGTGCGATAGTTTGGAAAATCACAGATGCATCTGAAAAAATCAAAGAACAAATTGAATTGGAACAACCGATAACCGATATCGTGAACACTACGACAAAAGATATGTTGGATACTATATCGGTGCGGCGCAAAAAACGAAAGACGACCAAATGAAGAAAATGACAATTATGCAACATTTCGCTGAACTGCGTCGCCGCATTTTGTGGACGTTAGCATTTTTCCTTTGCGCGTTCGTTGGTGGTTGGTTCGTTGCGCCGTTTGTACAAGAGTTTCTGACTGAACCATTACTTGCGGTTTGGGATAATGCGCAGTTGCTATATACGGGAATAACCGATGGATTGATGGTGCAACTGTCTATTGCTTTATTGATTGCGATTATGGTAACAACGCCGTTCGCGCTGTATCAGGTTTGGAAATATGTTGCGCCCGGATTGCATAAAAATGAAAAGAAATTTGTAATTTCGATTTTTGTTTTTTCCCCGTTATTGTTTGTTGCCGGTGTTGCGTTTGCGTTTTATTTACTGTTCCCGTTTGTATTTAAATTTTTTATAGAATTAAATATGGATGCACCTGTGCCGGCGGTGATAATGCCAGCGGTGCGCGACTATATGACATTCGCAATCGGATTGTTAAAGGTTTTTGGAATTGCGTTTCAGTTGCCGTTGGTTTTGGTGTTGCTAAATCGCGCGGGTGCGTTGCCACGCGAACGCGTTGTCGCAATGCGGCGATACGCGATAATTTTTATCGTAATAGCGGCGGCGGTTTTAACGCCACCCGACATAGTGTCACAAATCTTACTTGCCGTGCCAATGTTGGCGTTGTTTGAATTGAGCATTTTATTTATGAAGAAGTGATTCCAGAGAACAGTAAACCCCGCCGCAAGGGCGGGGTTTGTTATCTGGAAATTTTTTATTTTGAATAAAGTCAAATATGTGATATCATGCGTATGACGTGGCGGGTTGCCATGTTTAGGCGTAGAAACCTACGAGAAGCGTCCCTGTTTTTGTGGGACGATAAAGAAAAATCCCAACCGTGGGTTGGGGTGTTGCGAATATATTGAATAAGCAACGCAACTCTTCTCGTTGTTTCTAAGCCCCAATCCACACCGTGGCGTTTGTCATTGTGTGTTTGCGTTAATGGTTAGTGGGGAAAAATGAAACGTTATATTTTGATTTTTTCGATACTGTTTTATGCACCGTTCGCATATGGGGAAGATATTGTTGATGCGGATATGGCGCGGCAAATGGAACTTTCCAAATTAAAACGCGAAGTGAGTGAACTTGAAATCAAACTTTCCGAATGCAAGCGAAAGAATAAAAATTGGAAAACCGCAACTTGGATTGGTGCGGCGGGAACCGTCGCAACCGGTACCGTGGCGATAGTGCAGGGTGTAAAACTAAACAAACTTAAAAAAGAAAAAGGCAGTGTGCAAAAACAAGATGAAAAGTAAACTAATTATTTTTGCCGGAATGTTTGCGTGCTGTGGCGCAATTGCGGAAACGGACTATATCGATATACAAATTCGCGAATTGCAACAACGTCGTGACGCATTACAGGTGGAATTGGACGCGTGCGAAGAAAATACGCGCAAATTCAAAATCGCCGGTGTTGCAACACTTGGGGCGACGGGTGTTGGTGTGGTTGGAAACATCGCATTGCATAACGAAATTAAAAAAATCGAACAATCCAAAAATGGTGGTGGGTATAGCGGCGGTGGGCGTGGCACCGTAAATTTTGATTCACAAACCCAAGAACAGCGCGACGAATCG
>JAGCVZ010000008.1 GCA_017962125.1 Alphaproteobacteria bacterium
CCTTTTTTATAAACCAAGAACATTTTAGCCCCGAAGAATATTATTCGGCTTTGGTGAAGAAATTCCCTCAGTTTAAGAAAAAATGGTATGATATAAAAAAATTACCTTCGGAACGTGATATTGAAAATTATTTTATTGAGCATTTAGGTCATGCTGCTATGGACGGTGCAAATAGTGTACCTTTGGTTGAAAAGAAATATGGCATAAAAATTGGTGGTAATTATAAATATCCAAAAGGTATGAGCGATATAGAATATCATGCTTATGAGTTTAATATTTTGGGGTTCAGTCCTGTGTGGTACCAAAACATCAATACAAAACAGAGGGCGTATATGCGTATATGGCAAGATATGCATTATTCACAAGAATCTGAAATATCTGATTTACAAGCATTGGTGCAAGAGCTTATAGATTTAAATCCTGAATTAAAAAAGTTGAAATTTGATAAAAATAAAAGATATGATTTAATTAGAATTAAAGCTGGGGTCACGTATAACTTCCCAGTGGCAGACATCCAATTGGTTTTAAATGGGGTAGATAAAGAATATAACGAAAAAATGAAAACCAAGATGAAATCACTTGGATTGGATCCGAAAGATTTTCAGTGGGTTTTATCATTTGAGACAATAGAAAATGTTGCACAAAAGATAAAGGCTGCAAAAACGATCGCGCCTTTGGAACAAAACAATACAAATGCAACAGATCAACAATCTGATACAACAAAAGAAAGAAAAACTTCTATTTTTTTGAGGGGTATTTACAACGTAAAAAAGAAATTTACGCAGAAATTTATTAATATAAATCCTGTTCGCAGAGACGATAGGTAATATAGCATATTATTGAGTTACGTATTTATGTATGTAAAAGTTTGCAACAGAATTCTAGTCCGCCAGTTTTCTATGTTCGATGTGCGTCTATTGACTTTTTCAAAATAAGCCCTATAATAGGAGGGACATGAAAAACGAAAGTATGATTTTTACTACTTTTGATTCTGCATTGTTTAGCTGTGCTGAACGATGGTGTTTGTAATATTTTTTTGAACTAAAACTCTCTATTAAAAAACAAAATAATTTAAGGCTGATTGTGCGGTGCATGCGTGTTGGTTCGCAACGCTGTTCAATCGGTCGATACAAACACAAAAGGATTATAAAATGAAAATATCATACGATAAAGGTTCGGAACGTCTGCACATTTCTCAGTACGCATGCTATAATTTGCGTCTAAAAGAAAGAATAAGTGCAGTAAGTCTCGACTTTAGTAAAAATATGTCCGGCAAATTCGACTTTCATGATGAACAAAATATGGAAGTTTCCGGCGATGTCTCTAATGCGCTGTTGCTGTTTAACAGCAAGGCGAATTTTATAAGTTTGTCTGTTGTAGGACTACAAGGAAATTTTGATTTGTCTTGTGTGCGCATACTGTATCTTGATCACAGCGAAATCTCAAAAGCAAATATACAATTTAATCCAAACGCAAGATTTATAGATCTTTACAGAACCAAAGGATTACGGGGCTATCTTGATTTTAGTAATGTTCAAGAGTTGATACTGGGTCAATATGGCGAAGAACCTGATTTAAACCAGGTTTTTGGAATCAAATTTAATCCAACTGGATTGATCGTTGGTATATCTGAGACCAAAAGACAGCTGTTAGAATCTGCATATAAGCAATATGAACAATCAAAAAACCATTAAAACCAAAAGGATTATAAAATGAAAAACAATGAACAAAAAGTTATGTTAACCGGTGTGCGCCCCAGTGGGAACCTAACACTCGGCAACTATCTGGGGGCAATCAAGAACTTTGTAACACGTCAAAACCAATACAAAAGTTATATATTTGTGGCGGATTTGCATGCGATAACCTCGCCACGCAATCCGGTGGAACTACGCGAAGCGGTCAATGATTGTATCGCCATGTATTTGGCCTGCGGTATAGTCCCAGAACAAACAACCGTCTTTCGGCAAAGTGATGTTCTAGAACACGGTATTATGGGCTTTATAATGACATTTCAGACCCATATGGGCGAATTGTCACGCATGACACAGTTCAAATTAAAATCTCAAAACATGGGCAAAAATGGCATTGATACGGGACTGTTTGTGTACCCACCGTTGATGTCTGCCGATATCTTACTGTATAACACAGATATGGTTCCGGTGGGGCTTGATCAGCAACAGCACGTGGAACTGACACGCGATTTGGCACAGCGGTTCAACAAACGGTATGGCGACACGTTTAATGAACCGGATGTTTATATCGCGCCCATTGGAAACAAGATATTGAACCTGCAAAATCCAACCGAAAAAATGAATAAATCGGACGGACCAAACCCGGGGACTGTATTCTTGATGGACGATTTAAAATTGGTTCGCAAAAAGATAATGTCTGCAGTCACAGATAGTGAATCTGTGGTGCGGTTTGACGAAGAAAACAAACCTGGAATTTCAAATTTGATAAGCATACTGGCTGCAACAACCGGTGAAAGTATCGAAAATATAGAGAAACGATTTGCGGGTCACGGATATGGCGAGTTTAAGCGAGAGGTCGCTGATGCAGTTTGTGATTTGATTGAACGCATTCAAACAAATTATGAAAAATTCAAGAATCCGGAAGTATTGAACAAGATCCTTGATGACGGTGCTGAAAAAGCACGCGTGATTGCATCAGAAACTTTGAATCGGGCAAAAATTGCGTTAGGTTTAAAATAACAGTATTTAGGTATGTGAAAGTTTGCAACAGAATTCTAGCCCGCCAGTAAAATTAGAAATCCCGTGGCAATCCCACGGGATGTTCTTTTTCGCCCCATGTCCGGGGGTTTTTGACAGCAACATTACCAGTGTATACTACCTTTTGCATCCAATCTGCAAAAATTCCAATGCCAGTTTATAAAACACATCGAGTAATACAACTGTTTCTACTGCTGTATAATCTTATCTTTTGGATGCAATAACAAATGAGAGTTTAAAATAAGTTGTTAAAAAATTTTTCTAAAATTTTTATTTTCAAACATTTTGCTTGTCTGTAATTTTTATCAAAAAAGAAATCAATTCATCCCAGGCAGAACCGATTTGAATCGCTGGTCTAAGGTTAAAGTATTCTTCGTCTGACATGCAAGAACGCGATATATTTGATGCCCCCGGAGCAAAAATATTCCAAATCTCTCCCCACTTCTTTGTATTACCAAGATTTGTTTCTGCGGTTAAAATATGACCGCGGACCTTATCAGAAAAACATATAATTTGATTTGAATCTGCATAACAAAAAACTTGTTCAAGATATGCGGTTCTATCCGATTTATCCTTTAATAAATCTAAAATACCTTGGTTCCCAATTTTTTCTGAAATATACTTTGTATACGGTCCTGGAAAATCGTTTAAACTTGGGATAGTTAAGCCAGAATCATTAACAAGAACAGGTTTTTTAAGTATTGATAATGATTGTTTTGCCTTGGATTCAGCAACCTGCTTTATAGTTGGTAATTGCGGTTCAACCAAATCAATGTCAGCACGTTCTAAACAAATATCAACCCCTCTTAATTTGTTTTTAAGAGTTAAAAATTTATTTTTATTAGATGTAACAAAAGTTATCTTATTCATAAAACAAGTCTTTACATATGCGGATTGCTTCATCCATATCTTTTACACGCATCGTAGCATGATAATCAAGCCAATAATCACCCTTGTGAGCATCACCAAAAACGATTATCGTTTTATTATGTAAAAAGGCGAATAAGATTTCCATAGAAGTACCTATCATAGATGCACCAGGAATCGTATCATTTACAATTATAATGTCTGCACTTAACACATCTTGTTTGTCGCGCATAATAGCACCTTTGGGATCCGAAAAAGTTTCCCCATTTTCGCGTCCGCGATAGGCATGTTTGACAATAAAATGACTGGATAATATTTTTTTTGCTTCTTCACGCCATTCTAATGTTTTTTTACGACCTTCTGCATCAGAAAAACCACGCATTGGTCCCGCTAAGAAAATAGTCTTCATAATGTCACCTTTCTTTTAAAGATTAGCAAAAAATACTGCATTTTCAAGTTTTTTGCTTGTAATTATAGAAATTTATTTTATCATACAATAAAACTGGGGATTGAGGGGTTGTAGAGTACACCAAGGGCATAAAAACAATGACAAGTCGCAAACAGTGGGCAAACACAAAAGAAGAACAAATCATATTTTTCGAAGAATGGTCGCCAGACAATTTGGCGGAAATCGCAAATATGCGTTTAAATCACCAGTTGACACCTGTGCACGAGTTGGCTATTGAACCGGGTATGAAAGCGCTGCTGGATAAACTAGCAACAAAGGATTATTCTTATTATGATTTAATCAAGATTCTGTACGATTATTGGTTCGCGCGTGCTTACACTGTTCTAAAAAAATATTCTAATTATCATCATCCATTAAAGAAAGATGCTTCTATAAATTTATTATCAAGCAAAGGAATTTATTTGTTAAATCAACTGCAGGAACGCAAAGTTTTACCCATAGATGTTTTGCGCTCTGCTGCTAATAAAGATGATATTGATTTAGATTTGTTCGCAAGTTTGAACTTTAATCCAGCAGATTTTGCAGATCAAGAATATAAATTTTTATCTCCTATTTCTGGGTGTCCATATCATTGTGTTTATTGTGCCGAAAAATCTGAAACACAAATTTATTCTATGCCGTATCCAATCTATTTGAAAGTATTAAAAAATTATGCTGCTGAAGAAGAAAAGGATGCAGCACACATAGGACCGCATAACAATTCAGAAGCACCAATGTATCATGATAAAATATTAAACGCAGATTTAGGTGATATATCGCATACAGCCAGTAAATGGCAATCAAAAATTTCTATATTGACCAAAGGTATAACTTTGGGTGGGTTAATGGATTTAGCGTACAGCAAACGATTTTATTCAAGAAACAAGCCTAGTATATCAAAGGTAAATATTTCTTTATTATCTGGCGATGATATCACCAGAAATTTAGATTTGGCCTTTAATGTTCAGAAAGTTGCTAGCCTATATCACGCCGAACATCGTTTATCTGCGAAAATATTTGCTTCACCGGAAAATTTTATAAAATATGCCGATGTTATACGAAAAATCAAAGGGTCAGAAGGAACACTATTTTGGGCTGGGTTGGAACCTATTGGTCGTGCCAAAGATGTCAAAGAGGCGTACATTAAATTAACAAAAGAAGAAATCGCCTCTGTTATGCAACGGGCTGGCTTTGCTCCTGGGGAAGTTGGCACAAACATGAATGATGATTTTGGACACAGTAGGTATCTTACTGCTGATGGTCACATGCAAATGGACGCATTTGGTCGGGTGTACATGAAAACAGAAACAGAAGAATTTTTGAATAATGATATTTTGTACAACATATATGATACAAACAACATTAAGGTGAAATAGTATGTTAATTCAGGCAGAAAAAATAACTTTTGGTTACACGGACAAACCTCTGTTTAAGCAGGCATCTTTTTCTATTAATGAAGGTGATAGAATAGGGCTAGTAGGAGATAATGGTGCAGGCAAAAGCACACTTTTTAAATGTCTTCTTGGTATTGAAAAACCATACGAAGGCCAAATTGTTGTATCCAGAAATGTTGATAAAATTGCATATATACCGCAAAGTTTGCCAACTGATTTAAAAGATAAAACCTTTTATGATTATTTACTGGAAGCAATTCCAGATGATGAGCGTGATTATTCTGCCTGGAAAGTTGATGTTGCAATGGAAGATATCGGTGTTCCGCAAGAAATCAGGCATTTCCCATTGGCTAATCTTAGCGGTGGATGGCAAAGGATGGCGCTTATTGCACGTGCAATGCTGGATGAACCGAGTTTGTTGTTAATGGACGAGCCCACCAATTATCTGGATTTGGAAAAGATATTTAAATTAGAGGACTTGTTGTTAAACGTTATAAAAATACCGTATGTTGTTATCAGTCATGACCGTAAATTTTTGGATAAATGTACAAATAAAACTATGCATTTGCGTGATGGTCAGATTATTTGTCACAAGGTGCCTTATTCTCATGCTAGAACATGTTTGTTGGAAGAAGATTTGGCTGCCGCAAAGGCTCGTGAAAACGAAGAAGCGGAAATAGAAAGAATACGGGCTGCTGCAAAACGTATACATATTTGGAGCGCCGGGCGTAATCCTGATATGGATAAACGAGCAAAAGCAATGTATACGCGCGCCAATCAATTAGAAGCGAAGAAAACAGAGGTATATATAGCCGCTAAACGCGAAATTGATTTTAATCCTGATGATATCAGACCAAAGGTATTATTGCGCATAAACAATTACCAGGTTGTTGCACCGGATGGACGCGTTCTGTTTAAAATACCAGAAATGAATGTCAAAAAAGGCGATAGGGTTGCTATATTGGCCACGAATGGTGTCGGTAAAACCCAGATGTTGGAAGCATTAATGAGAGCGTACAAATCGCCAATAATAGATTCTAAAAACAATGTAGAAATGCGTTTTAACCCACAAGTGAATATCGGTTATTTTGATCAACATATGGCGCATTTACCTTTGCACAAAACCATTACTGATTATATTCAATCGCTGGGTAAAACGACCCAAGAAGCGACGAAACTTTTAGTAAACGCCGGTTTCCTTTACAAAAAGCATACACAAAAAGTTTCTGAACTGAGCCAAGGAGAAAAGGCGCGTTTGGCTTTTTTGGCGTTAAAAGTTGGTAAATTTAATTTCTTTATTATGGATGAACCAACAAATCATATTGATATTGATGGTCAAGAAAAATTTGAAGATGCGGTTATCAGCGAAGGTCATACATGTATTTTTGTGTCACATGATAGATATATGATGGAACAAGTGGCTAATAAATACTACCAAGTCAAAAAAGGTGTGCTAGTTCCTGTTGATTCTGTTGAACCATTTTATAAAGAAGTAATGGCGAAAAAGGATATAATGACTTTTGAAACAAAACAGTCAAAAGGCAGATAAATGTACCGCACAGTATCACAAAAGATGTACGACAATCTTGCGGCAGGGTACAGAAATTATTCTCAATCCCGATTGTTGTATTTAAATGCTGTTGATTCTGTAGTCAAACGATATTTGACTCCCAACTCTTCAATTATAGATTTTGGTTCTGGGGACGGCGTTCGTATTCATAATATTGCAAAAAACATCACATCAGAACTATGTTTGGTTGAAAATTCTTATAATATGCTGATGAAGATAAAAGCCCAATATCCAAAAGCATTGATATTGAAACAAGATTTTGCTGATACAAATTTTCAAACCGAAAAAAAATATGATGTTGCAGTTTGTTTGTGGAATGTCTTGGGGCATTTGGGAAATGAACAGCGAATACTAAAAGGCTTAACAAATATCAGAAAATCTGTCTGCCAAAATGGTATTGTAATTTTAGATGTTAATAACCGTCATAATATCTCACAGTATAAAAGAAAAGCTGTTAGAAACATTATAAGGGATTTTTTTGCATATAATTTTGAAAATGGTAATGTGAAATTTAATATCTCAATAAACGGTCAAAATATACCATCATATGTTCATATATTTAATAAGTATGAAATTGAAAAACTAATTGATAACGCCGGATTTGAAATTAAATCTAAATTTTATATAAATTATGCGAACGGTAAGTTCGAATGTTCGCCGCTATTCGGTCAACTTTGCTATGTCTTGACCGTTAAAAAACAAGTATTTACCGAACATCCAAGATAAAATTTCACGTCCTGAGGGTGTATCATTTATTGTGTCGCATAAATATGTTGCTGTATCTGATATACAACTAAACTCTATCCAGTACTTTAATGCATCAAGGTCAACATCTTTTTTAGACATAACATACCCATACAGGAAAGATTTAAATATTTTTTGATTAAAACTTCCGCCATCGGGGAAAGACCACTCTACCAATGCATGTCCTAAATCTTTCAAAGGATTACCAACACAAGACCAATCAAAATCCAAGATTGCAGATATATTTTCATCTTGAAATAGTACATTTTGTACCCGAAAATCGTTATGTATTATGCATATATCAGATGTTTTTAAGAATTTAGATTGCAATAAGTGTTCGACAATTGAAATAAAATCTGTTCCATTTGTATATTTTTTTTGCAATTTATCTTTTATCCTGATTGCACGCAATAATTCAGATTCTAATTTTCTGTTCGGCAATGGTGGAATATCAAAGCCTTTTGCAGCATCATGAAATCTTGCCAACATTGTACCTGCATTAAAAGCCATTTTTTCTGATATTTGTTCCACAGAACAAGACGTCCCATCACAAAATTCCAATAACGATTCCGCCCCAGGATATAAAACACGTCTGACCGGAATGTTTTTTTTCAAAAGATAATCTGAAAAATTCTTTTCAAATATTATATCTTCATTTGATTTATTACGTAGAGATTTCCTGTATATGTATTTTGTATTATCATCAGCTATTAAGATAAATATGTCATTATCAAAACCATCATAGATTTTTTTATATGACATAAAAGTTTTATTAAATTTTTTTGATAATAATTCAAGATTCAATGACATTTTTAAACTCTTTCGTTAAATCTGACCATGGTACAAACGTATCTTTTAAAACCAGTTTTTGGTATATTTCTATGTATTTATCTGCTTGGGATTCTATAGAAAAACCTTGCGCAAACGCCAGCCCGTTCTTGATAAGTTTATCATTTGTTCCATCATTATGCAAAACTTTTATTATTTTTTTGGCCAAATCGCTACTGTTTTCGGGTTCAAATAACAAACCTGTTTCTTTATCTTTGATATATTCAGATATTCCGCCGATATTGGTTCCAATTGGTATGCACCCACAGGCACTGGCTTCTATGTTTACATTCCCCCCACCTTCGGATCGCGATGGGCATATGTGTGCAATAGCACCTTTCATATAAGAATAGAGTTCTTCCAAAGGAATCGTGCCTATAAAATCAATTTTGTTTTGTAAGCCTAACGCATGTGCCAAATCTTTTAAGTTTTTTTCTTCTTCTCCTTCCCCTGCAATCAGCAATTTTAAATCAGGAAATTGTTTTGATACATCAGCAAAAGCATTTATTAATATATCTAAACCTTTATCATAAACCAATCGTCTGGCGGAGATGATATATGGGGTATGGCTGTTATAAGGTTTAATGTTTTGTATTTTGTTTAAATCCAATCCTGTTTTAATAACAGGAACAAGACCAGAAACATTAGCAACACGTCTGGCATCATCAACTATTGATTCTGAATAAGCGGAATATCCGTCGGCTTGTGCGATGCTATTTATACTGTCAATTTTATGTTCTTCCCAAATCGGGCCTTCGGACACATCGCCACCGACAAAAGTCATTAGACATGGCACATGTAATTTTCGTGCCAAAACCAAAGCAAATAACGGTAATGGGCGTCGTACACCAACTACATGAACTATATCGGCTTTTAATTCTGGAATTGCCAAGATTTGTTTTAGAAAATTTCTGTATTCATCATCTGTATCAGGTTTTGAAATACGAAATACTTTGGTATTGTCGTACATATCGTATGACGGTAAATTTTCTGGGAATTTTTTTGTTAAAATAACTGTTTCTATGCCACGTTTATTATATTCGCGACAATATGATTCCACAGAAGTTTCCACACCCCCCATATTTGGTTTATAAATAGATAGTACAAATAAAACTTTTTTAATTTTCCGCATTATGTATCCCTTGTTTTACGTGTTTAACAATAAATCGTACCTGTTTTGTGGACATATCTGTAAACATGGGCAGACATAATAAATTCTGTGCGAAAATCTCTGTATTAGGGAAATCGGTTGGTTTATATCCTGTCGCCTTTTGTATATATGCGAAATGCGTTAAAGGTGGAAAACCAAAAGAATATTCAATTTGATGTTTTTCAAATTCTTGGACAATACAGTTACGTATATGCCTATTTTTGCATATTACTGGGATATTAAAAATACTTATATTTGTATTTTTCATATTTAATACAAATTCTACTTCGGGAATATCATTAAGTAATTTAGAATATATGTGTGCCAATTTCCAACGTTTTCGTAGAATTTTTTTTGCGTTTTGTAATTGTGCCAATCCTAATGCTGCATTGATGTCGCTCATGCGAAAATTGAATCCTATATCAATTTCCGTAAGATAATTTTTTGTTTTTTTGAAACCTTGATTTCTTAGCGAACGTAATTTATCAGCAAACTGTTCGTCATCTGTCACAATCATTCCGCCTTCGCCAGTAGTAATTTGTTTGTTAGGATAAAATCCATAAACGTTTGCCAATGCCCCAGCTTGTGGTGGTACCCCAAAGGATTCACAAGAATCTACAATTATCGGCAAATCAGATTTTTTTAGTTCAGACAAGTCATATTGTTGACCAAAAATATCAACAGGTAAAAATGCTTTAATTTTTCCAGAGATAATTTGTCTCAATTTATTAGTATCTATTAATCCATTATGAGAGTCTACATCACAAAAGACAGGTTTCGCACCTTGATATAAAATACAGTTTGCAGATGCAATAAAAGAATATGCAGAAGTTATAACTTTATCACCTTTTTTAATTCCTAGTGCTTTCATACATATATCCAGACCCGATGTGCCACCGTTAACAGCGATTGCGAAACGGCGACCGACAAATTTGGCAAATTCTTGTTCGAAAAATTCCACACAAGGTCCGCGGCTTAATTGTTTTGACTTTAAAACATTTTCTACCGCTTTAAATTCTTTTCTGTTTATATTGGGTCGAAACAACGGAATTTTTTTCATAGTTCTTTTTGCTTGGTATTATTACAGATTTGAGTGATTAAATTTTTATTATATGTCGCAATTAATTTTGGATTTTCAAACGGTCTGTTTGTGTCCTGTTTACCATAAGTTACAGGTTTCCCATACATATCAACTATGACAGGCGTTTGACTTTTGTGAGCATAACGTAATATCGCATCATAAGCCGCAATATCCCATTCATATTGCCGATGGAATAACGGCATAATATCGCCCTGGCCAGATAATATCAATGCGGGGTTCGGTGCCCCCAATGTTTCTGTGAATTTTGTTATATTAAATTGCCGCAAATACTGTTTTATAGGTTCTGGATCTGGGGACGCGTTGGTTATTATTCCACGCAAATTTTTGCTACACAAACTATATTTAAGCGTTTTCTTTTTACTTTCCTTTACAAAATATGATCCTGTTATGGATGAAGCGGCATATATTATATTTTGTTCTGGAAAACAAGCAAGCCCTATAACAGGTTTACCCCTGTAAATTAATGATATTAAAATAGAATACGGTCCAGTATCATGAGAAAAGCAGAAAGAACCATCCAATGGGTCTATACACCAAAACGTATCAGAAGTTAACCTTGTATGATATTCTTCTGAGATAATAGGAAAATCGCTAATTAAACGGATTTTTTTGTGTAAAAAGTCGGACATTAAAAAGTCTTCATTTTCTGCAGGTGTTTCTGTGACAGATATTATTTCGTCCAGGTCAAAAGGCAAAAAACCGTTTTTATAGATATCTTTGCGAATTTGTTGAGCATATTTACCAGATTCTGAAATAATTTCAAAAGAATCATTTAGTAATTTGTTTATATCAAGTTCCATCATCTTCCTTCCATATATAATTCGTAAACGTTTGGATTTTTCTTAATAAGTTCAATTAATTTATCAGTTTGTATATCGGCACAATTTTGTCTGCTTTTACCCATTTGTAAACCGTTTATGCCATGTAACGCAGGTGTGTATAAAATATATGTTGGTTTCATAGTAATATTATATGCTTGGTATAATGCATACCTGCTGTCAAAATCTCTTTCTTTATAATGATCTAATCCACTGATACACAAATCTATATCATAGTATTTTATACGTGGCAGTGCCAAAACCTTGTGATACAACCAATAGTATAAATCGTGGTAATTATGGGTTCCTTGGTACGAACAATCTGGACATACTAGTTTGATATTATCTGGGGCTATAACTTTCGCTTGTGTGCGCGCAGATGTACATTTTGGACATATAGGATTACAATATGTGTACGGGAAACTTTTATGCAAAGGAAAACCAAGGTTTTGCATTATATTTCCTAATAGGTTTGGGTTTTTAATAGTTTTTAACACAACTTCTTTCATAATTGGCAAATCGCGCATACTGGAGTTACGCACACATTGTATAGAAACATTTGGAAAACGCATTTGTACTTCTTGGACAGACGAATATATAACGTGTTCCCAATAATCCACATCGTGGGCAGGATCTTTTGAAAATTGGAAAGTTGTAAACTGGGGAATCACATTAAAAGGATATTCTTTCCAGTTCGTTTTTTCGGGGTCAAATCTTGTTTGTTCCCAATCATTTAAAAATACAAAAAAATTGAATTGCGCTTTCTTATTATTTTTCTCTAATTCTTCGCAAAGTAATATAGGATACGCAACGAAAGGAATTTTATTGCCAGCATGAAATCCGTATGGCTTTATTCCCAAAAAAATGTTTTCTGTTCCTTTAAATTCCTTTGCAATTTCTTTTAACCCGTCCATTAAAAGATAAGGCTTGTGTTCCAACATAATCATATTCTCCATTTTTTACAAATATCTTCAAAGATAAATTTTGCACCACTTGTTCCATATGTTTTTAATAAATTATATTGTTTGTTTGTGTCCGGTACAGACGAAACAGTTTGTTGAAATAATTCTACAAATTTATCTATTGTTTTCTTAGATTGTTTTACATCGTTTGCCATTTTATTGATTTTTATAATCGCATCGTATTCCGGCAGACCCAAAATATCCAAATCTTTATCAATAACAGATTCCCATGTAATATCTGTGCCATTTGCATCAAATTGCTTGAATATATTGTGATTAACCCATTGGCTGAGATTAGTGGGCATTATAAAATTTATCGGTGTTTTAAAATAAATAGATTCTATGGTCGTGTTTAACCCGGGTGTACTTATGCACAATTCTGAAAGTGAAAGTTTACGTAAAAAAGCACCTTTTGATAAACTTATAAATTCTATATTGGGCGAAGATACATGTTGTTTTAAATAATTTAATCCGTCATTTCCACCACAAACAGTAATATATTTCTGAGTTTCATTTAGGGCAACAGATATTAAATCCAGATAATCAGTAGGTGGATTATCGCTCAATGGTGATTTTAACCCGCCCAGTTGCAACAGCACACCCTGGCGGTTTTTCTTGCTTTTTTGTATAAAATCCAATGCATTATCAATTATAAGCGGGGTAATAATCGCATTTTTATGTCCAGAGGTTTTTTCTGAAACCGTAGGAAAATCACTTGCATAATACATGTCTGCTTTCAGATAATCGTCCGGAATTTTATCCCACAAATATGTCAACGTATCTATGAAACATGATGGTATTCCCAATTTATACGCAGCCAAAACGGCAAATCTATTCAAAGAACTGACTACATACGGATCTGGATATTCTTTTAATAATTTTATTATTTCTGAGACATTGCGTTGATCTGCATCTATTATTGTTAGTGTTTTATAATCTTCTAGAATTTCTTTACACAAGCCACGTGCAATAACGTAAATTTGTATATTTTTGAGATTTAAAAAATGGCGCAAAACCGCCATCATAGTCGCCGTGGGACCATAACCAAAAGGGTTAGAAAAAAACAACAAACTTTTCATAAATAACCGTTGTTTTCTGCTTTGAGTGTACAAAATAATTTAACGGAATCAAGTATTTTTAATAAGTAATTATTTTTTGTTTTTTGATGTATTAGTTTTTATCCCCAACTTTTTATATCTGTACATTATGGCATAAAAAAACGATGCAAAATCCCCATTGTTTCCTATTTTATTCTTGTTGTGCATCTTTTAATACTGCTAAACTTATACCAGAAATAGAGCCGGTTTGAGCAACGGAATTACCCCGTATCGTTGCCGGCTCTATCTTTATTTCTTTAACTTTATTTTCTGCAAAATTCTTATTTGCTTCGGGATATATAGAAATGGCTAAAAAAACGGTAACAAAATTGAGATATTATGAACCTGATATATACGCCTGCGAATCTAAAAAATAATTAAAACAATATCCAAATCTATGTTCAAGGCGATAGATAAATTCAGAAAAGCACCGACACGTTTTACAGAAACGTTTTTAAAAGCGAGATGGCAGTATAAGTTTCAAAAAAAACTTTTGCGCGGTCATTAAAACACATACTTAAATTCTGCGCCGCCGTTCCAACCACTGTGTGCACCATCATGACGTCCAAAGTTTATATTTAAACTAAATTCGTTAAATGTTTGCGAAAGACTTATTCCGTATTCAAAATAGTTGTTAATGTTTAATTTTGATAAAGTCTCACTATTTGCCCGCTGTCTGCCACCTCCAACAAAGTTCATAATATAACCAAAATGCCCGCCAACAGACAATCCATCGCCAATGTTACTTAAAACATCAAACATCGGCGAAAGTTCAAATAAATTGAAATCCTTGCCGGTAACCTTGACACTACCATCAGATTTATAACTTGCCGAATTCATCCAGGTATAGCCAGCACGTAATGACGGTCGCAACAAAACCGTATCATAAAAATTGTACGAATACGCCACATTACCAATGATGCCAGCATAGAAATTATTAAAACCATCGCGATGTACTGATGCGCCAATATCATTAGCAGCAAATCCAAAATCCGCCATACCAGATAACTCTATATCACCGAATTTTTTACCAACATATGCCCCAATAAACGCGCCATCATTGTCTATATCTAAAACATCGTTTTTCGTGTGCGACCCTGCATACCCACCAAAGAATTGAAGTCTTGTCGCATTAAATTCATTAGCATAAGCGGCGAAAATCAAATCGGACGTGTTTTTAACATGAGGATGCGATTTAAATTTTATTTTATCATAAGAATGTTGCCATCCGATACGTAAATTGTTATCTGATATGTCACCTCCATTACGTCCAGAAACCAACGGTAACACTCCTGTATCATCTCCGAATTCACCATAATACAACATCTCTCCATATTCATCTGCGTCTAGTTCTTTTTCAGAAGTTCTTGAAAATGCGGACGGAACCTCTGATATCATAGGCACAAACACCCGATTAGCAATTTCGTGCTGAGTTGTTGCGATATTGTGCGCAGAAATTGAATTTCCATATAAGCCAAAATTCGCAGAATGTGCCACAGATGTTAACAAAATTCCTATTAAAGCATATTGTATTTTCATAATATCTCTCCAATTTTCTGCATACATTATATCACGAAAAGGATAATATGAAAACAGGAAAAGTTTTTATTGTTAAGTATGAAAAAATTTTTTAATATGCGAAACATGAAAAACGAATTGAAAATAGATAAACCGATAGTTATGGTCGGCCTAATGGGGGCCGGTAAGACAAGTGTTGGACGGGCGTTAGCGCATCATCTTGGGGTGCCGTTTGTTGATTCTGATAAAGAAATCGAACGCGCCGCCGGGTGCAGCGTTGTTGACATATTCGCAATGTATGGCGAAACCGAATTTCGTCGGGTCGAAGAACGCGTTGTGCGACGGCTGTTGGATTCTGAACCGCGGGTCAAGGTTTTGTCCACTGGCGAAGGCGCATTTATAACGCCGGAAATTCGGGACAAGGTTTTAAAAGATGCAATTAGTATTTGGCTCAAGGCAGACTTGGATTTGTTGTTTAAACGGACACAATTTCGTAATACGCGTCCGCAACTTTTGCACACGGATAGTAAAAAAATCCTTGCCCAATTGATTGCAGAGCGGTATAACACATATGCAATGGCGGACATAACTGTGGAAACGTTCGACGAAAATTTGCGTAAGACGCTTGGCACGGTAATCGATGCTTTGCGCGAACACATCAAACAAAAAGGAAATAAACATGAGTAAATTTTTAAAAGAATTCCGGGAATTTGCGGAGCGTGGTAGTGCAATCGATATGGCCATCGGTATCATCGTTGGCTCTGTATTGACCAGTGTTGTGAACTCACTTGTCGCCGATGTTATTATGCCACCGATTGGACTTTTGATTGGCGGTATCGATTTTTCACAGTTCTTTATTGTTCTGTCAGGTGGCGCGGGGCAGAGTTTTAATACGTTGGCTGAGGCCCAGGCCGCCGGTGCCAAGACGATGAACATTGGGCTATTTTTGAATACTTTGGTAAGTTTCATAATCACGATGTTTGCGGCCTTCCTTATTGTGCGGACCGTCAACAAGATGAAAACCAAAAAGGCCGTAACAACGCGTGCGTGCCCGTATTGCAAGCAGACTGTGGATATGACCGCAACAAAGTGTCCACATTGCTGTTCAGAATTAGAAGCTGGTGAAATTAAACCCGCCGAAGAAAGTGATTTGAACAAGGGACTTAAAAAGTTAAAGAAAATTGTAAGATTAAAGAAATAAGAAATCGCCCCAAACGGGGCGTTTTTTATTTCGATTTTTCCGAATAATTTATATTTTGGGTTAGTAATAAACGTTTTTTAATTTCATCCAATTTGGTGATTGTTTCTTGAATTTCATCATCATTCATTACTGTGCTGTGTGTATGAGCAAGCTCTGTTAAATAGAATTGAAGGTTATACACGCTGTCGTTAATAGTTTCTTCAAATGGATTTTTAAAATTTTTTCCATTTGCTTTGGTTTGGATAGCCTTGGACAGTTCAACATAATCTTTATCAAGTCCAACTAAATGTTTTCTGATAGGTACCGGTATATAAAGTGTTGTTCCTGGTTCTGTAAATATTAATTCCTGGCCGTACCCCTTGATAAAATGTTTACTGCGTGCCAATTCGTTATTTTCAAGTTTATATGGTCCAAACTCATAAATAGTTACAAAATCGTGGTCGTATCCATGCGCATGATTAAAATCGCCGGCGCATATTTGCCCATTTGGATATGACACCGCAACGGGGTATTTTTGCAAGGCGGCATACATACTAATAAGTTGTTCCATAATATGTCCTTTTTCTTTGATTTGTTGACATTATGTATTGTTTTTGGCAGATGTAAAGAAAAATCTTGAAAACCGGATTTTTTAATGATAGACTGTGCCACGCACATGGCGGATGTAGCTCAGCTGGTTAGAGCGTCGGTTTGTGGTACCGAATGTCGCCGGTTCGAATCCGGTCATCCGCCCCATTATAAAAAAGCGTCCCATTTGGGGCGATTTTTTATAATCGTGAATGTTCGAGTTTGAACCGGCGAAGCAGCCGGTTCGAAATGTTGAAACAAGGCAGACGGAGTATGCTGGTCCACCGTAGCGTTTTGCGAAGGTGGATGTTTCAACATTGGCGAAGCAATCCGGTCATCACACTTCACCACTTCGCTAAAGTTTTGTGGCGCAGACGCCAAGGTTTCGTGCGACAGGTCCTCCTCATTGTTTTTACTGTTATAAAGTTGCGTGCTACGACTTTTTATTGACATTGTGATGATGTTTTTATAGTATTCAGCGGAGGTTTTATAAATGTTGTGGTCGACGAAAAAAGATTTATCTGTTTTGAAAGCTTTGGAATATCTGATTAATGCTCAACACGGGTACATGGACGAGTTAAAAAAGATGCCTTTGTTTAGTGATAAAATAATCCAGGAATTTTGTTCGATGTCTTTTATGAAAACGGGTTATACACAGCAAAAACAAACTTGGGCTGTTTTGCCGTTTGCTGAAAAGTTTTATTCAATAGTGAAATGATTTGCTTTTTGTGCATTTCCTTTTCTCTTGCTATGCTGGTTGTTTTTTTTGTATTTTAGTTATGTATGAAAAAAGAACTGTTTGATTTTTTGACGACGGATCTGCAATTTATTCGCGGGGTTGGGCCGGTGTTGGCGGCGCGGTTCTTTGATTTGTTGGGCAATCGGCGGATTTTGGATTTCTTGCTGCACATCCCAGTTTATGTAAAGGAACGCGGTGTCATCGACAGTGTCGCGACCGCGATGCCGGGCGAGATTGTCACGACTATGGTTCGGGTAAAGGCGCATAAAATAGGGCGCACTTTTGGTCGTCGGCGTAGCCCAACGCGCATAACATGTGTTGATAAAGTTGGTCAAACAGTTATTATTCAATTCTTTAATTCGAACTTTTTGGATTATTGGCTGAAAAAATTGCCGATTGGCGAGTGGCGCATGATAAGTGGTAAATTGGAACAATCCGCAACGCCGACGATTAATCATCCTGAATTTATCGAAGAAATTCAAGACGCAGATAAAATTCCAAAGATTCAAGCAATTTATCGCGCTGGCGAAGGAATTACACAAAAGACATTTACGAACATTCGTGATCAGATTTTTGCCGCCTTGCCTGACAAAATTATTGGCGAAGATGAACACTTGGTGGAATTTTTTGATGCGCTACGCGCCGCGCACTATGCGCAAAGTAATAACGAATTAAAATCTATGTCGGATATAATCGTAAAATTGGCATATTTCGAATTATTGGCGCACCAAGTTGCAATCGCCGCCAATCGTCGTACGCGCAAAGACGAACGGCATAAACGATGCGTGCGTGCAAAAAAATACGACTTGTTGCCACGATTCTATGAATCTTTGCCGTTTGATTTGACAGGGGCCCAGAAACGGGCGATTGATGAGATTGCGCGTGATATTTCGTATGATTTTCCAATGATGCGGTTGGTCCAAGGTGATGTTGGTTGTGGCAAAACTATGGTTGCGATGGCTGCAATGGTTATGATGGCGGAATTAGGCGCACAAACGGCGTTACTTGCACCGACCGACACATTGGCACAGCAACACTATGCGAAACTAAAGCCTCTGTGCGATAAATTAGGACTGGTTTGTGAGATTTTAACTGGTCGTGACAAAGGCGCGGTGCGTCGTGAAAAATTGATATCGTTGCGTTCTGGGCGCACGCGATTGGTTGTTGGAACACATGCTTTGTTTTCTGATGATGTGGAATACAAAGATTTAGGGTTGGTTATAATTGATGAACAACACCGCTTTGGCGTTGCACAGCGTGAGGCATTGCGTGCGAAAGGAAATAACCCAGATGTTCTTGCGTTGTCGGCTACACCTATACCGCGAACATTGTCTATGACCATTTACGGGGATATGGATGTTTCAATTATCAATGAAAAGCCTGCTGGACGCATACCGATAAAAACGACAAAATTGCCACTTTCGCGAATTGATGCTTTGATAGACCGCCTGCAGATCCAGGTTGTTGGTGGTGCCAAGGTTTTCTGGATTTGCCCATTAGTTGTTGATTCTATGGAATCTGATGCAACCGCGGCGGAACATCGTTATGACGAGTTGAAAAAAGTGTTTACTTGTGTCGGGCTTGTGCATGGTCAAATGTCCAAGGATGAACGTGACAAAGTGATGGCTGAATTTGCACGGCCTGGGACTGATATAAAAATACTTGTTGCTACAACTGTTGTTGAAGTTGGAATTGATGTTCCTGATGCAACAATAATTGTAATTGAAAATGCTGAACGATTTGGGCTTGCGGCGTTGCATCAACTGCGTGGTCGTGTTGGTCGCGGTTTGGCGCAATCGTATTGCATTTTACTTTATGGTGACAATATATCACCCGATGGTATGAAACGTCTTGATGTGCTGACTGAAACAGAAGATGGTTTTGTAATTGCTGAACAAGATTTAATAATGCGTGGTGTTGGGGAATTATTGGGTACACGACAATCAGGATGGGTAAATTATCATTTTGTTGATTATCGTGATCATCGGGATTTGTTCAAATTGGCGGCGCGTGCGGCATCTGATATGATTGATATTGAATCATGGGTAAAAGATTTAATGTTCATATTTGATCGCACATTAAAGATAGGTGTCTGATGAAAAAAATTTTATTTTCCATCTTTGCGATTTTGTTTGCAGTAAATGTGCGTGCGGAATCGCTTATAAATGATACAGAAGTCGAGGCTGTGCTTGGCGAACTAGTTACGCCACTTGCGGCGGCAGCAGATATTTCGCCAAATCGTATGCATATTTACCTTGTTGATAATGACAGTTTTAACGCTTTTGTAATTGGGGGCGAGGATATTTATATTTATACAGGATTATTAAAACGTGTAACAACACCAAATGCGTTGCGGGCTGTTATAGCGCATGAGTTGGGACATACGCTTGGTGGACACATGGCGCAAATGTCGGCGCAAATAGAATCGGAAATGCGACGCGCTATGATCATTCAGGCCTTGGGGATTGGGTTGATGGTTCTTGGTGGAAATCCGTCGCTTGGTGCAGGTGTTATGGCGGGTGCGACAGGTGTTGCGAAACAATCAATGATGTCTTTTTCACGTGACGAAGAACGGATTGCTGACGACCTTGGTTTTAACCTTATGGTCGAAGCGGGATATAATCCAAATGGTTTTGTAGAGATTTTTACCCAGATGAATGAGATGACATCACCACTGGAATCACGCGTAAATAAAAATTCTATCAATCACCCTGTGACGGCTGAACGGTTAAAAAATGTACGTGAAAAGTTGTTGAATCAGAATATTAAAAATAAAAAATTCCCAGAAGATGATGCGAAAATAATCGAAAAGTATAACCTCGTGCGTGCAAAGTTGGTTGGATATTTGGATGATTTTACGCGTGTCAAGACATTATATCCGTATTCGAATAAGTCAGATGAGGCAATCTATGCACGGGCAATAGCAAATATGCGTGGCGGAAATTTATCAGGGGCGGTTACGGGAACAAAAACATTGATTTCACGACAACCAAAAAATCCATATTTTTATGAATTGCTTGGCGATATTGAATATCAATATGGGCATTATGATAACAGTGTCGCAGCATATGAACATGCAATAAATTTGCGGAAAAACTCGCCGCAAATTGAAACTGCACTTGCATTAGTTTTATCAGAACGTGGTACAGATAATGATCGTGCGCGTGCCATAGAACTTTGCCGTCATACAATCTTATTAGATCCTAAACCATTAGCATATTGGGTTTTGGCGCGTGCGTTTGGCGATGGTGATGGTCGGGCAGATTGGGCGATGGCGGAATTTTATACTCTGCAAAAGCAACCACAAAAGGCAAAAGAATATGCGCGTCGTGCCAAGACAAGACTACCGCACGATGAACCTGAATATATCAAGTCAGACGATATTTTAAAGCAAGAATAATTTGCTTATTCTAAAACTTTCTTTTGAAGGTCGATGAGTTTTTTTGTCGCATCAACCGCCATATCCATAATCACGTCCAAGTGTAATTTACTAAACGGATGTTGTTCGCCGGTTGATTGAACTTCGATAAAACGACCATCTTCGGCGACAACAAAATTTGCATCCATTTCGGCGGTGCAATCTTCTTGGTAATCCAAATCAAGGATTAATTCATTGTTCCAAAGTCCCGCGCTAATTGCCGCGACATGTTCGCGAATTGGGTTTTCGTTGATATGTTCGTTTTCAATCATCCAACGAACCGCAAGAGACAGTGCAACAAATCCGCCGGTTATTGCGGCACAGCGTGTTCCACCATCTGCTTGAATCACATCACAATCAATATTGATAGTATGTTTGCCAAGAATTTCCATATCAACAACACTACGTAATGCGCGCCCAACAAGACGGGATATTTCCATGCTGCGTTTATCGTTCATTAATGCTTCGCGTGATTTGCGTGTGTCGGTTGCGCGTGGCAACATTGAATAATCTGCGGTTACCCAGCCACCTGTTTTATGTTGCATACGCTTCCATGTTGGTTGATTAAAATCAACGGATGCAGTACAAAGAACATGTGTGTTACCAATTTTAATTAAACATGACCCTTCGGCCCATTTGTTGACAGCGGTTTCTATGGATACTGGACGCATTTGATTGGGTTTGCGCAAAGAAGGACGTAACATTTTTTACCTTTTTATAATGTTCATATGTACCAAAGTATATTAAATTGTTTCCAGATTGCAATTTTTTCTTGTTTTAAAATTGTGCAGTATGCTAGGATTACTTTGAATCAGATGGGAATCTGGTTTGGGGCTGTAGCAAGCCCAGGTTTTCCGGTGCAAATTAAAGAAACATCGTTATTCCGAAAAACGTTTTTCCGTATTTTGCACCGTTATTGTGAATGTCCCCGAATAAAAGGTTCGGGGTGCTAATGGGGTATACAAAAGGCGTCAAAACCGAAACCCATTGGAATCTGTTGAAAACCTGATTTGCTAACACCCCGACCGCTTGGTTTCCAAAGCGGTGTTTTTTGTATCCCCTTTCCTGTGGAAAGGGGGCGAACCACTGAAAGTGGTGGGGCATGGGTCAGAAAAAAGGAGAGAACAATGAAAAAAGTTTTAATAATGTTATGTGCGTTGTGCATGGGATTCGCATATGCAGATAATGTTCCGGCAAACAAAATCGTTTCATCCAAAGAATATGTTGATGAGCAACTTGCCGACAAGCAAACCATATTTGGTGCAAACGCAAACAATGTGGCGGTATTCACAGATGACCCGGGTGTAATTACACCTAAACCGGTTACCGAAACTTTGACAGGCAACGGTGTAAGCAATACCGATTTACCAACGGTCGGTGCAGTGAACAGTGGACTCGATACAAAACAAGATAAAATTGGTGTAAAAGATGTTCCAAACGAATACACCCAACTTGAATATATTGAAAGCACCGGAACACAGTATATTGATACAGGTTATGTACCAACCGCCACTACCAGAATCGAAGTCGATTTGAGTTTTACCTCTGATACATATGCCGGCAGCGGGGGAAATACATTCTTTGGAACTTCTAATTATGCTATAAATTTTGGTAGTGATGCTGGTCAAGCTTATATATTATTCCCATGGCTATGTAGGTATGGCTCGTCAGGATGTGGTATTAGTTCCTTTTCTATAAATGCCTCACTTAAAACCACACGTCAAACGGTTGTTTTGGATGCGAAAAACAAAGTTGCACGTTATGGCACCGTATCACAAACTCTATCACAAACACAAAGTTCAGCATCCGGGTCAATATATTTATTTGGAATACATAATAGTGACGGATCGGCCCTTGTTTATTCTCGGAATGCAGGAATGTTCGTATATGCGGCAAGAATTTACGAAAATGATGTTCTCGTCCGTGATTTTATTCCCGCTCGTCGTAACAGTAATGGTGTTATTGGTATGTATGATACAGTAACTGGAACATTCTTTACCAATTCTGGTACTGGAACATTTATCGCCGGACCGGCTGTTGGCGGTGCACCGGGTGCGGTTGTAACATATACAGATACCCCCGGAACACTTGGCGCAAAAGGGATATATCAGGATACGGGTACATATGCAGACCAAATGGATACTTTAATAGATGCAGGAACATTTAACGCGGCGTTGGCAGGTGCATTAGATAGCGAATTTGTATGTGCCAATCGTCCCGATGCCTATGACCCCGTTAGTGGTAATTGCTGGTTGTGGGAAATAAACAGTACAGGTGTATTACCATTCGGATATACCGAATTGGAATATATTGAAAGAAATAACACACATGCGTACATTGATACCGGGGTTTATCCAACAGCGAATTTTGAAATGTATGTTGATGCTATGATTTCTTCTGGGCAATTACCGCATAAATTTTTTGGTACAACCACCGACTCTATCAGTGTTACTTGGTATAGTAGCACAATGTTTGCTTCGGGAATTGGTAACCTCTATAGTAATGGTGGTATATCGATACCTGGTTTCAATAGCAAATTTCATATTGGTATATCACCAAAGTGGGTGCTTCGTTATGATGGAACATATAAAACCCTTGATCGTCCTTATTCCTCCCCATCGGGAACATTTGCACTTTTTTACTCAGGTTCTAATGTGCAAGGGCGAATATATAATGCCCAACTTTATGATGGAGACATATTAACTTTTGATGGTATTCCCGCCCGTCGTAATAGCGATGATGTGATCGGAGTATACGATATTGTAAACAATAGGTTCCTTACTAATGCCGGAACAGGAACATTTGTTGCCGGACCAGATAAAAATAATAACTATCTTCCACAAAACCAATAATAATGGGCGCGTCCGTCTTCGCTATCGCTACGTCGCGATCGGACCGCGCCCATTTTGTTTAAACTAACATTTTTACTATAACAATTTTCCCATTGCAACGGCGGTATCACTCATGCGGTTTGAAAAGCCCCACTCATTATCATACCACGCGGTTACATGGACCATGCGATTATCAATCACGTGCGTTTGCGTTGAATCAAATATCGAACTGTGCGCATCGTGGGTGAAATCAATGGACACCAAAGGCAATTCGTTGTATCCGAATGTCGCGGATTGTGCCGCGTGCATGGCATCGTTTACCATCTCTGTGGTAACATCTTTGTTCAAATTCACAACCAATTCAACAACCGATACGTCCGGGGTTGGAACGCGGATTGCAATACCATCCAATTTGCCCGCTAAATTTGGAAGAACCAATCCAATAGCCTTGGCGGCGCCGGTGCTGGTAGGAATCATAGAAAGTGCCGCCGCACGCGCCCGCCGAAAGTCTTTATGGGTTTTATCCAGTAATTGTTGATCCCCAGTATACGCATGAACAGTTGTCATCCACCCAGATGCAATTCCGAATTTTTCATCCAAAACCTTTGCCACCGGTGCAAGGCAATTCGTCGTACAAGATGCGTTTGATACGATAATATCGTTTGGTGTCAAAGTGTCTTGGTTTACGCCGAATACGATTGTTTTATCCGCACCCACAGACGGTGCTGAAACTAAAACGCGTTTCGCGCCACAGTCAATATGAACACGGGCTTTGTCCGCCGCGGTAAATAACCCAGTACATTCCATAACAATATCGATTCCTAATTCGCGCCAAGGCAATTTCGTTGGATCTTTTTCGGCAATACATTTGATACGATGTTTTCCAACAACTATTGTGTCGCCGTCCAATTTCACATCCATTGGCAACTTGTCGTGTACAGAATCATACTGTAACAAATACGCATTTTGTTCCGCCGGTGCCAAGTCATTTATCGCAACAAATTCAATATCGTCACGCCCAGATTCCAATGCCGCACGCAGAACCAAACGACCAATACGACCAAAACCATTGATTGCAACTTTTACTTTTTTTGACATAATAAACCTTCCTTTGTTTTATTGATGACCGTGGGCAATCATAGCACCTTTTGCCGAAAAATCCAATCTGAATTTTTACGGCTCTTGAATTTGCCAAATCATACGGTATAATTGACACAAATGAATATAAAAAGTGCATATATTATTGCCGGGCCGACGGCATCTGGTAAATCAGATTTCGCTCATAAATTGGCGAAGCGTATTCATGGTGCAATTATAAATTGCGACAGCGTGCAAATATATCATGGTATTGAAAACATATCGGCAAGTCCTTTTGCCGGACGAAAGTTTTCTGATGAGATAGATGGGGTGCCGTATCGGCTGTTTTCTATTTTGCCTCTTTCTGAACAAATAAGTGTGGCTGAATATATTGCACTTGCGCGACGTGAATATGATATAGTCTGCGCAAACGGTTATGTACCAATTTTTGTCGGTGGAACGGGATACTATATAAATGGAATAGTAAACGGAATCGCACAAATCCCAGAGATATCAGCTGAAAATCGGGCGCGTGCGCGTGACATGGTTGCCAAAAATTTGGAAATGGCCCGTGCGATGGTTGCGGAAACTGGGGCAACAGATTCGCAACGTGTGGCGCGCGCACTAGAGGTCTTTTTTCAAACGGGACGTCATATAACAGAATGGTGGAATGAACCGCGCATTGGTGCAATTTTACCAACCCCTTTTAAAATCCTTATAAATCCATCAATGGACGTATTGCGTAAACGTATTGCTGGCCGGATTCCATGTATGTTGGCGGGTGGCGCGATAGACGAAGCAAAATATATTATTGATAACAACCTTGATTCAAGTCGTGCTATTGGGGCAGGGCAACTGTGCGATTATATAACTGGTAAAATAACGCGTGATGTGGCGATTGAAAACTGGATAACGAAAACTAACCAGTACGCAAAACGGCAAAAAACATGGTTCAAAACGCAAATGGTCGCTGACACAGTAATCGATCATATCCCAACTAGCGATGATTTAATAGCGGGTTGATTTCATTATGATTCAGATTGAGAGTCCGATTCGGCATTGGCTTTGGCCAAGGCGGCCGCTTTTTCCTTGGCGCGTTGCAGGCGTTCTTGTTGTCGTTGTTGCTTTGCCGCAACCTTTTCGATTATTGTTGCGTATTCGTTACGGATTGCCTCATTTAACCCAGATTCACGCATCGTGCTTGAAAAAGCAGTCGTGTTTTCAAATTCTGTTTCCAAAGTGCCCCAGCCAGCATATTCCCAATCTATAATTCCTGTAATGTTCATGGTTTTTGGGTCAACGATTATGTTATTGCAAAGGTCATTATGATTCCAACCATCGCCATCGCCATTTTTTAAATCATCTATTCCCACAGGCTTTGAATTATGAATTCTGTATATGAAACTTGCAATTTGCTGCGCCAATTTTTCGCGATTCGCAATTATTTTTTTTACACTCAAAGAATTTAAATTTTTGCCGGGAATAAATGGATATTTATAGAACATGTATTCCCCTGCTTGGATAACACGAATGGATAAAATGCGGACGGGCGAAAAAGGCGAAAGGGCATCAGTTATACGTTTTTCACGAACAATTTTATCTTGGGGAACCTTGCTATCTGTATGCTTTCTGACCTTGAATACAAATTGGTTTTCGACAATAAATCCGATGTTCCAGCCACCTTTTATCATTTTGACATCATAAAAATCAAGGTTTGGGAAAGTGCGTTTAAGTGCATTATATTTTCGATACCAATCAAAAAGCTTAACACGTCGCATATACATACGCCAACGTCGTACAGGAATAAACCGGCATAAAAAATCACAAATAGCAAAAAAATATATCCACATAAATTACCTCGTTCAATAGCCTCGTTAAATACTATTGAAAAATGTAAAAAAAACAAGTATTTTGTTGTCATGTTTAAAAAAGGCACTATTGTAAAGGTTCTTGTCCCAAATGTCGTGAATTCAGGTTATGACTATCGCCTGATTGAAGATGCTGATTTGGGGGCTTTTGTCCGGTGCAGTGTTATGAATTGTTCGTATGTCGGCATTGTGTACGGTATCGGTGATAGCAATCTTGCCCAAGAAAAAATAAAAAATGTTAGCGCGGTTTTCCCTTGGAAATTGCCAGTTGGGACATTGCAATGGATTCAAAAAATGTCAGAATGGACATTGATGGCACCTGGGGCTATTTTACGCTTGATTATAAATGTTCCCGATGCATTCAATGCCCCAAAAACAGAACAGCTTTATGCATATAACTTTGATTTCAAAAATGTCAAAATGACAGAAAGCCGTCAAATGGTTTTAGATGCTTTTCAAATCAATAATAATGAACCAATGTCGGCAAGTGATATTCAAAATATTGCGCGTGTTGGGTATTCTGTTGTAAAAACAATGATTGCTCGCAACATATTAATTCCTGTTGCATCACGTTGCATATCAACCTCGTTTAATTCTGAATACTTTGATGTGGGCAATATCGAATTGAATCTTGAACAACGAATGGTTGCGGATAGTATAGGACGTGATATTAAAAACGGCGGTTTTTCTGTAAATCTGATTGATGGTATTACTGGCAGTGGAAAAACCCAAGTATATTTTGATTCCGTATGGCGCGCGTACAGTTCTGGTCGTTCGGTATTGTTGATGATGCCGGAAATCGCTCTCACTACTCAATTTATCAAGAGATTTGAATCACGCTTTGGTGCTGCGCCCGTCGTATGGCACAGTAATTTAACCGCGGCGCGCCGACGTGATATTTGGCGTGGCGTTTTGACGGGTGAAATAAAAATAGTTGTCGGAACACGTAGCGCATTATTTTTGCCGTGGCAAGATTTAGGTTTGATTGTAATTGATGAAGAACATGATTCGTCTTATAAGCAAGAAGATATGGGAAATTATCATGGGCGTGATATGGCGATACTGCGTGCTAAGTTGGAAAAAATTCCGGTTATATTGGCCAGTGCAACGCCGTCAGAAGAAACAATGCATAATGTTGAAATTGGCAAATACGGTCATCATATTTTAAAATCACGTTATGGTGGTGCAGAATTGCCAAAAATTGAAACTATCGACCTGCGCGAACATAGACCCGAAGAATACAAAATAAATGATGAAACCCGTTCTGGAACACTCTCGCCGATTTTATGTGATGCAATTCGTGAAACGCTTGCAAGTAAGCAACAGGTTATGTTGTTTATAAATCGACGTGGCTTTGCACCAATTACTCAATGTAAGAAATGCGGTTGGGTTGCGACATGCCCTGAATGTTCTGTGGGTATGACTTATCATAAAAAGTTAGGAAAATTGCTGTGCCATATATGTGGGCGGACAAAAGCTTTGCCAGAAAGTTGTCCTGAGTGTGGCGATTCGGTGTCAATGCGTGGCGCAGGTTTAGAGAAAATAGAAGAAGAGGTGGCAATAAAGTTCCCTGGTGCCAAAATCGCGCTGGTTTCAAGTGATACGATGATGTCGCGTGGGGCGCTAGAAAGATTAGTTGAAAGAATGGAATCGGGTGAATTGGACATCATTATTGGGACGCAAATTTTAGCAAAAGGACACCATTTTCCGAATCTAACACTGGTTGGCGTGGTGGACAGCGATATGGGTTTATTTGGAACTGACTTTCGCGCAGCAGAACATACGTTTCAACAGTTGTTCCAGGTCGCAGGCCGTGCCGGTCGCGGTAAAAACCCAGGGCGCGTTATGCTACAAACGTATCAACCGACAAATTCTGTTTTAACCGCGATTTGTGCGGGTAATCGTGATGAATTTTTGCGCGGTGATATGGATGTTCGACGCGCGGCCAAGATGCCGCCATTTGGGCAACTGATTGCATTAATTATTGAATCAAAAAAAGAGCCGCTACTTAAAGATTTTTGTGAAACCCTTGTACGGCAAAAGCCGAATGTGAACGGCGCACGTATAATGGGGCCGATTGTTGCACAAATGTACCAAGTTCGTGGTTTTTACCGTATGCGTTTTTTGATTGCGGGTGATGCGCGTGCATACTTGCAACCGATTGTGAAAAAATGGCTGCTGAATGTGAAAGTGCCGGCAAACATTAGAATCAAAATTGATGTAAATCCACAGAATTTTATGTAGATATTTATTGCAAAATAACCAGCCAAACATTACTTTATAATTGAATAAATTTTCATATCACGCGGTATACCGCGCAATAGGAAGTATTTACGTAATACACCCTCGCATTTAAAACCACAGTTTTCGGCAACAGCACAAGATTGTACGTTATCAATATCGATTGTCAGTTGAATACGATTAAGGTGCATTTTATCAAAACCAATTTGAATCAATGTTAGTAATGCATTTGTTATTATACCGTGTCCATTATATTCTTTTGCCAACCAATAACTTATTTCTCCCATATTATTGTCAACATCAACAAAACCTATTTTACCAGCAATTTTTTTATCAATAACAATAAAATAAGAACATTTATCTAGTTTCCTAGATTTTCTTATGTTCACTAGGGCTCTCTCCGTTGTTGTATAAGAATCAACCCATTCCAAGTACTTACCCAAAAAATCACGATTATCGTTTATCACAGAAAGTAAATGTTCTGCATTTTTTGGGCTAGCCACAAGTTTTTCTAATGAAAAATTTCCACATTTAATACTTTTTTCGAAAATCATCTACACACCTATTGTTTACACGATTGTATGGTATAAACATTTATGACTAATCGCAACATTAAACTATTAACAGCAATTTTGTTAAAAATTCGCGGGAATGTTTGACATTAATTCCACCTTTTTGATAATATTAACAACACCATGTTAATTGTAAAAAATCTTGAAAAATCATTTGATGGAAATCAGATTATAAAAAATCTGAGTTTTTCTGTTGCAGATGGCGATAAAGTTGCGGTCGTCGGGCTAAATGGTGCGGGCAAGTCAACGCTGTTCAGGATATTGCTGGACCAAATATCTTATGATTCTGGTGAGTTTTTTATGGGTAAAAAACCTCGAATTGGTTGGATGCCACAAACTGTGGATGAACTGAATCTACCGAATGATATAAATGTTTATGATTTTCTGCGTTCGGGTCGACCTTTGCCCCAAATAGAAAGTAAAATAACGGAAATTTATCAAAAAATAGCAAACGGTGACACATCTACCGAAATATTAAATTTATTGGGGCAATATCAAAATGAATTTGACAGTTGGGACGGGTATTCTGCGGAATCAGAATTAGAAAATATGATTATCCAGATGGGGGTTCCACAAGAAAACCTTGATAAAAACCTTGGGGAATTATCAGGTGGGCAAAAGTCAAAAATATCTTTTGTTAGAACTTTGTATTCTCGTCCCGATGTTTTATTTTTGGATGAACCAACAAATCATCTGGATGCGGCTAGTCGTGAATGGATGATGAACTATTTAATCAAGACCAAATCAACTGTGATATTTATTTCGCATGATGAAGAATTTTTAACCAGAGTCGCAGATAAAGTTTTGTATTTGGATACAATGTCACATACTGGGACTTTATATGGCTTTGGATATGATAAATTTATAAAAACTTTGGCGGAAACAAACGCAAGTTTAGAAAGACAATTTCAAAAACAAATGGACGAAATCAATAGAATACAAAAATTTATTGATGCACAGCGTGGAAAGTCTGGAAAAATTAAGCGCCAGGCACAAAGCCGTGAAAAATTGTTAGAAAAAAAGAAGCAAAATTTGGTCATTGTTTCGCAAGAAAAGAAAATAATTGATTTAGATTTGCAACCAAACAGGGCGGAAGATATTATCCCAATCGGCGTTGAAAATTTGAATTTTGCGTATGATGCCAAAAAGCCAGTTATTAAAAAATTGTCTTTTTCATTAAACCGTGGTGAAAAATTTATTATTGTTGGTGAAAATGGTGCTGGCAAATCGACTCTATTAAAACTGATAATGGGAATTTTGAAACCAGATTCTGGAAAAATATATATCGGTAAAAAAACAGACTTGGGGTATTATGCCCAGGAACACGAAACATTAGATTTTAATGTCAGTGTTTTTGACAATGTATCAAATGTTTCAAATTTACCAACTGTAAAATTACGTTCTGTATTAAGTCATTTTAACTTTGTGGGCGATAAATTAAAGCAAAAGGTTCAAACATTATCGCCAGGTGAACGTAGTAGGCTTGAATTATGTAAATTATGTTTAAGTGGTGCTAATACATTATTGTTGGACGAACCTACAAATCATTTGGATGTTGCCACCAAGAAAGTAATGGCAGAAAGTTTACATGATTATGGTGGGACTTTGTTAATAGTCAGTCATGATTTAGATTTTCTTAGATATCTTGGTGTTGAAAGAATGTTAATGTTGCCCAGTGGTCGGTTGCAATTCTTTGACGAAAAAATAGTAAAAAGATACATTGATAAAGAAAAGAAACAAATATAAACCGCGCGTGTCGCGCGGTTTGAAATTATTTGCCATGTTCAGGTTGTTGAGGTTTGCCTCGTTGAAAACCGAACAGTCGTGTAACAAGTTTCGCGCCATCTTTGAAAACCTCTGTTAGTCTTCCATAATCTTTTTGGGGGGCTTTAAGAATTTTTTCTTCTCTTTCATCGCTAATATGTTCTGGATATCTGATAGAATGAGCATTTTTTATTGTCCTTAGCCATTCCATCCGGCTTTCCACGATATTTGCAGAATTTGCATCATATCGTTCAAGTTCCAATTGTCGTCGTATTGGAATAATTTTACTAATCATGTCATCAATTACTTTTTCGAATTTAGCACGATCTATTGTATCCCCTTCCTTATTTATTGCACCGGCTTTTTCAAGATTTTGCCTTAAATTATCGGTTATTTCGTTAAGTTGTTTTTCTATATCTAAGTAAGACATTTTTTCTCCTTTGTTTTATTAAACTACTTCGGTTACTGCGCGCAAAGATCCATCACGCGACAGTTGCACAACGCGGATTTTTTGTTTCATTTCTGCAATCAAATCTGTGCGATTATACGCAGGTTGAGTGTGCAAAATTCTATCTGCAAAGGCAGCATAGGCGGCTTCGGCACTTTCGGCATGAATCGTTGTGTAAAAATGTTCGTGCCCAGTGCCTAACATTTCCCAAAGAACCGCGGCGTTATCCGTCGATATTTCACCCCCAATAATTACGTCAGGTGTCATACGGACAACCAAATCCAGCAAACGCGCGTAGTTAAAACTGTTCGTTTGTTCGGTGCGTGACAGAACAAAGTGAACACGATTTTTCTGGGGAACGCGAATTTCCCGTGCATCTTCGACGGTGATTACGCGACTATTTTGGTCGATTAAAGTTAGCATATGATTCAAAAACGTTGTTTTTCCCGTTGCGGTTGCACCACTTATCAAAATAGGGCTGCCATCGTTTATTGCGGACATAAGTCTATCATATGGGTCGTCGGGCCGATTCGTTTCACGTGGTTTAACCTTCATCAACTTTTCGCCACGTTTTAAATGATAATTTTCAAAAGATGTCTCTGTGACACCGCCACCGCGTATATTTAGTGCGACACCGCCCGTTATATCGCGTTCATCATATTGAACATTAGGACCAGCAATAGCACTAAAACGGTGATTGCCTGGCAAGGTTGCATAAACAACAGGTATCCCATGAATCGGGTCAAACGGACGTTCATAAATGTTCGCGATCGTATGAATCAAATCAACAAGATATTGTTTGCTAAGCACTGGGGCATCGTATGCAACCCACGGAACACGTGCGTCGTGCAAACGCATCCATACTTCGCCGGCGTGGTTGATTGCGATTTCTTCAACAAAAGATGGTCGATAAAATTCCGCAATCGGTTTCAATAAAGATTCTAATACAACATTCGTCATCAAATTCATTTTATCATAAATCGTCACTTGAATCAAAAAAGTTTATTTGATAAAATCAAAAAAAAGAGAGAAAGAAAATGAAGAAATTATTTATTACTATTTTTGTTGGATTGCTTGCATTGGCGGGCTGTTCGGCGGATAAACCGTATAATACATCTGATTTTGCTAATGGCGGTGACGATGCGCCGTTCTATAATGAACGGACAAGTACGTTTATGCAATCTGATAATGAATACGCCGGAATCGATTCTTATAAACCTAAAACGGACAAAGAATTGGATGAAATGGAACAACGTTGGAATACGTCACGCATGGAGACACGGTGGCAAGAATATCGTGGCGCAATGGTTCGGGTTCAAATACTGCTTGGTAATACCGATTTACGTGAAATGCGCTTGCGTTTGATGCAAAATGCAGATGGTATGGATATTGATGGTGATATTCGTACTGTTTTATCGCGTGTGGCGGATTATGAGATGAAACGTGTTTGTGGTCGTAATGCCGATAGCATTGTTCTAGTATATGATAGACCGTCATTTGAATCGATGCGACCGACACCGTTCTTTGATTATAGGGTCGAAGCCGAAGGCGTGACGATGCGCGAATATGGTTTCAGATGCGTTTACAACAACTAAACAAAGTAAACAAACAAGAAAAACAAAAAGGAAAAAGAATGAAAAAAATGCTTGGTATATTCGGTCTGTGTGGGGCATTGTTCTGCGCGGGTTGTGATGCGGGTGATACTACTGCCCAAAACGGTGATACTGTCATTATTAATTTTGCTGGGTATTTAGACGGTGTCGCGTTCGAAGGTGGAACAGCGGAATCGTTTCCTTTGGTTTTAGGCAGTGGTCAATTCGTTCCAGGGTTTGAAGAACAGTTGATTGGTGCTAAAAAGGGCGAAGAACGTGATTTGAACATCACTTTCCCGGAACAATATGTTCCAAGCCTTGCCGGTAAAGATGTCGTGTTTAAGGTAAAGGTCGTTGATATTCAAAAGAAATAATTTGAATGTATTTAGGAAAAACGCCGGATTTTTGCCGGCGTTTTTCTTAATTTTGTTTCATATGCTCGCGTGTGCGTTCAAAAGCATATCGATTGCAAATAACGTTTTGTAATTCGTTTAAAGTGTCCAGTGTTGACCGACGATAACCAAGTGTTGTTTCTATTTTGTCTTTTGAAAGTGTAATACTGAACGTCGTATTTATCCTCTTTTGCAAATCGTCCGTTTTCCCCTTTTTGCGGAGAACAAGATGAATCAACAAATCAGGGTGTTTTCGGAAAATGTCCGCACATTTTGAATAATATTCATTATATAAAGTTAAAAAACCTTCGGTTGCCATTTTATTTTTCTTTGTCTTTTAACTGTTCAAAACGTCCATTTATAACATTTTGAATATAGTCACTGGTTTGACCATTTTTTATTATGGCTTTTACCATATCTTCAATAGTGTTTGATGCCCTGTCTATCTCTGGAATACGGATGCCAAACGTTTTTTCGCATTCGTTATATAACCTGATTACATCAGAAGAAGTCGCATGTAATTTTTCCCCCAATGATGCCGACAATGTTATATTTGTTGGTTCGGCGTTCAGAATTTCAGAAATAGTAGGCCGGGTGGCTTCAAGTATTTTGGAATTTATAACCAATTGCTTGTATTCCCAATATGTTCGACAGTTGGACAAGTTATACACTGATATTCTAACGCAATTCCTTTCTAAAACACTTTTAAAATGTCCAAATCTTGGAATGGACTTGTTAATAATTCCCCACAACGGATGCATTTCGGAAATAGGAATGCGCAAATCTTCGGCCAATCCCCTTTTAACTAGCGATTTATAGGCGTTTGAACAAACATTGTAAACATTAACATTGTTGTCTTCTAAATTTATAGCGGTATAAAAATTTCTACGCAACCATTTGTTAAGTTCATTTTTCATACCGTTTGAAGATTTTTCGGTATTAGGGAACAAGTAACAAATTTTGTCCCATCTCTGAATACTGGTGCTACGGTTTTTAAGCATAGAATTTATCTTGTTAATGGTTATTGCGAAAACTTCATCACGACTTAACAATTTGCTTTTGGAAGAACCATGAACTTTCTCTTCCGAATTTTCTGAAGCAATCTGAATTTCGTCGAATAATTTTTTTCGTTGGTCTTGTGAATTTTTTATTTCTTCATAAACATACGTATAAAGGTTATTAACCCGAGTGCCAGATATATCGTAATTTACTTTTATATTGAAATCTTTTTGAACCTCGGTTTTTATACTATCAGATTTTATCGGTGAAATTATAAAACTGGACATGTTTGGACGTCTGGTAAAGTCTTCGGAAAGTGTTGTATATCTAAACATTATTTTATCAATTTTAACTTTGACTCTTTCCATCACTACAAAATCTTCAAGTTCTTCATAAGATTTAAAACTTGATACTTTATCTTCCAGTTCTTTGGTAAATAATTTGTTTGCCTGTTTTTCTGATGGTACCCAAATTTCCAAATCTTTTTTTAACCTAGCCACAAGGCACCCAGCAGATGTAGCATACCAAATTGGTTTCCAAAAAGAATCCATCCCTTCACATTCTTCCTCTGGACTTATAGCCCTACCTTGGGCGACCAAATCATACGTTATTTGACAAGCGATGTTATAAACATATGTATCTGGATTGAAATTCATTTCGGTTGTTAGCGACAAATCCTTCCACAGTTTTGTCAAAACCGCGTCAATTTCTTTTTCACGCTCTGACCCCAATTTCTTTTTTAAATCACAAATTTTATTGTCAAGTTGAGTTTCAACAACGGTATTAAGTATTGAAAGAACATGACCAAAAACTCTCCGGTTATTCCACATTTTTGTTTCAGATACAGGAACGCCCACTGTTCGTTGTGATTTCGAAGAGACATCTTTTTGTTGGCGCAACTTTTGCCTCTTATATTCGGAATGCACCATAGATTTTTGAATAATTTTGCAAAGTTCTTCTGTGCTAATACCTGATATATCGCAATTCAAAAACACCCCAAATTTATCCTTAATATCTTGTTTAATAAGGCGGATGTTTGCGGCCGGAAGTTGTATAATATCACCAATCTTTTTTGATGCATCATCAACATCCTCGAAATGAGGTTGAAATATAATATCTATTATTTGTCTCTTTATATCGTTATATTGCATCGTTTTTGCCATTGACTATTTTGTGCTTAATACAAAGAACACCACAGTTGGCAATGATATACCAAATAATATGATTGTCAATAAATTATTCGTCTATGGCAACAATGAAAATTCCGCGTTCGTTTGCGCGTTTTATTACATCTTCGCGATGCACAACAAAGCATGTTTTAGTATTCACAACAATTCCATGTAATTTTGCATCCGCAACTGCATTTATTGTATCTACGCCAATCGCGGGGATATCTATGCGTAAATCCTGACCTGGTTTGGTCATTTTTGCAAAAACTCCGCCGGTTTTCTTGCGGTTTTTGCGCATTTCAACTACACGTTCCAGCATCTTTGCGGTTCCTTCGGCAGCCTCTACCGCGATGACTTGTTTGTCCACAACAACAGATGCACCGATGTCGGCGGCGCCGATAGTATGCGAGACATCAATCGCGCGTTCTATGTTCGCTATATCCGCCCGCGCAGGTTTTTTCTTTGTCAGAATCCCAGCATGTTCAAAAGTTAGTTCTGGTGCTAAGTCTTGAGCCGCAACAACTTCAAAACCCGCATCTGTCATAATTTTATTCAAAGCAACAGCCATAGAATCATACCCCCGTTGATGTTTTATCATTTTTAAAAGCGCGAAAAGAGTCCACAAATCTGGACGTAAGTCTGAAAGATTTGGATGTCCGATTGCGCCTACAAATATAACCTTCTTAATACCTAAACGTCGTGCCGTATGTATTGCACGTCCGGCACCCCCAAGCCGAATAACCAAATCTGGGTTTAGTTTTGGGTCATAGAAATTTTTAAGCCCGATTACAAATACATCAAAACCACGCCGTCGTAATGCGTCGCGCGTTAAAATCGGCAAATCCAGTGCCCCAGCAACTATCGCAATCTTTTTTTTCATATGTTTATATGTTAATCGCAAATCATACTGGAATCAAGTCGGATTTTGTGATAAAATAGTTTCAAGTTATTAAATGGATGGAATTATCAAATGAAAAAAATATCTTATTTTCTATTAGCATCTTTAGTGGGCATTTTTGGCGCGAATGCCGATACTAAAGATTTTAAAGGTGAAATTCGCAAAGGACTTAGAAATTCCGGCGGATATACATATTCTCGTTCGCAGAATAGGGCGAACGTTGTCGGTGAACTTGGACACGAGGTGTTCTACGACGATTGCCCTGCTGAATATGATGGAGATGATGAATATCGTTTGTTCGTACCAACGTCAATGTACGTGCGTATGGGTGGTGGTATAAATCTGGGGTTTGCAACCAAAAAGGCGCGTGTTGCAGATGAAACGTATGTCGCCAAAGATTCGTGGAATGTACTGATTGGTCTTGGGTGGAATTTATCCTCTTATGTTCGTACAGAGGTAGAATTCCAACATCTTGATTTTAAATTTAGTGATTTAGATGGGGCAAACGCGTATCACAACACACTAAATGGGATGCTTTATTTCGATTTTGCTCGTCGTTATGTTCAAAATGGTGACATTACCTATCGTCGTACAATAGTTCCTTTTATGGGGATCGGTGCGGGAATCGGTATGTATGATTTTGATGGTTCAAATGGCGCAGGTGGTTTGACAGTGGCGGCACCGCGGGCGGAATTTGGTGTGAATTTCATGATTAATGATATAATTGGGTTGGATATTTATTATCAATACCAAATGTTAATAGAACATGGCTTTGGATGGAATACAAAACGCATAGGTGTTGATAATATAAGCAACATAATGGCAACATTTCGTATGAACTTTTGATGGGGGAAGCGATGAAAAAATTACTAGTTAGTCTTTTTTGTTTGATGCCGGTGATGGCAAACGCGACTATGATATATCGTGTTCAAAAAACATGGGGCGAAAATGGGGAAAACGGAAGCCACGAAGCGTTCGCGTCGAAGCATCGTTTTTATGCTGGTGGTATGTATGATTTTTCAATGTGGCGGGATTATACGGCTGATGATATGGTTGCAGATGGCAAGGATACGTCTGGTTTTGATTTGTTACTGGGGTTTCGTTTGTTTGACACGTTCAGAATTGAAGCAGATTATTTGAACACACGAGCAAAGTGGAATGATGTTTCTGTAAAGACGAATACTGTATTTTTGAATATGATTGTAGATGCGCGGATAGATGGGCTTTATCGCATGCTTTACAATCAAAAAATAGTTCCGTATGTTGGTGCAGGTTTTGGTGCAACATGGTTCAACAGTGATGATATAGAAATGGAAAATGACACAGTTCCATCATTTGCCGCGCTTGCAGGGATAGGGCTTGAGCTGAGTGAACATTTTGCGTTGGACTTTGGTTATCGTTATGTATATATGTTAAAACCCAAAGTCGAAGGAGCGCATGATTTGATACCACATGCACATCAATTACGTGTCGGAGCGCATATAAATTTCTAAAACTTGGGGCGCACAGATGAAGAAATGCCCATTATTTTCAATCTGCGGAGGCTGTCGATACGATTTCACAGCGCAGAATTATCGCACAGAAAAAATCAAAAAGTTAGACGGTTGGAAATTATCGGCTGAACCTTTTTGGACTGCGCCAGGTGCGCGTCGTCGTGCAGATTTCTGTTTTTCTGGGGGAAATTTTGGTTTTTATGAACGCGGAACAAAAAATATAATTCGCGTTGATATGTGTCCGAATTTACTGCCCGAAATAAATGCAATTTTACCGAAACTTTCCACATTGCCATGGGTTGGAACTGGTTCGGCATTGGTAACGGTGTGCGATAACGGAATTGACTTGGCGATAAATTCTGATGTGCCATATTTCACGCGCGAATTCAAAGAATCTGTTTCCAAATTACCATTGATTCGCGTTACATGGAACGGGGATATTGTTACCCAAACTATCATGCCAAAAATAAGTTTTGCGGGTCACACAGTTGACTATCCCCCAAACGCATTTTTGCAACCGACCGGCATTAGCGAAAACGCAATGCGTGAATTTGTAGCATCGCATATTGAACCAGATACGCGCGTTGCGGATTTATTCTGTGGCCTTGGGAATTTTACATTTGTAACAAATGCAGACGGATTTGATGTGGCGGGAACCGGCATAAAGCGTGATTTATTCAAAAATCCATTGTCGGTAAAAATGTTGAACACATACGATGTTGTGATAATGGATCCACCGCGCGCCGGGGCATTGGCGCAAACAAAACTTATCGCCGAATCAAATGTGAAAAAGGTGATTTATGTTTCTTGCAATCCAGTAACTTTGCGTCGCGACGCAAAAATACTAACTAATGCTGGATACAAAATCACCACCACCGCAGCATTTGACCAATTCGTAGGCAGCGACCATTGGGAAATCGCAGTTGTGTTTGAAAGGTGATAAAAACAAAATTACGGCTTATATACTTATTTCCCATAAATAGGCAATTGTATATGTTGAAGGACAACAGATTCCTGTAAAGCCTTGTGCTTTGCTATAAATTCTTGTCGATCTTTTGCCTGTAGATATTTTTGGTCTTTCTCGATTACACTGCGGTATTGTTGTTCTAACTGTATAAGGATGTTGCCCAACCGTTCTATATTTCGAATGTTTTTGTCTGCGATTAAATTTGCAATTGAAAACATTATGCTCAGCACGGATGCCGCAAGTTCGTTCTTAATGTTAACAGAGCTCATTTCATCCAATATGTGTATTGTTTCCTCCATAATTGGAAAATCTGTTGTCTGTAGCAAAGAATATATCGTCTTAAGCCCGTATTCAGTACCGTATGCGCCATCAAACAAACGTTCCATATTAAGTATGCTTTGTAATCTTTGTTCTCTGCGATAAGATTCATTTTTTGTTATTTCCACTAAAGTAGTTAACTTTGGGGATTGTACGCCGTCAAGTAGTAATAATTTTGCAAATCGACTCAATCTATCTTTTGCCCCTGGTTTGCCAAATCGGTTCAATGAATCCATTATAGAAACGATAATTGCATCACTATTTTCTTTGTTATAAACATAATTACGGTAGGACACATTGTACTCTCGTTTGGGGCCTTTCTCTATCAAAGATTTTAAAATATCCAACATTTCCATCGAAAATGTATTAGATTCTAAAGAATACAAACGTGGTTTTTTTTCTAAACGAATCTCAGATATACGTTTATCTGCCAATTTCCTTAAATCTTCAATAAAAAGGTCTAAATCTACCCAAGTACCCGCGGGCGCGTCACGAACGAACCAATCTAGCGCTTCATCCATTTGTATCTTATATTCCAAATCGCCATATTTGATATAATTTTTCAAAGATCTATTTAAGTTGGCTTTCGCTATAATCAACCATAATTTTCTCCTTCCTATGATGCTGTCATCATATCATAAAAATTGGTCATTTGCAAAAAGAAACACCGCCGTTGCCGGCGGTATTCTTCGAACGGCTTTGAAAGGAAGGAAAGGAGAAAAAGAAATAAGCCGTCCTAAACTTGGTAGGGGTCCAGAGTCCAGAGGAGAGAGAATGTAGGAGGGAGTCTGGAATCTCTGGGCCCCACGAACATTTTCATGCTCGGTCAGGGATTGTTGCCTCTCTGACAAACGAAAATATAATACAACAGAAACCATTTGTCAAGACCTTTTGTCAAAAAAATTTTTTGGGCACCAAAAATTGGGTTAAAAATCCACTGAATTCCCCGGAAATCCTAGGAAATCGTGCTTGTTGCGGTTCTGTGCCGATGGCATTAAAATATAGTCAAATTTAATAAAAAAAGGGAAAAAATTATGACACATGAAGATGTTTGGCGCGCGATAGAGCGATTCGCAATGGAACATGGAATGTCATGTTCGGGTCTGGCGCGGTGTAGTGGTCTGGACCCGACGACCTTTAATAAAAGCAAGCGTTGGACCAAGGAAGGTCAGCCTCGTTGGCCATCCACCAATAGCATATCAAAGATTTTGTCGTCGACTGGGGCGTCAATCCAGGAATTTACCAAGTTTATTGATAATCCTGGGCCTGAACACGCCAATTGATGGCAAAATATGGGCCTCTCGACAGCCAAAAACCGGTATGCGTTCACGCGTACCGGTTCCCCTTTTTCTTGTTTTGTTTATTTTTAATCAAAAATAACTTTTGTTCCAGTTCTTTAATTTTTTCAAAATTTACAATGAATCTGTCACCGCAAAATTGGTATGTAATAACAGAATAGGGCGGACTGGTACAGGATTTTTTGTTGGACAGGCGTTCCTCGCCGTATTACTATTAGGATATGTTCTCTGGACTAAGTTTTTTTTCATCTGACCCAGTTTGGCAACAAATAGTTGGCGAACTGGGGGCGACAGTTACGACAGATTCGGTTTTGTGTGACGTGAACCTTGACAAGTTGGATTTAAAATTACCAATTTCGCCAACAGACTTAAAATCTGCAATCATCGCAGAGATAGATGGCGCAAAAATTATCGATTCTATTTTTGGTCGTCGTGTTTCGCTCTCGCCGACACAAACAAGAATAATAACACTGCTTTATAAAAGCGGTGGTATGTCGGCGGATGGGTTGAAATCTGCACTTGGATATGCGCCAGATGCGACAACGCACAGCGTGGAAACCTTAATATATGGACTGAGAAAATTATACGGATACGATTTTATAAAAAACATAAATGGGATTTTCAAACTTGGGCGGATATAAGGTTTTTTCTTTTGATAAAATTCCCAGTACGCAAGATTATGCGTATGATATGATTGCAAATGGAACAGCGCGTGATCACAGTGTCATTGTAGCAATGGCTCAGTCTGCTGGTCGTGGACGCTATCGGCGCAAATGGGTGTCGCATCATGGAAATTTGTACGCAAGTTTTATTTTTGATTCGCCTGAACGTGACCCAAGGCTTTCATATGCTGTTGCAGTTGCTGTTGCAGAAACAATTTTGAACTTTAAAGTATCACCATCTATAAAATGGCCAAACGATATTTTGATATCGGGAAAGAAAATTTCTGGGATTTTGATAGAATACGCAGGGCGATTCGTTATTGTTGGAATTGGTATAAATGTTCACACAAACCCAACTGTTGCAGAATATGAAACTACCCGTATGGATGTGCACACGCGCGCAGATGTTTCAGAAATTTTTTTCATGCTTGCAAAAAATTTAGATAAATGGATAAACGCAAATTTCGATTCGGTGCGTGCACGATGGATGGATTTCGCAATGGGTATAAATAAGTTGGTTAAATATCGTGGGGAAAGCGTAGAATTAATCGGAATAAATGACAATGGTGCACTGGTTGTACGTCGTGGTTCGGAATATCTTTTAATTCATGGTGATGAAATAATGATGTAAAAAAAGCCGTAAATCCGGTTTTTTTTATAAATGTCTTGACTTTATCAGCGTTTTATGATATACTATCGACTGTCAAAAGGGAATGTTGTATAGTTCGTACGTCAAGGTACGGATTTTTTTATGCCACGCATCTGCGTGGCTTTTTACATAGGGAAAAATCATGCAAATGGAAATAATCGAAGCTAATGATGAAATAATGACATTGTCTTATGCGGTGGCCAGAGTTGTTTATGCAGAAACACTTGCAAAATCTTTACAAGTTGTCGAAGCGTTGACATCAATGATTTTTAATGCTGCTTTGCACGATATAAAAAATGTTCGACTTGTTATATCGGATTCGCAAATGTTCGAATCGTTACGAACCGAATCTACACGACATGAATTTTTATCAGTAGATGCATCACGACGTGATTTTCAAATGTGCTTGCGTATAGCAAAAACTATGTTGCATGGAAATTTACCAGATACATGTCATCATGCAGTAAAATTTCATCGTACAGAATTTTTACCATCTTGGGCGGTTGCTCGCGGATACATATATGACTTGGATGGAATTTTATTTTATACGTAATTTTTATATGGGGGCAACATGAACAAATTTTTTCGCGGCGGTTTTTTTGCGAATCGCCGAACACAAATAATGACTGCTTGCGGAGTGGTTTCTGCGTTATGTGCATACCTTGTTGGTGATTCGGATTTGTTCGCTACGATTCAGGCTTTGATTGCGGTTGTTGGTGTTTACATGTTGCATAAAACAAATCAACAAAAAGGAAAATAAAATGGAAAAAGTACCAGAAAAATTTTTAAATGAAGATGGAACTTTGAATAGCGACGCATTGATAAAATCATATAATGAACTTGAAAAAAAAATTGGCGGGATGATAACTGTGCCTGATGAAAATTCAGACGAAACAGTGAAAAATCGGTTTTGGCGTGCGATTGGTGTCCCAGAAACTCCAGATGAATATCCGCATAGCGAAATGTTCGATAATGAAAACGTGCGTCAAGAATTCCATAAAATTGGATTAACAAATTCACAAGTAGAAAAAATTTACGATATTGCAAAAGAATTTTTATCACCGATTCTTGCAGAAATTTTTTCACAGCAAAAGGAATCAAATGCGATATCGGAATTAAAAAATTTTTTTGGCAGCGAAGAAAAAATGCAAGATGCTTTTGTTGCAATTAAATCTTTTGGTGAAAAGTTTTTGCCGACAGATGCATTCAATGAATTGTGCTCTACACCCCAAGGAATACAAGGCATTTACAAGATGATGCAATCAATGGAACCACATGTTGAAACAGATGGTAATGCACCAGAAAAATTATCTGATTCTGATTTGCGAAATATGATGCGTGATCCGAAATATTGGCGTGATCATGATGTAGAATATATTCGCAAAATTGAAAACGGTTTTAAAAAATTATATTCATAATGTAATTTTTTTTATAAAAATTTACTTTTCTTCTTTACTAATTTTTTTCTTTAATATAAAATGTAATCAAGAACAAAAGAAATTTGTTCTATCCAAAAAAATAGAAAGGAGAGATGAATGGCATTCACATTCTTGAAAACTGCGGCAAAGAAACCTGCTGCGAAAAAAACGGTTGCTGCTAAGAAGCCTGCGGCAAAGAAACCTGCGGCAAAGAAACCTGTCGCTAAAAAACCTGCTGTAAAGAAAGTTGCAGCAAAGAAACCGGTTGCAAAGAAAGTCGTTGCAAAGAAACCTGCTGCGAAAAAAACAGTTGCCAAAAAAGTGGCTGTAAAAAAAGTAGCTGCTAAAAAGCCGGTTGCAAAAAAAGTTGTCGCGAAGAAACCTTGTGCAAAAAAATGTGCAAAGAAAAAATAAAAATTCGCTAAACTTGTAAAATGCCCGTATATCGGGCATTTTTTATAAAATTTTTCAGTCAGATGTGATCGGTCTGACTGAATTTTTTTATTTGGATAATCCAGTAATCTGGACCCGTTTAATTTTGTTCTTTGGCGCATACGTGCATAACCAAAAAACAATTTTTGGTTTGGTGAAAAATTTCACCGTGTATAACGTTTAACAAAAGGAATAATAATGTCTACTTCAATAGATCAAGTGTTTGTAAAACAATTTGAAGCTGATGTTCATTTGGCATATCAACAAATGGGCACAAAATTGCGCTCAACCGTGCGCAGCAAATCCGGTGTTGTTGGTAAATCCACAACTTTTCAAAAAATAGGTAAAGGTACAGCGAGTACGAAATCTCGTCATGGTATTGTGCCAGTTATGAATTTAAATCACGAACCTGTAGAATGCAATTTACAAGATTATTATGCGGGCGATTGGGTCGATGCGTTGGATGAATTAAAAGTTAACATTGATGAACGTCGTGTTGTAGCCTCGGCTGGGGCTTATGCATTGGGGCGTAAAACCGATGAACTTATCATCGCGGCCATGGCTACGGCTACGCAGAATTCTGGGGATTATTCTACTGGTCTTACCAAAACTGTTATTTTGGGCGCTTTGGAAAAATTGAATGAAAATGATGTTCCAGATGATGGTCGTAGATTCGCAGTTGTTGGTGTGAAACAATGGAACGAATTGCTTGGCATCGATGAGTTTTCGTCTGCGGAATATGTTGGTTCTGATTTGCCATTTATCAATGGCGGTGAAGTTAAAAGATGGCTTGGCATTACCTGGTTGATGCATAATGGCTTGCCGTTGTCTTCATCGACACATCGTGACTGTTTTATATATCATGCATCCAGCATTGGTCATGCGTGCGGGCAAGAAGTCAAGACGGATATATCGTGGCATGGAGAACGTGCGGCGCACTTTATTAGCAACAGCATGTCCCAGGGCGCGGTTCTGATTGATAACAGTGGAATTGTCCGTCTTAAATGTGGCGAATAAAATCAATAATCAAAGGGGAAAACAATGGCTTTTCAAAATAAAAATTTGTCGGTAATTGCATATGCAAACGGGTTTACATTGTGGCATTATGTTGAAAGCGCAACATTAGCAACAATTACAGCCAGCGGTTATTTCAATGCGGTTGGAACATTAATGAACACAGGGGATATAGTTATTATCAATGCTTCTGATAAAACATCTATAAAGAAAATTGCGGTCAGTGATGCAGGCGTAGTAACAACCGGAGCTTTGGATTAATATTGATTATTGTTCACAAAATAGGGCCGGCTTTTCGGCCCTTTTAATTTTTTACCATAGGGGAAAGTAATGCTGACGAAAGTAGATTTATGTTCAATGGCACTGTTGAAATTGGGGGAAAACCCGATTCAATCTTTGTCTGAAGACACAGCGGCTGCAAAACTTGGTCGCACTCTTGTTGATTTTGTTATAGATACATTATTGGCAATGCATCCGTGGCGTTTTGCATGTCGCACATATAACCTGATTCGTGATGAAAACGGTGATTTTATAATACCTTCGGATATACTAAGGATTATAAAAACCAATGGCAAAGTTATGGAAAATAAAATTATATCAAATGCAGATAACTTAACTATAACAGCCGTGGTTCGTGTAACCCCTAATGATTTTCCAAGTTATTTCGCATCACTTGTAGCAACCAAACTTGCAGTAGAATTTTGTATGCCACTTATTTCGGATCAAACGGTTTTTAGAACTTTGGTTGCACTTTATGAAAACGAATTACAAACAGCAAAATTTATAGATAGCACAACATCAGTGAATACAAATATAGAAGATTTTTCATTAATAAATAGTCGGTTTTAATTATACCAAAGGGGAATTAAATATGGGAAATTTTATAAAAACTCAGGAATCTTTTGCCGACGGAGAGGTTTCAATAAATTTTTTCGAAAATGACAACATTCATGGTGTTGCACACATGGAAAATTTTGACGTTTGTGCAGGAGGTGGACTGGTTCGTAGACCTGGATTAAAAAAATCTGCACAACTTATCATGGATGCGAGACTTGTATCATTTTCTGCATCGGAAACAGAAGAATATGTTTTAGCCATAATGAATGGTCGTATAAGAATTTTTGCAAATGATAGTTTCGTTCAAGATGTTACGACACCATGGGCGAGTTCTGACATACCAAAGTTACAATATGCACAACGCTTTGGTACGATGATATTTGTACACCAAGATTATCCTCCGAAAATTCTTTATCGTGAAAACGGTGTTTTTAAAATTAGGAATTTTAGTTTTTCAAAATCATCTGACGGGAATACGGAAATTCCGTTTATGCGTTTCGAAGATTCTGAAAATATAACAGTAACCATCACAAATTCTGGAGGAACAATACATTTTACAACAAATGAAGATTTTTGGACACCGGAAAATGTAGGCGGACATTTACGTGCTATCGGCAAAACTTGGTTAATAAATTCTTATATTAGCGCGACAGATATAACTGCCACATGTAACGGCGCATATACATTACCTGATGATCCAGTATCAGATTGGCAAGAGGCGGTATTTAGTCCGCGTCGTGGTTGGCCATCTGCGATAACTTTTCATCAGGATAGATTAGTTTTCGGTGGTGCTAAATCTTGGCCAGGAGGAATATGGTTGTCACAAGTTGGCAGACATGGAAATTTCGACCTTGGAACAGGACTTGATGACGAAGCCATATTTTTTACATTATTATCTGACCGCAGACAACAGGTGTGCACCCTTGTTAGTAGCGATAATTTACAGATACTTACATCCGAAGGTGAATGGGCTGTTTCAAATAAACCGCTTACGCCGGAATCCGTAAATATAAAGATGCATACGTCGATTGGCAGTATCGCAGATAAATACTTGCCACCACAACAAATGGAAGGCAAAACTGTTTTCGTTGCAAAAAATAAGCGTGACATAAGGCAACTTAGTCTTGATGATTTAAGTGAAAAATATAATGCAGATAATTTATGTGCTTTGACCAGTCATCTTATGAAAAATCCGGTAGATATTTCTTATAACAAAGATGCTCAGAAATTATTTGTTGTTATGTCAGATGGCAATATGGCAGTGTTAAATTATAATGCAGCACTTGGGATATCGGCATGGGGACGTTATACTACAGATGGAAAATTTACATCTGTGGTCACATGTGATGGCAAAACATTTGTTGTAGTAAAACGTGGAGATAATTTCTTTCTTGAACGTTTTGATGATTCAGAATTTGTTGATTCAACAAATTACGCATATGCTGCGACTGTATCCGGATTGCCGCTTTTGACATCGGGGCATAATGCGAAAAATATCAGAATTAAAAAGATAACTGTTCGTGTGTACAATACAAAAACATTGTTTATCAATGATAGTCGTGTTGTTTTACCAAATGAAATTTATGATGATACACAAGCGGGTTTCTGTGGTGATGCATCAATAAATATCTTGGGCACAAGTGTTGATTTAGTTGATACACCATGGAAAATTTCTACCACAGACAGTCTGCCGTTAAAGATATTGTCAGTGACAATATACGGAAGATATCAAATATAAAAGAAGAGGTGTAAAAATGGGACAAATTGTTTCAGATGTAACAGATATTTTAAATTATAAAGAAAATAAAAACGCAGCAGAAAAAAATAAAAAGAAAATTCTATCTGACATAGAATCAGATGAAATAGAAAAACAAAATATTGTAAATAAAGTTTTGGGGGCTCAACGTGCAAAATTTGGTGCATCAGGAATGTCTAATGATGGTGCCACCGAAAAAAATGTGCTTGATAGATTACAAAAAGAAATTGAAACTTCGTATGAAAATAAAAAGCAAGCAAATATGATGAAAATCGGCGACATAAAAACCAAGAAAAAAAATATATTAACATCAATCTTGGAACACCTTAACAAATTGATTTAGAAAACATGAATCAATATGATGATTTTTTAAATTCTTGGAATCGGGTTTTGGGTTATGAAACGCCGGCGCATCATCATGAAATGACAAAGTTTCTTGCTAATGTCGTCGATGGCGATTTGCATCGTGGGTTGCTTATGGCGTTTCGACATTCTGGCAAGTCAACGATTGTAGGAATTTTTGCGGCTTGTATGTTGTATTTACACCCAGAAACGCGAATTTTAATATTGTCTGCAGAAACACATTTGGCTACACGGATGGTTATGCACATACGAAATATTTTAGAAAATCATCCGTGGTGTGTTGATATGATACCTAAAAATAAACGAGAATGGGCAGAAAACAAAATAACAATCAATAGACCAATCGGAATACGCGAACCTTCTGTTGTTTGTCAAGGTGTTTATGGAAATATAACAGGTATGCGCGCAGATTTAATAATATGCGATGATGTCGAAGTGCCAAATACATGTAACACTGCAAGAAAGCGTGCTAATCTAAGGGAAAGACTACGAGAACTAGATTTTATATTATCACCAAAAGGTACAATGATTTATATAGGTACGCCACACACACTGGATACTATATATCGAACGACCTAAGATTCGTCGTGCGATGGTAAAGAACTTGTTAAACTGTGCAGGCGATGTAACAATTCTTTACCGTCATCGCCAAACATTGGTAAATAAGTTTCATATTCTGGCATATCGACTTGCAGATTTGCACGAATCTTGTCAGTTATAGGTTGTCCAAGAAGTTTGTTTGCTTCGTCCCACAACCGATAAGCCGTAGAAATACGAACAATGTCACCGAATTTTTTCAAAGCCTCGGGATTATCAGATAACACATTCCGACCTGCTGAAACCCAATCGGTGCCAAATTTTTTTATTGCGGAAGTGTTCATAAAATCGTTCAGACCATCAGAAGTTGGGGTAAAATTGTCAATAGCCGTGAGTACATCCTGTAATTCAGATTGTGATACATCCACCGATTTTTCTGATTCTGCCATCATACCACCATACGGTAACAATTCGTGCGCAATGGAATCCATGGGGGTTTTACCTGTACGCAGATTTTCAATGTGCTGAATTAACATTTTACCAGTGGGCAAACTTTGTAATTCGCGAATAATATCGTCATCGGCTTCGTTAACAAATACTGAATTAACCGCCGACCAACCGCCAATAATGACGTGGGCTTGGCGATAAAGATTCAAAAGCTTCTGTGCTGTCACACTGGCTTTGGCTTTCATACTGCTTGCTCCCCCCAAAAAAACGATATTCGCTTAATCTACGATAACCATTATGACTTTGTGCATGGTTTTCGCAGAAATCTTTTCTTCTGGTGAAACCATTTGACCATAGATTTTGCCCTTGGAATCCTTGCGAACAATGGCAATATTAGCAGATGCAGGCTCTTCTGATTTTAAAGAACCAAAATCAGCATCAATAAACACGCCCAAGTCCCCAGGGGACACGACCGCTTTGCTGTCCACAAAAACGTAAGATTTTTCAGGTATAAATCCACCAAGACGTTTCGAGTTTGGTATTATCGCATAAATTCCACGACGCCCTTCAAGATTTGCGGGCGCGGCAATCATATGAGAATCAGAACGTTTAAAGGATATACCTTTTCCTTCTGGCTTACCGAACACTGGTATCAATTTACGACGCGCATTATCATATAGTTTTGCACCATATAAATGACTAGGCGTTTCGTCAAAATCACTAGACGAATCACCCGGAACCAAAACCGCTTTGACGCGTTCTTTGACCTTGTCCATCTGTTTGGTCAATTCGCCAGATTTATAAAGTTCTGCGATTTTATCAAAAAGACCTTCCACCGAATGTGCGAAAGATTTTGCAAGCGGTTCAATTTCATTTTTGTAAACTTCGCGTTGACCAACCTCAATTTTATGGTAAACAGAAAGCGTCATACCTGCATCTTTGGCGGCTTGGGCAATAGTTTTTCCTGATTGCTGACGTATCTTGCGTAAACCACTGCCAAAAATCTTAAGACCGCCATCTTCGTTATCATTCATACGGCGTGTGATTTCGTTCTGCCACTTAGATGCGACTTCATCGGTGTCCTTGATAAAAATGTCAGACAATTTGCAACCCAAGATATTACATATATTCAGTAACTGCTTTTGGTTCAAGCGTCGAACACCTTTTTCAATTTTTGAAACCGCAGATAAAGATAAATTAGACCTTCTTGCAAGTTCGGTCATTTTCATACCCGCCGCAAGTCTAATGTTACGAATGTTATTTGGAAAAATGATTTCTTCTTGAGCCATATATAATCTCCTTGGGTAAATCTTGACAAAATGATAAGGTATTTTTTGAAACTTGGCAAGTAAAAAAAATTACAAATTTTATTCGAATTCATCCGGAATATCATCAATGTCAATCGGCGTTGGTGCGTCACCAGATTCCGTGATTTGTGATGGCTCTGGTGCAAATTCCACCGTACGTGCCGCCATCTCATTAAGATTATCGAACAGACTATATTCTGCCAAAAAGGCAACGGTGACAGTATCTGTTCGACCATGACGATTTTTTCCGATAATGATATCCGCCTTGCCTTTGGCTTTTTCAAGCCGGTTTTGCCATGAATCGATAGATTTTTCATTTGGTGTGTTTGAAAGTCTACGAGATGGGTCGCGGTTTTGCAAATAGTATTCTTCACGATAAGTGAACATAACGATGTCGGCATCTTGTTCAATAGAACCAGATTCACGCAAATCGGCAAGTTGTGGCCGTTTGTCGTCACGACTTTCCACACTGCGTGACAATTGAGATAGCGCAATCACCGGTACATTAAATTCCTTGGCAAGCATTTTAAGACCGCGCGTTATTTCCGATAGTTCTTGAACGCGGTTGTCATTGCGCTTTCCACCGGGCAATGTTAATAATTGCAGATAATCGATGACGATAAGCGCGATGCCATTATATTTCCGCGCAAGCCGTCGTACGCGTGTGCGAATCATTGGCAAAGACATGCCAGGAGTGTCATCAATGAATAATGGAATCCGCCCAATAGCATCAGCAAACTGAGCCATCTTAAGAAAATCTTCATCGTTCAAAGATGAACCCTCACGCATCGCACTTGACGGAATTCTTGTCTGAGATGATAAAACACGAGCCGCTAATTCGGAAGCCCCCATTTCAAGGCTGAAAAAAGCGACAGCTCCTTTATATTGCTCATTAGCGCGTCCAGAAAAAATAGCATTTGCGGCATTAAAAGCAATGTTCATTGCAAGTGTAGTCTTACCCATACCCGGACGCCCAGCAATAATAATCAAATTTGATTTATGCATACCACTTATTACGTGGTCTAAGTCGACAAGCCCCGTAGTTAGTCCGGAAAGCTTGCCGTCGGCCTTGTATGCAATCTCTGCTTCGGCTAACGCGTCTTTTAACGCATTTGCGATTGGCACGACATCGCGTGTTGTGTCCCCAGTCATAGACAGATTAAACAGTTTTTGTTCGGCTGTTTCAATCTGGGCAGATACAGGGTTGTCAAGGTCTTCAATAAACGCGGCATCGGTTACAGATTGACCAAAATCAATAAGTTCACGTCGAACGGCATTTTCATGAACAATGCGACCATATTGTTCCACGTTTACTACGGTAGCGCCAGCACTGGCTAACTGGGTCAGATATTCAACACCACCAACTGATTCCAAGGTGCCTTGTTGATCAAGATAATTTTTCGCCGTTATTATATCAAAAGGTATCCCAGCGGCAAACTGGCGCAGGGCAAGTTTATAAATTTCTTGGTGCGCAGGATGCGAAAAATCTTCTGGACGTAAAAATTCGGAAATTTTTTCCAAAGCGCGATTTTTCATCAAAACCGCGGCCAAGACCGCTTGTTCGGCCTCTAAATTAGTTGGCAAAGTTTTGGGAGTAAAGTCCATGTCAAACATAGTATACGAAAAAAATGTTTTTTCAACGCCTTTTTTATCTGGTTATGCAGAATTAAAAATTCCAGTGGTTGATAATAGCGGAAATCCAGCTTGGCCATCGGTTTTTCCAGTAGAAAAAATAGCAGAAATTCGTAAAACAGTCGGAGATAGGCATTTTTCGGCACAAATGATGTTGGAATATGTTGCACCAGATAAAATACGTCTTGACCCAGGAGGAATAAAATTTTACGAGACAGATTTTGACAAACATAGTTGCAAAATTGGTGAAACACTTGTAACTGGGGCGACAATATATTGGGATCCTTCTGGGGGACGGAAAAATTCCGATGAAAGTGTTTGTGTGATTATTTATCGCGATGACCAAACACACCGTTTTTTCATCCATGATATGATTTACCTTACTGTACCGGATGGTGTCGAATACCCGTTGACATATCAATGTGACAAGGTTTTGGGGTTTGTTCGCATGCATCGCCAAAGAGTGCTTTCTGTTGAAACAAACGGAATCGGTGCGGCGTTACCAGAAATAATGCGTGAAACAATTATGCGCGCAGGTTACGAGATACAAATTCGCCCGATTACCAACAGTCGTCGCAAAGAAGATAGAATTTTGGATGCCATAGAACCATTGCTTACAACTGGTCGACTTTACGCCCACCAACGCATAACCCAGACTCCTTTTATATCGGAAATGTTAGCATGGACACCAATTGGTGGTGGTGAACATGATGACGGATTGGATGCGGTCGCAGGGGCAATTTTATCTTTGCCTACACCGATGCGCCCCATTGGAAAAAATGTTCGCGGCTATATTGCGAACACAGATTTTAAACTTTAACCAAAAGGAAACAAAATGAAATATGATTTACAAAAAATGTACTCACGTGCAATGGCATTGCGAGAACCATGGATTAAACGCTGGTCAGATGCGCGCCGTTATACCATGCCGACGTCTGACGAAGAAATTGCAACATTATTTGATGGAACAGCTGCAGATGCGGCAGATAATTTGGCAGCATGTATGTATTCATTGTTAACACCACCGGAATCATTGTGGTTAAACCTTGTCCCAGAATCTGAAGAATCTCCGGATGCGGTTACGGCGACCATGGCATTGCGTTCTAACTTGAACGAATCAAATTTTTATACAACGATTCATCAGTGTTATCTTGACTTGGTAACCATGGGAACGGCATGTCTGTTTATGGCTGAATCACCAATTGGCGCGGCAAGTGCATTTAATTTTACAGCAATCCCAATTACAGATATTGCAATTTTACCGAACGCCATATTCCATACTGCTATGATTACCGCCCAAGATGTTGCTATTCGTTATCCTGAATGGACACCACCGCGTGCAATCCTTGATGCTATGAAGCAAAATCCAGAATATCAACTGCGTCTGGTCCAGGCATTGGTAGATACTGAATTTACCGCATGGATAGATGTAGGGGGAAATATTGAAAATAATATCGTATCAAAAGGAACTTTTGAAACTAACCCATATATTGTATTCCGTTGGGCACTAGCAAGTGGTGAATTATATGGTCGTGGTCCTGTCTTGCGCGCACTTCCTGACATCAAAACGGCGAACAAGGTCGTTGAACTTGTTTTAAAGAACGCCACTATTGCGGTAAGTGGTATATGGCAAGCCGATGATGATGGTGTCATAAACCTTAGTAATATAAATCTTATGCCGGGTGCAATAATTCCAAAAGCCGTAGGCAGCACCGGTTTAACACCGCTTTCAACCGGTGCAAACTTTGACGTGTCGCAAATAATTCTGAAAGATTTGCGCGAACGCATTCGCCATACAATGCTTGCAGATAGAATAGGCACACTTTCAGATAAGGAAATGACAGCAACAGAAATACTTGCGCGGAATGCGGATATGTTGCGCATCTTGGGCGCTACATACGGGCGATTGTTACATGAATTTATCAGACCATTATGTGATCGTGGATTACAGATACTTGCACGTCGTGGTGTAATAGACAAAATATCATTACACAGTGATGCAGAATTAAAATATATTGCGCCAATTGCGCAAATGGTTGCGGAAAACAGCACATTGATATAGGGGGAAAACAATGGAAAAAATTGCACATGAATATGCGCGCACTTTTTCAAACGCATCGGGAAAAGCGGTTATTTCACATTTACGCAAAATAACAATAGAAAGATTTTTAGGACCGCATGCAACAGATAGTGAACTTCGTTCTCTTGAAGGTGCGCGTGCGCTGGTTCATCAAATTGAAACTTTAATTGAACGGGGGCAAGCAAATGCCAAAGTCTAATGGACTATCAAATATTATCGATGTATTACGCAGTGGTTGGTTCCTAATAGTGTTTATCGCCGGAATGATATATTGGGTCGCCCGACAAGATAACGCTTTGGTTGAACTTGATCGATTGACCGTTCGTATGACGACACTTGAAAACCGAACAACTGTTTTAGAAACGGGAATAGGGCAACTGCAACTAAAAATAGATGGCATCAAAGAAGATTTGACATTAATAAAAACAGCTGTCATAAGATAAAAAAACCGCGGGATTTTTCCCGCGGTTGATTTTTTAATTGCAACTTCCAATCCATTTAGAGATAGAAATATCTTTGTGCAACAAGAAATCATATTCACAATTCCCAGACCGATATGACCCAGTGCATGCCGCCAATGTCAACACAGCGAACAATGCCAAAATAAGTTTTTTCATGTTTTCTCCTTTGGTTGATATAAACGGATTATATTCCCATATAACAAAATTGCAAACAGTTTTTTATTCGCTACGATGAATTTAATGTATGACAGTAAGTACTAGCGCTCAGCATATTTCAAAATTCACCAGTCACTAACACTAGTTACTTTCTACTAAAATGCATTTTTTACCCAATTAATATGTCGACCATGGACTATGATAACATCAAATCGTGCATCACCATTCCATCGCTTTTGTAATAAAAAAGTCTCGGCCGCAAGTCGTAATCTTCTTTGCTGGGTAGGCGTAATTGCTTCCCATGCTTCCATTACAGTCTTACGTTTTTTGACTTCTACAAATACAATAAGATTTCCACGCTTTGCAATTATATCAATTTCTGCACGCCCAGTATTACGACCAGTTATATAACGTCGATGCAGAATCCTAAATCCATGCAACATTAAAAACGCGCACGCAAAGAACTCTGAAAAAATTCCGATGTTGTACGAATTCATATTTAAAAAGCGTAAGGTTTTGCAGCAAAATTATCTTGAGATTGTTGCACATTCAAAGCACTATCTTCGGCTTGTTTGCCACAGTCAACCAATTCTAATTCCCCAGAATACGCATTCATTACTGGGTCAAAAGAATTATCAGAACTTGCCCAACTTGTACTACCTGCATTCGGGATACCGTACTTGTTAATCACATCTTGCCACCAAAGCATAGTTTTTTTATTACGTTGATTTTCAAATTTCTCCGCGTCACCTTCGATTTCATCTGTGTCGTTTTTGTAAACAATTTTCCATACAACATTGTCTGTCGCATTACTTGTAAAGAATACGTCAATCGTTTCCCCTGTTATGTTGCGCACCAAGTGCAATTCCGCTAGGTACAAAACACCACGATTTCGTGCAAGCGAATATATGCATTTTTCAAGTTGAGCCGGTGCATAGATTTTTTCCCCACGACATTCGTAATCAAGGTTATATTTCCAATCAGGGTGTATAGAATATACAACACTGTTTTTTGGACGTTCAACATAAAGACCATTATTATCAACGGCAAATTTTACATCATCAAAATTCATCCCAAGCATAATTCCTGCAATATCAAAATCGCCCACGGCTAATGGCACTGCGCCGGCGTTTAATGACAAATTGTCCAAGCTGCATCCAATGTCACTGCTGGTTGGGGTTTCGATATTGTAATTATCATAATCAACATTGTCATCAGCCAAGACATCTTGAAAATCGTCTGCATGCGCATGCGCGGATAACAAGCAGGCAAAAATTCCAATAATAATTTTTCTCATCATTGTCATTTCTCTTCGACTAAAACCCTTTGAACCCTAAAAAAGAAAACGAGTGCCGGATCAATGCCACGTTGCAATGCTGCTTGGACGTTTTCAATCGGTTGTTTTATATCCCCAATACGTTTGACCCAATCATCACCCCCAAGATCAAGATATATTACGCCACGTGTTATTGTCGGATTTTCAGACATATCATTTGGTTTATACCAAGTTTTTAATTCATAATCAACCCTCCAATAATCACTTGATGCGGGTTTATAGATTGCATCAAAAACAATAACGTTGCGTCGCACCCCTTGTGACGATAATTGCTGAATTTTTGGTAATTCCTTTTTTTCCCAATAATCCAGTGCCGCCGGCGCAGACATTATGTATAAAGGCGGGTTATACCTTTTTTCTGTGCGACGAGTGATGTTTTCTTTATCTGGGACTATATAAAAATATTCTGTAACATATTTCTGGATAAGCCAATTTCGTAATTTACTTTTCCCTATTTCATCCCAAGATTTTGGCATTCCTGGCAAATCGTTTGATTGGGTGCTTGTACGCAAGAAATACGTTTCAACTTCGAACTTATCACTTGTGTCATAGATAGACGCGGCAACATAAATTGCACCAAAAACCATAATTATTGTCATAAAGCCAAATAAAAATCCAATCAGTTTTTTCATTGCGATTCCCTATAAGCTTTGAAATCCGCCACATAAAAACCAAGTGTTTGTGGATAACGTTCTATATCATATGCAATTTTGACATAGGCGATAACATCAAAATCCCCATTTAGATTTGATTGTACACGCGCCCTAACAATCCATGTGCCACCATTGGCAGAATTCGCATTCTTGTTCCTTTCGCCGCTTGAAATAGTGATTTTATCCGAATTTACAAACCAACGTTGCCCCATAGATTCATATTCTTTATACATCGGCAAAACATTATCCGCAAAATTTCGATACATGTTGTCACCAGCCATACAATAAATATCGCAACCAATATCAGTTTCAAAAGTGTTGCTAACGCGATCTGTACACGCTGTGGCTCTGTCACATTGCATCCAGTTCTTGCTGTTTACCCCAGGATTATCAGAAATAGTAAACCATTTTTTTGTGAAAATCCCCGCTAAGGCCCGTTGCATAGAGTCATAATATGGAACGACTATATTAGGTCTTACTTGCCCGACCATTTCCCATTTACCATGCATACCGTCAACATAAATCACATAAGGACTAACCGTGCGGTTATTTTGCAAGTATGGTATAGCAATGCAACACGCAACAACCAAAAAGAAAGCAACCATTACCCACACGCCAAAGGTGCGCGAAATCGCGATTCTTTTCCCGGCGGGAAACGCGGGTGTATTAAAATCTTCTGGGTAATCCAATATTCCCCCCTACGCGGTGTCACGCCCACTATGCGCGATAGACCATGATGCATGCGCATGGACTAAGTTTCAATTCGTTTGTATCATATCCGATTCCAACCGGTTCGCGGTCATAAATTTGACCACACCCGGCAAGTGTCAGCCCCAAAAATATGGCAACTAAAAACTTTTTCATCACTTTCTCCCTTTGCTTTTCTTGATTATAAAAAATTTTCTTGTCGCCGGTCAAGTGTAAATACGAAACCTAAAACACTTGAAATTTGGAAAAAATGTCCTATAATGAAAAACGAAAGCCGATAATCCACTAACAATGGGGAGGCGGAAGAAGAACGGCGGCAAGATACTTGCGCTCATTAGAACTTCCCGGGATTGCCCGTTACAGCAAACGACTCTTTAATGGTATGGCGAATCCAGCGAGAGTTAAAAAGGCAACATTGGCGACAGTGTTGTAAAACAAGGTGGCACCGCGTTGGTGTTGTGTATTCTGAAATACGATATGCACGATATTTAACGTCCTTGTGTTCTTATTATCAGCAGTAATAACGAAACATAAAGGAGGTTAAAATGTCAATGATAAGAACGCATATCGCCGAAATTCCACAAAAGATTGGCGAAACAATAACTGTCAAAGGTCACGCGCAAACAATACGCGCGCAATCGGGTGTTGCGTTTATTGTCCTGCGTGAAATAACTGGAACTGTTCAATGTGTTGTTGAGCGGGGAACGTCGGTCTTTGAAACAGTAAAAAAAATCACAACGGAATCTGTCATTTCCGTAACAGGAACCGTTGTAAAAACATCCAGTACGGAATCGGGTTATGAAATCCACGTGTCCGAATTGGAAATAATATCACTGGCGGAGGCGACACCGATACCAGTAACCACAAAAGGCAGTGCCGAAGTCACACCGGAAAAATCGCAAGATTGGCGTTTCTTGTCGTTGCGTTCACCGCGCAGTGCGACAATCATGCGCGCTTTTTCTGCAATGACAGCGGGTTATCATGAATATCTGGAAAAACAAGGTTTCATTGAAATCCAAACACCAAAAATCATGGCAACACCGTCTGAATCCAAGGCCGAATTATTCAAACTTGAATACTTTGGGCAAACGGCATACCTTGCGCAATCGCCCCAGTTGTTCAAACAGATGGCAATAGCAAGTGGCCTTGAACGCGTGTTCGAAGTCGCACCAGCATTCCGTGCGGATAAATCTTTCACAACTCGTCATGCAACCGAATTCACATGTTACGATGTTGAAATGGGTTACATTGAAAGTTTTGAAGAAGTGATGACAGAATTGGAACAAACGATACGCTATATGCTGACATCAATAAAAAAGACGTGTGGCAAAGAAATCGAAAAGTATTTCGGTATCACAGAGTTCCAGTTAAAAAAGCCGATTCCACGTATAACCATGGCGCGTGCCAAAGAAATCTTGCGTGAAATGGGTGTTGCATCAGAACAGCCGGATCTTACCACGGCGGAAGAAAAGGCACTGGGCGAATACGTGCGGGAACACTTTGGTTCAGAATTCGTCTATGTCACCGAATGGCCATGGGAGGCGCGTCCGTTCTATCACAAGAAAGGCATTGGTGAACACGGTGAACCGATATCTGTTTCGGCCGACTTGTTATACAAGGGTGTCGAAATTGTGACATGCGCCCAACGTGAAGAATCCTATAGCAAACTGTGTGAACAATTGCGCGAAAAGGGTTTGCACCAAGAAGGTCTGCAGTGGTATCTGGAATGCTTCCGCTATGGCATGCCGCCACATGGTGGTTGGGGGTTTGGTGGCGCACGGTTTATAAAACAGTTGTTGGAATTACCAACAATCCGTGAAGCGATGTTTTTATTCCGTGGACCGACACGCTTGATGCCCTAAAACAAAAGCCCGCACACGCGGGCTTTTGTTTATCAGTTTAACGATGTTTCTTGACGGTGATTACGCCGCGCGTATTGTTTATGTAATCCCAATGTTCTTTCAACACATCGCGCGGAATATACGAACGCAACGTATCCTTTTTTTCTTCCAGTTTTTCTGGATACACAGCGGCATCCATCCAACCAAAATCTGCCTCCAACTGCGCCATAGCTAAACGGCAAATTTCTGGATATTTCCGTTTTACCGAAGATTTAATGCCTTCCAATGACATCGGGTCCTTGGTCACAGCCCTTCTGCATAACCATAGATTTTGCAATTGAACCACTTCCGGAACTTGCTTAATTCTATATGGATACTCGGTAATTGCTATCCAACAAACGCCGGGATGTTCTTTTTTCACTTTATTTGGGACATCGTCAAGGTTATATTTGGCTTTCATAACCGCAATTTTGCACATTTCATAAGTTCTAAAACGTGGCGGAACACTTGAAAGGTCACTCATGTTATCACTCAAAAACGCGTTCTTATAATGTTCAATCGTTACATATCGTGCCGGTGCGTACGGGGCCAACCAAGGCGCATCGGTCAATACCCGGATCCAATTATCACGTGTTTGAATTTTTTTGGGAAACTTTCGTAATAATGGGGGACATTTTGATAGTAATTGTTCGTATAAATCTGGATTTTTATCAAAAACGGCCTGTGGGATTTTTTCATATGCCTTTGCCCCAAATTTTTCAATCGCCGCAACACAGATTTCTGGATGTGCAATTAAAACATCAGTATTGACATATTTCATCAATTCAAGGTGTTCGCATACCAGTTCTGATAACAACTCTGTATTTTTATCTTGTAATTCTTTACATAATCCCCGCAGGTTTAATCCTGGAATTGGTCCGTGCGCCCACGGTACAAAACACCAACTGTGTTCATGTGGATCTTTCGTTAATTTTTCCACGCATGTTCCTGGTATTAACATTTGCACAGATGGTTTAACGGCCCCCAAACCAATTTTTCCGGTTTTAAGTGCCGTTTCAACCAAATCAACCAATTCTTTCTGTTCCGTTGCGTATAAATACGCCAACATTTCGGGATGTTTTTGCGCCATACTACGTGTAATGTCGCGCAATTTTTGCTGTTCTGTTGCGGATAAATACGACCATATTTCGTAATTTTTGCCTGCCACGTCACGTATAACATCAAAATGATTTTTTCGAAAATCTTTCGGCAATTTTTTAATATGTTCAGGGTGCTTTAATAAAATTGCACCAACCTTGTCCGGGTTGCTATCCACCCATTTGGCAGACACAGTTTCTAATGTAAGTGTGCTGTCAAAAATATTTGGGAATTTTTCGAATATAGATTTATTTAATGCATCAAAAATTATTTTTTCCCGTTTTTCGGTGCTGAAATCAACATCATCAGTCATTATTTGATGATAGTGGCTTACCGCGGTTTCACAGACCCGTTGGTCTGCCATTTGAACTTCAACCGGCACAAATTGCAATGTTCGCCAATCATATTTTGCTGATGCAATGCAAACATCAACCGTCCGGAATTTTTCCGGCACATATTTTATCACAGGATCAAAATATTTATATTCATCATCATAATAAGTGGTTCCGTCCGGATCACTCATAGACTCGACAGAACGAACATATTTTTTCTTTGGATTGGCACTAACGGCGATTTTGCATAAATTTTCATCTACAAATTTTGGGTATTTTTCTAGGAACCACTTAAAAAATTCATAATCGCCGGCGGCCTTTTTCATTGCTGCACAACACATTTTATCATTCAATTCATCTGCGGGTATTTTATCTATGTAATATGCATCACGTGCAATATTTGCAATGTGTTTTTTTGAAATATAATCATCATATGATGTCGACATAACATATCCTTTGAGTTATTTGACAACATTCTCTACTATCCTAGAGTTTGTACTCGTAAGTTCTAACTATACTTACCGTTCAAGCTTGCCTGCATGTCTAATCAATTCTTTTGGCAATGACACATAAACCTGGGCAAGTTTTGTTTTTACCGCTTTTGTGTCTTGCTGCAGATTTTTATATTGAGGTTGTGCAAGCATATGTTGAATTGCCGTAGTAGAATAAGCATAGTGCAATTTTAACGACAATGGTGGACAATAGGCCTGCAACTCCGTCAAAACCAATTCAATAAATTCACGTGGTCTATCATGTTCTGCAGATATATAATACTGCTCAAGTTGCAAACAAGAAGCCAAAGGCCCGCATGCTGCTATATTTAATGAACAAAACGGATTACCGTAAGCAGATTTAGTTCTGATTTTTTCTGGAAAATATGTCACCAAATTAGAATATTTTTCAATTTGGTCAAAATGGTTTGCAAATTTTTGCACCATAGCAGTACTACACCATCCGTCTGGGGCAAAAGCCTTAAATCCGTGGATCGCAAAGTTTTCAAGATCATGTTGTATATTGTGCATAACTTCGGTAAAATCGTCCATTTGTTTTTTATCTTTGGCATGCTTATGTATTTTATCCGCACATTCGGTATCTAAATAATTATGCATACCACAGAGTGCACCATACAATGGACCAAGCGAAAATACCTGATGCTGTAACACGTCGTAATCCGCACAAAAAATAAAACCTTCTTCTGTAACAAAAGAATCTGCATTGTTGTATATATAAAATGTAACATCCCCCATTGGACTCCAATCACCGTTTATAGGAGACCGAAAACCATACTTTACGTCCAAATCAGGCTTGTTTTTAGATATGGCGGCAAGCGACTTTTTTTGTGTGTGCAATCTGTTATTGTATACGGTTTTTTCTTTGCGCAAACTTTTGACACTCTCAACTTGTTCCTGCAGTTCACCAAGATACGCGGCAACACATGCAACAGCATCTTGTTTACGAGAAAAATGATTCAGAAGATTAGGCATCTTATAACCTTTATTGTTTTGTCTCCTCCTCCCGTACAATCTGTTCTGATGGTACTAAATTTTTCATACAAGTCAAATATTTTGTGATTAAAACTGTGTTTCAAACGAAAGCAAGAAGCGGCGTTCGCGGTCGTGCGGACCGGTTTTCAGTGGCCAACCCCAACTGAAATTCATTGGCCCCATCGGCGTATTCCAATATATACCAACACCGGCCGATGTACGAAGCCCCGTTTCAATATAATTCGGTTGCCCAAGGTAAGTATCTTCGCGTGCTGGCGGCTTGCCCAAAATACCGTAATCCATAAACACAAAACCCTTTATCTGATATTCGTCGGGAATAAAGATTGGAAAATTTAACTGTGTTGAACCGTTCGCCTTCCACATGCCGCCCAATGAATAAGACTGATATGCCCAATTACGACTGCCTACGCCGGCGATATCAAACCCACGCAATGATTCACCACCCAAAAAGTAGCGGTATACACGTGGAACATAATCACCACCAATCGGCTGAATATAACCAAATTCCAGTGATGAACGTAATTGCCACCGGTCGTCCCAGAAATTCACCATGCCAATCACGTCAGCATTATACCGGAAAAATTCTTCTGTGCCACCGAACCCAGTATATGCCACACCGATATTCCCAACAATACCAGTATGCGTATTTTGTTCAAAATTCGTATTCAAATTATGATATTTCCAATAAGTGCCAAGAGTATATAATGTTGCATCACGCCAACCACCTTCTTGCAAATCATAATTTTGATCGAATGATGCCGATAAACGTAACGTCTGAGACCAATGATCGGTCAATCGCCACCCAAGGCGCCCCGCCACAGTAAGTGAATCGCGGTCATATCCAAAACCACCAAGTCTTTTATAGTTATACATTGTATAAGATACATCAAATCCAGCAGACAATTCGCGTCCAAATAAGAACGGTTCGGTAAAACTAAATAATGCCTGTTTTTGATACTGGGCAATCGAAGCGCGTAACTGAACCGTTTGTCCGCGCCCCATAAAATTATTTTCCGTAATTCCCGCATCAACCATAAACCCATTTATATTCGACCAACCAAATCCACCAGATAATTCACCTGTTGGTTGTTCTTCGACTTTGATATCCAGGTTCATCATGTTTGCATCAGGAATTCTACTTGGCACCATTTGTACATCTTTGAAATAGCGCGTACGCATCAAACGCTGACGACCCTGCTCAATAGTCTGCAGTGAAAATGGATCGCCCGCGCGCATAGGAATTAATTGGTTTATCACAGAATCAAACGTGCGAACATTACCCAATATATTGATAGAATTCAAATAAATTCGATTTGTTTTTTGTATTTTGAATTTTAAATCAATCGTACGCGTGTCATCGTTCTTTTGTGGAATTGGATCAACACTTATGAACGCATAACCATAGTCCGCAACCGCACCGCGAATGTTGGAAATAGTCGCCTCTACGGCATCAACATTGTACGTATCACCAGTGGAAACTTTCATAATACTAAACAGTTCTGAATTCGCCACATCCGAAAAAGGGTTATCCAATTCGACTTTGCCAATTTTATATTTTTCACCTTCGTCTACATTGAAAACAACCGAATAAAATTGCCTGTCGGGCGTAAAAGTTCCCTTGGCGTTTTTAACCTGAAAATCGACATAGCCATTACGCAGATAGAACTGGCGTAACATTTGCTGGTCATATTGGATTCTATCTTCGTCATATACATCAAATTGTGACATAAAACGCCACCATGCATGTTCGCGCGAAAGAATTTCACCACGCAATGTTCTGTCGCTAAAACGGTCATTCCCTTCAAATTCAATAGATTCAATGTATGTCGGATGCCCTTCGGTAATCTCATAGACAACGTTCACGCGATTATCATCTAACAAGATTTTCTGCGGTTCGATTTTCGTTCCAAAGAACCCCTTGCGTTGGTACACCGTAAGCATACGACCAACATCCGCCCCAACAACAGATTCATCAAATGCGGAACGCTCAGATAACTTTATTTCTTTTTTTAAATCATCAGTTGAAACTTCGTCATTACCTTCGACGGTAACCTGATTTACAATCGGGGATTCTGTGATTTTTATCTCCAACGTGTCACCAACGGTTTTAACAGAAACCTTTGAAAAATACCCACTTTCTTGGAGTTTTTTTGCAATTTTGTTTGCGCGTTCAGCACTAACATCTTCCCCGACTTTTACATCGGCAAGTATTCTGATTGATTCCGCGTCCATACGCCTATTCCCTGAAACATTTATACGCGAAACACCAGCATGTGCAACGCCGACTGACAACAGTGTCAAACAAAAAACAATTTTTTTCATCATAATCCAAATACCCGCGCTATATCGTTCCACATGGTCAGCAAAAATACAAACCCAAGAAAAATCCAACCACACACAATTACAATTTCCATGCCTTTGCCACCAAGTTTTTTCCTTGTTACACCTTCAATTAATAAAATCAAAAGGTAACCGCCATCCAAAACCGGTAACGGCAACAGGTTTATCACACCCAAATTCACAGACAGCAGTGCAATAATGGATAAAAGTGCAAAGAAACCTGCCGCTAATGCCTGACCGGAAACCTGGGCAATAGTAATGAATGAACCAAGTTGTTTAGAAGATCTATCGCCAGTAATAATCTGTTTAAGTACAACAACCAGTGTTCGTGACTGATAATATGTTTCACGTGCCCCAGAATATATTGCGCCAAAGAACCCTTTCTTGCGAAATTCAGTTTTGTTCCCGTCTGCAACCAACCCCCATCGTGCCGCAGGAGCAATTTTTACATTTACAATTTCATCGCCACGCGAAATAACAACATCTGCATCATGGGTGCCGGCAAGTTCTTTGGCAATCACCAATTCACCCCAGTTTGTTATTTCTGAATTATCAATTTTAACGATAATGTCACCCGGTTTAATTCCGGCATGAAAAGCGACACTTTCTTGAATAACTTGACCAATTACTGGTAATTGAACGTTGCGGGGTTTAAACATAAATATGGCAGAATAAATTGCCCATGCCAAAATAAAATTCATAAACACGCCCGCCGCAATTATAATAAACTGTTTCCATGCCGGTACAGATAAATAATGCCCAACTTTCTTTTCTTTTGGCAATTCATTGTATTTTTTTCGATTAAACATGTCTTCTTGGCCATAAATAGAAACATATCCGCCAAGTGGTAAACATGCGATTTTCCAAATAGTTCCACGTTTGTCATGCCATTTTACAATCGCCGGTCCAAAGCCAATGGAAAATGCATCAACTCGGACCCCCGCCCATCGCGCCGCCAAAAAATGTCCAAGTTCATGTATAAAAACCACGACCCCAAGGACAATCAATAATGCAATAATGGTTGTTATAGTATGCATTCCTTTCCCCCCACGGTTGTTATGCGAGTATCATCCAAATAACAGGTAACACATAAATCCAGCCGTCGAAACGGTCGATAACTCCGCCATGTGCTCCCAATAAATTACTAAAATCTTTAATCTTTAATTTGCGTTTTACAAAGCTCGCAGTCAAATCACCATACTGTGATAGCAATGAGACACTGATACCAATCCACAATAACTGTGGCGCAAATACACCCATAGTTAAATATCCATATAATACCGCAACGGCTGTTCCACCGATAACTCCAAAAATCTGTCCGGCCCACGTTTTGTGTTCAGAAATATGTTCCCACATCTTGTCTCCGCCAATCATGCGACCAAAAAGCCATGCACAAATGTCGGCGGCACATATTACACAAAGCACAAACAACAATAGCATCGGTCGACCACCTAATACCAAAAGTGATACAAAATCAAACCCCAACAATGTCAAAAAAAGACCGAATAAGACAAGATTTTTTACATTAAACATAATCGCGCGTGGTGCAAGCCAAAGGCGATAAGCAAATTCACCAATCATAGCCAGTCCAACAATAACGCAAAGCCAATAAACAGCATGAATTCCAAAAAATTCCAACAGCGCGACAAGCCCGAAAACAAAAGCTAAACCGGTCGCAATCAAAACCCTATTCATCGTCTCAGACATTTTTACCCCATTTTCTTTCCAGAATAATTTGCTTTTTTCCCGCCACCGAATCGCCGATTACGTTTAGCATATTCGTCCAATACAAATTGCCATAATTTTTCAGATTTTACCAAATCCGGCCAATGTTCCGGCAAGAATAGCAATTCGGCATATGCCAATTTCCAAAGCAAGAAATTCGAAATCCTAAATTCATTGCTTGTTCTGACCATTAAATCAATAGGTAACAAATCCCCTGTATCAAGAAAAGTTTCAAACGTTTCGCGGGTGACTTTTTCCCCCGCGGCAATCGCAGCATTTACAGCGTTCACAATTTCATCTTGGCCACCATAGTTTAACGCAAAGACAACGGTGCCCCCGGTGTTTTCTGCGGACTTTTCTTCCAAGTCATCGCAAAGTTGCGCCAACTTTTCTGGTAACTTTTCGCGCGTACCAATCACCCGATAGCGTAAATTTTTTTCAATTGCATGCTTTAAATTTTTCTTTAATTCAGAATAAAATAAATCCATAAGAAAATTGACTTCTTCTTCGGATCGATTCCAATTTTCTGTTGAAAATATAAAGAATGTTACCGTCGTTACACCACGCGCGATAAACCAATCAACCAAGTTTTCAAAATTTGCAATCCCCGCACGATGTCCCATAAGCGGTGGCAAACCACGCGCTTCGGCCCAGCGACGATTACCGTCACAAATAAATGCAACATGTTTTGGAACCTTTACTGGTTGCGCGACAGTGTCTTTCTTCTTTTTTAGTATTTTAAACATTTTTTTCGCTTTTATTTTTATTACACCGACATAATATCTGTTTCTTTTTGCTTTGCTATAGCATCAACTTCGGTACCACGTGCATCGAAAACCTTTTGCAAATCAGATTCATATTTGCGCTGATCATCTTCGGAAATTTCTTTGTCGGTAACGGCGCGTTTAATTTTGCCCATGGCATCTTGGCGAATGTTACGCATAGAAATTTTTGCTTCTTCCGCGTATTTACCAGCAACTTTGGTCAGTTCACGACGACGCTCTTTGGTAAGTGGTGGCATGTTCAGACGAATAACACCGCCCGCACTCATCGGGTTCAGCCCCAATCCAGAATCACGAATCGCCTTTTCAACAGGTCCAACATTCGCAATATCCCAAACGGTGACGGAAAGTGTTTGATTATCCGGCGTTGATACGGTTGCCAACTGATTCAGTGGCATATCGGATCCATACGTCTGCACCCGCACGCCATCAAGTAAATGTACCGATGCACGCCCTGTGCGCAAACCCGCATATCCATCGCGCAAAACATCCAATGTTTGCGCAGTTTTTTGTTCAACTTCTGATTTCAAAGATTGATAGTCCATATGTAAATCTCCTTGCTTGTCGGACACAGGTTAGCAAATCCATTTGACATTTGGCAAGAAGAAATATAGAATGGTTGTCCGATATGGGGTTGTAGCTCAGTTGGTAGAGCACTTGCATGGCATGCAAGGGGTCGTCGGTTCGAGTCCGATCAGCTCCACCATCCGTCTTCGCTTCGCTCCGTCGCGATTGGCACAATCGGGCGGGGCGATGTGATTTTAATCACGCGAAGCGGATGTCGCGACGGAGCACACGAAGTGTGCGCAGACGGACAAAGTCGCGAAGTAGCGTAAGCGCAGACGGACGGACAATAAAATGTATTATGTGTATATTTTACAGAGTATAGATTCGCCAGATAAGTTTTATATCGGATATACCGAAGATTTGAAACGTCGTATGAAACAACATAATTATGAACATTTTGGACATACAGAAAAATATCGTCCGTGGCGACTGAAAGATTATTTTGCGATAGATAATGAACAAAAGGCAAAAGATTTTGAAAAATATTTAAAATCTCAATGCGGACGCAAATTTTCTAAAAACCATTTTTAACTACAGACACGCAATCTGGCACTGTTCTTGATATAAAAAACAATCCTATGCAACATGCGTGGGCAGATTGACTACCTATCCCGATAATCTTTTATAAATTGTGGTTCTTGTGTTTTTATAGTGCTTGCGTTTTGAACAGTCTCTATTCCCCGCAGAAAGTTTGTACTATCCGCTGCTATTTCGTTTCGTTGATATGCTTCAATTATTGAAGGAGAGAGTACACGGCGGTCTATCGTTGTTAATTTGGGCAATCGAACATCTTGTATCTCACATTTACTTGTAAAACTGTCAATAATCTCCGTTACATTGGGTAAATCTAAAATTGTTAATTTTGTAACAACATGAAAAGAATCATATATATCCTGCAATTTAGGGGCAAACACTCTAGATAATTTTTGATTTTGTCTACAACACATACACAAAGAACCCTCAAGCTTAGGCAAATCAAGCGTTTCTAATTCTTCATTATATTCAAGGAAATACGATCCAGCTTTTTCCAAATTCGGTACATTGAGTTTTTTTAAATTTTTAGCCCCCCTTAAAAAACCCTTACCAACAAATTTCAAAGACGGGGCATCAAATTCTTGTGATTCCTTTGATATATCACACCAGTCGCCAACACGTATCAACTTCGGCGCAGAAACCATTTGTAACCCGCCTAAATACACTTCGTCACCAATACTTTCAACATTCGGCAACTCAAGAAATCTAATATCTTTAACAACATCAAATGGTAACCAATCATGATGAAGTTCCTTTGCACCCAGTAGGTACATTTCAGTAATCGCATTGCCATCAAAATATATCACAGGTATATTATTCACGTATAGAATAAAAGCCTCGCCACTTGGTTGAAGTAGCATGCTCTTTAGACCAGATTTTGGCATTATCAACTTCATAATTTTCCCTGCTGTTTCTTCATTTTTGAAATAATCTTCCAATTTTGCCATCGGTAATCCTTTTATTTATCACGTTGGTATTATATCAGAAAAATATGGTGTTATCAAACAAAAATAGGGCATCAATCGAAATAAAACACCAGCGAAGGCGGACAAAAATTCCAGATAATTTTTTAATTTGCAATCAGCGCTTTTTCATTCTACAATTTCCGCATGCTCTACATTATGCGACATGGCGAAACAGATTGGAACCTTGAAAATAAAATTCAAGGTCAGGTTGATGTTCCATTGAATGATACCGGTCGGATTCAAGTGGTCACCGCGGCGCAAAAGATTGCGCAACTTCGGATACATCGTATTGTTTCTTCTGATTTATTGCGTGCGGCGGAAACCGCAAAAATTCTTGAATGGCCACTATGGCTAACTGTTGAATATGATGCGCGTTTGCGCGAATGGGATTTTGGGGACTTGAATACAGCAAAGCTAACCAGCGTTGCGACATTTGCATCGGTGTTGACTGAATATCAGAAATATAATGCGGAATCAATTGATAGTGTATTTACTCGGGTGGCGACATTTTTCGATAAATTTGATATGAACCAAAACACTTTGATTGTATCGCATGGCGGACTAATGCGCGTAATGATGTATTATTTGGAAACAGGCGGAAAAAACAATATCGATGATTTTATAAAGTTTGGTTTTTCCACACATATCGGCAATGCACAAGTTTTTGCATTTAAAAACAAAAAATTTGAACTTGTTCGGTAACTACACCACCAACCACGCCACATAGCCAGCATACGTAATCAGAAATAAAATTCCACCCATGCGCGACAACCTTGATCGGCGCGCTACAAAAATCATTAGCATGATAATCGCCAATAACGCCACCAGCCCGTCTATCACAAATGCATGTTCAAAGGGCAGGGGGCTTATCGCCGCTGTTGTGCCAAGAACAAACAAAATATTGAAAATGTTCGACCCAACGATATTTCCAACCGCCATATCGTATTCGCGCTTTAATGCGGCCGCCACACAGACGACGAGTTCCGGTAAACTGGTCCCGATGGCCACCAGTGTCAGCCCAATTACACGGTCTGAAACGCCAAACCGTGTTGCAATATCTGTGGCAGAATCAACGGTCAGATTGCTTCCGATAACCAGTGCGGCAATACCGGCGACAATCATAACAATCGTTTCAACCATCGGGATTTTTTTGTAATCTTCGGTTGGTTCGTTTGATTTTTTCGCAATAACGATGGTGTAAATTATAAACCCGACAAACAGTGTCAAAAACGCCATCGCGGTTATGCGCGAAATTTCCCCAAACCAAAATCCAACCAAGCACAGTAACAAAGTTATCGCGCCCACAAACGGCAATTCATAGAACTTTGTGTTTTTTCGAATTGGCAGTGCAGCAATAACGGCGGTAAGACCCAAGATAAGAAAAATGTTGGTTATATTGCTGCCGATTATATTTCCTATGGACACACCTTCCGACCCGGCGATTGCAGCGGTGATACTAATTGCAGCCTCTGGCGCACTGGTACCGATGGCAACAAGTGTCGTACCAATTACGATTGGTGGGATATTAAAACGTCGTGCAATGCTAACAGCGCCGTCAACAAAAGTGTCTGCGCCACGTACCAACAGTACAAAACCGATGACTAATAATAAAAAGGATATCAACATGTAGAGTATCTTATCATAAAAAGACTTTGTTTATAACAATTTTTATGATAAAATAAAAAACAGAAAAAAAAAGGGGGAAGTTGTTATGCCAACAGTTACGGTTGATAACGCAAAAAATATGGATGTCCAAGAAAAAAAATCAGACCAAGATGTGGTTCGTTTGGCAAAGCGGATTGCTATCGCGTATGGTAGTGACAAGGTTAGATTACTTGCTTCGCGTGATGTGCGACGGGCGGTGCTTTTGCATGATATTGACGCGATAAATAGGATTATTACCAAGGTTCCACAAATGTCGCCGGAACTGCGTTTGAATTTTTGTGATGCGTTTGTTGGTGAAGATATGATGGGGTTGGATCTTGCTACACCGGCAATCTTGGGTGATGCGTATCGCGCAATTTCCAAACGGGTGCGTAGCGGTGATAAAGGACAACAAGAACGTCTTGATAAACTTGCGGCGCATATTGATGATTTGTCTACGGATTTTGCAAATTCTGGCGGTATGGTGGTCAGCCAAAGAGAGTGGCCTCTGGTTGATGTGACGAACATTGCCGACGTTTACGAAGGTTTTGGAAGTATGCTTGATGCGCGTAAAACCGAAATTGATGCGGCATCAAACCCTGATAAAATCAAAGAAATCGATAACAACTTAGAACAGATAAAAGTAGTTGTTTCAGATTACGATGAATCTTGGGGGCTTATGAAAGCGCGGAACGAAGATGCGCCAAAGTTGGCGGATCGCTGGGAAGATTTGTATGGTGTGTTAAACCGGGCAAAAATTTTCGAAGAAACCAAGGAAAAATTGGCGTTGCAGAAATTCTTGGATAGCAAAAAACAGGTTATTCCGCAATTTGTATCTGGCAAACAAGGCGATAAAAAGAAATATGAAACTTATGAACGTGGTTTTGATATTGCCAGGGGTGGGCGTTTAGATTCTATTGTTGAAATAGCGCGCCATAATATTGCAAAAAGACATGTTGCAGATTTTAATTTCAAGATTGACGAGGCGGCACTTGAATCAGAATTAAATGAAGAAATTTTGAATGTATTGTTTGAAATTAGTACTATGGACAAAATTGTTCAAAAAGGTACAGAAGATACAGACAAGTTTGCTGATGAAAAGTATCGCGAGGAATTTGTTAACAGCCTTACAGAAACGACTGGCGAGATTTCAGATACAGGTTATAACGCCGCGATAGAAGCGCAAACTAATGCAACGGTCGGGTGGGGTGCGCGCCTCAAGGGCAAAATAGGCAAATCTAAAAAACTTGATAATCTTTGGAAAAAAGTCAATCAGCCACTTGAACGCATAGATGATATGGCGGATGTGCGCATGTCACGTGGTGCGGTCGCGCGGCGTAAGAAACGGCGTGATTTTTGTTGGGGTATTTTACAAGGCTTTGATACTTCTTCGATTGTTAGTGCGTTTATTACAATTGTTGCGACTGCGGCTGCGGCGAAGTACGGTGTGTCACTTGCAGTGTCACTTGCAATTCTCGGGGGCATATCGACACTTACGTTGATTGCAATTCAATTTGCACAATGGGTAAAGGCACAGAAAAAAGCTGGGCGGCCGGTTAGTTGGGAAGAATTCAAGAAAAACAAACAATTGGTGCGGTCTTTTGGCACAAGTGGTCTTGCGATGGTTGCAATGGGATTTGCGGCTGGTGGTTTGGCCGGTATCGCAATGGGTGCCGGGCTTGGCGCTTTGGCACTTGGCGCATATAACAACGGAAAAACTGTTTACCATGCAGCCAGGGATGCTAAAATGTCCAAAATTCAAGCGATTGCATGGGCGATTGCAAAGGCTGGATCTATTGTTTTGGGTGGTTTCACCGGTCGGTATGTGGCGCAGGGGTTGACCAGTATGTATAACAGGGTAAACCCAGACAATACTTGGTTTCAAAACAAAGAAATGATTGATGGTGAACCTAAAAAGATTTCTGACGAAGTTACACACGAAGAAACCACTACACATTATACAGATGAGATGTTACAAAGTGCAGAAAGTGCTGTGAAAGATTGGTATGCCAAGGATTTCCCAAACAATCCGGAAAAATTACAGCAAGATATTGATATCATAAATCAATACAATGCGGAACATCACACAAATATTGACCCATATCGCGCATTGCGCATGATCAAGATGGCGCAACCAGAACGTTTTTCGTTCACTGATTTGTGGGCCGACCGGTATCATTATACACCCGAACAAATAAATTCTGTGGCGCATGCGCTTGATACAGGGGTGGCCAACCCGGATGCGATGAGCATATTAAACCAAATGGATATCCATAATGTTGGTGTCAAAGGGCAGATTGGACCAGTCGAAAGTCATATTGAAAATCAACTTTATTCGAATCCTGGGGAATTGCCGACCCAAACAACCAAGACAGTGGTCGATAAACCGGCGGTTTGGGAATCAACCAAGATTCCAAGATATGACTCGGTCAAGGGTGATGGCATCGGAACGGTCGGAAATTATGAACAAGATGAATATAAATCAACAGGAATAAGCCGTAATTTAGATTCTTTTCTTGCACGCGTTCGTCAAAACCGTCGGAACAAAGTACCAGATAGTATTTCACCTGTTGTTCCAAAAGAAGAACCACAAGATGAAATTTTACCTGTTATTTCACCTGTTGTTCCAAAAGAAGAACCACAAGATGAAATTTTACCTGTTATTCCACCTGTTGTTCCAAAAGAAGAACCACAAGATGAAATTTCGCCTATTGTCCCAGAAAAAGAATCACAAGATGAAATTCCACCTGTTGCCCCAGAAGAAGAACAGGAAAATGCTGAAAAATCTTTGTTTACACCAGTCATAGAAGAAAAAGTCCAACCAACCACGGAACAAATTCTTTCGGAACTGCAAGATGAAGATTTACCAATACTTGAACCGCTTTCGAAAGATGAGCAAAAATTATCTGATAAACCAAAGTTTGAATTGCCTAAACTTTCGCTGGATCGTGTGTTCCCGAAACCTTTATTCCCAGATGCCGAAGGACACTTACGCAAAATACGTGAGGCTTTTCGGCAAAAAAATTCGAAACATGATGAAAACCCAATCAGTGTTTCAAAGCCCGAAGATGCACCGACAAAAGTATTTGCAATATCGTATTCCAAGGCAAAGAGATGGGATGAATTACACGAACAACTTGAACAGGTTAAAAATGAATTAAAAGATTCTTCGTTACAAGGTTCCAAAAGGAAAGAACGTGATACCCTGGTAAAAACTCTTAATCAGAAAATAGCGCAGTTACGGAATCAAACTGGTCGACTCTCGGACTCTGAAATGTACGATGCGCTTGGGGATGCCTATCGGCGCGAATATAAACAACATCTGTTGATGAAACCGGACGAAAGCGATTTAGATGAATTTGTTAAATGGGACAAAAAACTGAATTTTTTAACAGAAAAACTTGAGCACTATGGTTTTGGTGATTCAGTGGAACAATCTGACTTGATATTCAAGGCGCCAATCATTGGAATTCAGGCGCAAAAACAAGCCGAACGTGAAGAGGAATATGAACGCGCATTGCGTGAAAGACAAGCGGCAAAAGAAAAGGATAAAGATAAACCAAAGCCACAACCTACGCCGAAACCTTTGGAAATAATGCAAGAAGAAAAAGGTTCTAGTCTTGAAACTGCGGTTGAAAACGCTTATGCGAAATCAATACACGACCCCAGTGGAAGACATTATATCCCGGATGTGCTTGTAAACCTATCGGAACAACCGGACCTTATATCGAAAGAATTGTTTAAAATACGTGGTGTTCCGGTAACATTGGTTGATATAACGGGGAAACATAACCCGATTACACAAAACGATAATCGTGCGATGGTCGTTGTCGATATTGACGGGCTAAGGTTGCCATATTATCTTGCAAATGGTGATGAACCCTCAGGACGTGAAATTCCGGGCAGATGGTATCCGGCGCTTAATATATCGCGTGACGGCAAATGGGATTTTTCCAAACGTAAATACATAGATGAAGAAGATGATCCAGAAAATATAGAAGAACTTTTTGATATTGCCGATGCATTGGACGATCGAATTGGTGATATAAGAAATTACAGTAATCAAGATGGAACTGTTGGTGGGGTTGATGCAATTGACCATGTTGATTCAGATATTGTATTCCGTGCGGTGGATAAATTACCAAACACAATCAATCATAAACGAATTTGGCAAGACGAAAACCATAACACGTTTATGAAGCTCTATGCATTGCCGTTAAGAACCTATTTTGAACAAATTGAAGCGCCAGATTATGACGAACGTGCGGAAAGACGGAGACAGCGGAAGGAATGGCGTGATGAAAAGAGAACAGAATTAAAAGAATTTGGTCAAAGAATGGGCAGCAAGATTCAAGATGATATTGGAAAAATTGCGAACCTTTTTCGCAAGCGTTTCAGAGTCAATGATGATTTGCATGAATACGAATAAAAAACATGGGGCGTGACCCCATGTTTTTTATGTAATGAAATTTCTCCTTGCATTTTATTTTCATATTTTAATAAAATGACCTTGCCGGTGGGTGTTCCATTGGTGGGTCTCGAAACCCATTTAAAAGCGGCGTCCGCGATTCCTTGCATGCGGACGAAAAGACTCCAACTTCGTCGGTTGGAGGGTTGTGAATAATATCGGACTTGTCCGATAAAATAAGCACGCAATTTCCGCTTAAATTGTTTCGAGTCTCCAACCACTTGAATTATTTTCGGTGGTTTTTTATATGCGAAATGAAAAGGGGGGCAAGATGTATAAAAGATTTTTTGCTGTATTGTTGATATTGGTGATTGGCGTGGCGGCACACGCAACAGAACCGGACGATGCAACGAAACGTAAAACAGTAACAAGCCAACATTATGTTGATAGTGCCATTGAAACGAAAC
>JAGCVZ010000009.1 GCA_017962125.1 Alphaproteobacteria bacterium
TGTTCGTGAGTTTAATTCTGGTGATTATAGAGCGGGAGTCACCCTCTGTTCCATTCCGAACCAGACAGGGAAACCCCGTATCGCCGATGGTACTTTGGCTTAAGCCACGGAAGAGTAGGTCGTCGCCAGAATTAAACTCATGCAGACATAAAAACCTTTTTAACCGCCTGTTGGGCGGTTTTTTTAACCGATAAACTAAAATGGAGCAAAAATTGATATTTATTAAGACCACAAACGCAGATTTGCAAAAGGGTATCACTATAGTAGATGAAAATGGTCATAAAAGGCGAGTCAATTCTATCCTTGATTTATCTGATGAAGAAAGGATGGCATTGCTTGCCAGTGCTTATTCAGAATCACCAGAAATGTCAGAATTATGGGCGCGTTGTTGCAAGGAAAGTGTTACGCAACAACGATAATCCGTGAAGTGTAAAATTGCCCCATGTTGAAGGGTTTGTCACAGTGCGTTGATGTGCAAGATGTTATAGAAAATTGACTGCAAAAAAGTCGTTTGGTATAGCGCTGTTAAAAGTAGGCATATTGTTTTTTTCTCTATTTTGTGTTATAATCACAACATGATTACCGAACAAATTCAAAATGTTTTAGATGAATTACATAAAATCTTGCGTTCTGCGGTTGGACCGCGCGACCGCCGGGAGTATATGCGCGAAATCGGTGTAAGTGACCGTGATTGGCATTTTTCACTGACCGCGGATGAAATTATAAAAAATAAAATCCCCGCGAAAGTCATTGGTTGCACCGGGCGCGCCAGGCTTTTCTGTAAATTTGCATCGGATGCAGAATTGAAATGTTTTGCTGTTTGTACCGCGTATGAACCCGATTGGACCGTCGCGCGAAATGGTAATGAACCAAAATATATTGGCGGGCACCAGGTCATAGCGGTTGAAATCGACGGTAAATTGCGTATGTTTGACCCAGGAAAACCGAAACTTGAATTCATCGATACCGATGTGGTCGTTGGTAATTTGGTTGATTTTGGTTTTCGTGATATGCCGGGGTGGTATTTAATAACCGCGATTATGACACCCGATGAATATAACAAAATAAACACATACCAAAAGTTGCGCAATGTTTATGCCAGTGGCGACATGAACAACCATGAATTCATAATAGTGCCAAGAAAAAAATAGAATTTTTCCCTTTCAGAAATTCTTAGGTGGAAATTAAATTACTTAGACTTTCTGTCTATGTAGGTGGGATTTTTGTTGCAATAGCAAAAAATAATGATACTATAAACCCCAAGAGGTGGCTGATGTCAGAAAGGATTGTTTGTTTCGGTCCAATGGTTCCAATCCCGGAATTTGTTGATATTTACGTAAAGGTAATGGCACAGTCAAGATAGTGTTTCCGTCGCATTGCGATGGATTTTTTTATAATAAAAAGGAGCAAACATGGATGAATCAAAATTACAAAAACAATGTTTAACGCGCCTTAGGAATTGGCCACGCTGGCGTCATCATGTGAATTGTAATGGCGATAGGTTAGAGTATAACGATATGGTAATAGAGCAAGCTGTTGGTAAAGACGAAAAGTTTGGTAATGATAAAACAATATATAAAATTACTATGGATGGAACGACTGTGCTAAGTAACCACGATATAGATATGTTGTGTAGTGAGATATTTAGACGATATCTTAAAATAGATATAACTTGGCGTAAAAATACAAAAGAGTTAGCGATTGGTATAGGTTACTATTTGTTGGTTGTTGGTGTTGGAATGGTGCTGTTTTCTGTTATTTTTCTGAAATGTTGTGATGGCAAAGTGCCAGTTATAGAAGACGAAAATGGTTGGTATAATGTGATGGGAAATAATTCGTCAAACAAAGAAATACAGGCTGATACGGCAAAATTCACAAAAGATAAACTTGCTTTTTGGGCAATGGCGACAAACAGAACAAAATAAGCAAAGATAAATTTTACAAAAAACTTGACACCTAATGAGTTGGTGGTAGCATCATATCAACAGCAAGAAAAGGATGTGTAATGTTAAATAAAAAAGAAACGCCAAAATCATTCAAACAATGGTGGGATACTTGGCGTCCTGTCGTTTATGTTTGCACTGCGGCCACGATCATATGCTTGTTGGCTTTGGCACAACAATATGATAAGAGCCAGCAAAAGAAATTGCCTAGTAGTGCTGGATGTAAAGCGGCAAATGATAGTTTGCCACAGAATGTCTTTTGGCCATGGCGCGATAAAGAATATTAAAATCCGTCCGTTTGGACGGTTTTTTCTTTACAAAAATTAATACAAATTATTTCTTGACAACTGTATCTTTTGTGTTATGTTTGCGTATATAAACATAAACCAAAAGGTGAAAGTATGAAAAATTCTATAATTTTGTCTGTTGTTTTGGCGCTTTGCGCTGGGGCATCCAATGCGGATTATTACCGCACAAGTACAAACAACTGTGATCCGGCTGCGATGCATGCTGTGTTGGATCGTGCAGTACGTGAACATCGTGCTGTTATTACAGAAGTAAATTGTGAGTCTGTACGTGTAGAACCTGTTGTGGTTGCAGCACCTGCTCCGGCCTATACATCAACATATGTGGCCCCGGCTGTGGATTATAGCAACATCCCGGTTGTCGACTGTGTGCCGTACCCGACAAGTTGTGAATATTGTGCGGGACGTTATTAAAGTACAGATAACAAACCCGCCTTTTGCGGGTTTGTTATTTTATATTGCTTGCAAACATAAAAATAACTGGTAGAATTCACATAGAATTTAAGTGTCATGGAATTTAATGTAGAAAATTTTTTTGAAATTGCACAAGAGAATGATTTTGTCGTGGTTGCTGGACCAAACGGGGCGGGGAAGAGTAATTTAATAAAGCGACTTTTATCAAAAAATTCTCATGTTGTTTACCAGAATCCTGATGAAATTCAGATGTTGGATAACCTTACGCCACATGGCGCGGGTATGATAGTGCTAAACAAGATAAAAAAAGAATATCTGCCGCAAAAAAAGTCTGTTATATATGAAACTACTATTTCGGGAAATGACAATATCATAAGGGAAGCGGCTAAGAATGGGTATAATATAAAAGGAATTTATGGTTGGTTGTGGTCGCCAGACCAATGTGTAGAACGCGTAGGCAAGCGTGTAAAAATGGATAAAGGTCACAATGTCCCGATTGATGTCATATTTCGTCATTATTTTCACAGTGTTGTTAATTTGTCTACATTGTTACCGTTGTGTGTACAATGGGCGATTTATGATGGCGGCACAAACGAAACAATCGCATGGGGTGCTGGTAGTAAAGAAATAAATATTAGAGACGAAGCGCAGTATAAATTTTGGGAAACAAAGCGTATGGAAATAATAAACGAACATAAATCGGATTTAAGATGGACCCCAAGTGTTTTAAAAGCACGTATGGACCTTGTATATAACGATATTTTATTTCAAAAATGCTATGGTGGTTAATACCACCTTTTTTTATTACTAAAAAACACTTGCGTGCGATTCGTAAATTGTTCTATGATTGGGTAAGGAAGGAAAGGAACATGAAACAAAACTTGGTTTCTGGATTGGGAATTTTGTTGGTTTTGCCGGCTTTTGCGGGTGCGCGTTTGCCGGCGGTAAATACATCTAGGATGCCTGTCTCTGCGCGTGCACAGTATGGTATGGCATCAAATGTTTCACTGAATATGCAAAATGCAAAACCTGTATCCGTAGTAGCAAAACAGGTTGCAAATTCAACACGGAAGGCAACAAGCAACAAACGCGTTGTTGCACGTACAGCGGTCAGCCCAGTGGCAAAAAGCGATGTTGATAATCGGTCTACATTAATGGCGGATTACCTTGTTCCGAATCGTCCGAGTTCTGATTTATGGGCAAAAAGTGATACGCCATTGCGTATGCCACATGCGAATGAGTTTTCTGTTTTAACATCTAATGAAATTTTACCCGAAGAAAATATAGCGTCGATTTCAAATTCTGTGCAAAAAGATGATATTTCTGAGTTATCGTCGCGAACATCTGCATTGGATTCGCAAATTGCGCGTTTAATGGATATGCAACGTCGGGCCGAAGAATCTGTTGCTCGGCATTCGGCAACAATTTTGCCGGCGGTTGAAACGGATGCTTTTTCGTCTGTTCCGGTTGCGGTAAGTTCAACAAATGATGTTCCCGGTGTCGCGGAAAATTTACCGATACATGCGATTGCTAATAACACTAAAAAAACGGATGAAGGTGTAAGACTTTCGCGGCTTGTTGTGTCACGTGATGAAAAGGGTGAAGATGTTATTTCGCGTGTTGCACGCAATAATTCTTCATCGAAAATTCAAGAAGTGCGTAACGACATGAAAAATATGACACCGTCTGAATTACGTCGTGCATTTAGAAAAACTTTCTTGTCAGAAAACAAGCATCTTTCTACGTATCCTGTGGATAATCGTTTTGATGCGGCAAGTGATATAGATACATCTATTGAAGGTTTTACATCTGTACGCGATTTATCCGAAGATAGTGATAGAATTCGCCCATTAGAAATCAAAATTAAATTCAAAAATACAGATTCGGCGTTATCGCGTGAAAATTATAATTTGTTGACCGAATATGCTGGCATAGTGGTCAGTAATCCAAAGCGTGCAATTCAAATTGCTATCCCAGAGGTGGCAACAGAAACTACGGACTCTCGTAAACTTGCAGCACGTCGTTTGGCTATTGTTGAACAGGTTTTGCGCGATACCGGTGTTTCTGAAAATCGCATTGTTCCCGTATTATCGCAGCGCGATGATGAGAGTTTTGTCTTGCGTGTGATTTCCAAAGACCAGTATGAGACTTTGACCAAGCAAACACGTAATAAATATGGTCGTGATACTGGGTCAAAAAATTACAAGAGTTTAAGTTGGTAATGTGCTGTGTCTGTGGTTGGTCGTTTTTGTCGCGATTGTTTTAATTCTGTAATTAATTTGTTGTTCCCGCCTGTGTGTCCGATATGTTCGGCGCGGGTGGAAACACATGGTGAGTTGTGTGATGATTGTTTTGGTTACTTTGATTGGATTGACGGACCTCATTGTGCATGCTGTGGCTATCCGTTTCCAGACGAATACGAATCGAATAAAAAATCTATGTGCCCGATGTGCGCCGCGGGCAAGAATGAATTGGAATTTATGCGTGCGGCGTGTGTTTATGACGATATGTCGCGTTCGGTTATGTTGCCGTTCAAACATGGTGGTCGCATAAAGTTTGCACGCTTTATGTCGCACGCGATGATATGGGCGCTGCGCGATGTTGATATTAAACCGGACTTGGTTATGCCGGTACCACTTGCGAATCGGCGACTTTTTCAGCGCGGCTACAACCAGGCGACATTACTTGCACAGGAAATAGCACGTGCGTACGGTGTGCCGATTGACTTTAACAGCGTACACCGTAAATATCGTCCGAACATGGGCCACAAAACACACGCGCAAAGGGTGGCGCACATTCGTGGCGTGTTCAGTGTCCTAAATCGCGAAGCATTGCGCGGGAAAAATATTTTACTGGTCGATGATGTTATGACATCGGGCGCAACATTTAACGAACTTTCGCGCGTTTTGCGACGTGCCGGTGCAGCAGAAATATACGGCGTTGTCTTTTGCCGTGTCGTCCGTGCGGAATAATATAAAAACCTTGACTCTGTGATGATTGTTTCTATAATAATTACACTGTTTTACAATGAAAATATAAACAAAAATAGGATGTTATTATGCCAAACTATAAGACACAAAAAGGACTTGATAATAAATTAGATTTTACAGGAATAGAACAACGTTGCGTCAATTTTTGGCAGGTAAATAATGTCTATGCTTTTGATAAAGATGCATCACGTGATAATACTTACGTGGTTGATACGCCACCACCAACTGTGTCTGGTTCTTTGCATATCGGTCATATTATGAGTTATACCCAAACAGATATAACGGTTCGTTGGCAACGAATGAATGGCAAAGCGATTTTTTATCCGATTGGTTGGGACGATAACGGTTTACCTACTGAACGTCGTGTGCAAAATTATTATGGTATTTCTTGTGACGCGGATTTACCTTATGATGATAAATTTGTTCCAGAACACGTTGAAGATGTTAAAGAATTGCGTCCTGTTTCGCGTCGTAATTTCATAGAAACATGTCATTTATTGACTCAAAATGATGAAAAGGTTTTTGAAGACATCTTTCATCGTATCGGACATTCGTATGATTGGAATTTAGTGTATACCACCATTTCGCCAGAAGCAATCAAAGTTTCACAGAAATCGTTTTTGGAACTGGTAAACAAAGGTTTTTGTAAAATTGTAGAAGCACCAACCATGTGGGATGTTGATTTTCAATCTGCTGTGGCGCAAGCAGAAATAGAAGATAGGGAAATTGCGGGATTCTTTCATGATATCAAATTCGGAATCAAGGATGAACCAGGTGAATTTTTCAAGATAGCAACCACAAGACCAGAATTTTTGCCCGCATGTATCGCGGTTGTTGCTCATCCTGATGATGAAAGATATAAAAAATATTTTGGAAAAACTGCTATTGTTCCGTTGTTTGATATTCCTGTGCCTATTGTTCCATCAGAACACGCGGAACCAGACAAAGGAACGGGCATAATGATGGTTTGCACTTTCGGTGACGCGGCAGACGTTGCATGGTGGAAACAATCGGGATTGCCTATCAAACAGATAATAGGTAAAGACGGTCGTTTAATTCCGTTGGAATATGGAACGGGCAATTTTGTTTCTTTGAATCCTGAAAAAGCGCGTGAATACTATGATAAAATATCGGGCTTGCCTGTTAAAAAAGCGCGTTCACAAATCGTTGAATTTTTACGTGAAAGTGGCGATTTATTAGCAGAACCACGCCCATTAACACACCCTGTTAAATTTTATGAGAAAGGGTCGCGACCATTAGAATTTGTGTCTTCGCGTCAGTGGTTCATAGATGTTTTACGTATAAAACAAGAATTGATAGAACAAGGGCGTAAAATAAAATGGTATCCACAACACATGCAATCAAGATATGAAGCATGGGTAAATGGATTGAATCAAGATTGGTGTATTTCAAGACAGCGTTTCTTTGGTGTTCCATTCCCTGTTTGGTATCATGTGAACGATAAAGGAATCGTGGATTATTCGCGTCCTATTTACCCAGAATACGAACAATTGCCTGTTGACCCTATGACGAATGTTCCAAACGGATTTAATGAATCACAACGTGGACAACCAAACGGATTCGTTGGCGAAAAAGACATCATGGATACGTGGGCAACATCTTCGGTGACGCCACAAATTGCCATGGAAATCGCGCCAAAAGGACATCATCTTTCATTACCTTTTGACGTTCGCCCACAAGCACACGATATTATAAGGACATGGGCTTTTTACACTATTATGAAAGCATATGCCACCGACAATACGATTCCTTGGTATCAGGCGCATATCAGCGGTTTTGTTCTTGACCCAGATCGTAAAAAAATGAGCAAATCAAAAGGAAATGTTATAACTCCAATCAACCTGATTGAAAAGTATTCTGCTGATGCTGTTAGGTATTGGGCTGGACGTGCGCGTTTAGGTATAGACGCTACTTTTGAAGAAAAGGTTATGGACCAAGGTAAAAAATTATGCAACAAGTTCTTTAATGCTTCAAAATTCGTATTTAATATCGTTGAACAAAGCGGTATTGATGTCACAAAAGGTTATATTTCGAATATAACCAACAAATTGGATTGCGCGTGGGTTGCCAAGATGTCGGCATGTATCACAAATTCACGTCGTTTATTCGGACAGAATGATTATGCGGGCGCGCTGGAAGCAACCGAAAAATTATTCTGGGATTTCTGCGATAATTACTTGGAAATAGTAAAAGGGCGTGCATATAGCACAGATAATGCGTCCGCCGTTTCTTCTTTGATGTTGTCCATAGATTCATTCTGTTTGATGTTTGCGCCTTTCTTGGTGTTTATAACAGAAGAGGTTTATCAAGCTAGACCATGGGGCGCAGATACGAATTCTATTCATGTTCAACTATATCCAACTGCGGATTCGTATGTCTCGTTCGGAACATCGTATGATCTATACACCGCTGTTGTGTCTGTTGTTGAAAAAGTGCGCAAAATGAAATCAGAACAGCAAAAATCGGTTAAAACACCAGTTTTGTCGTTGACTGTTTGTGGGCGCGCGTCAGATTTGGAATTTGTATCAATGGCTGAAAACGATTTGAAAAAAGTTTTGAATATTGCAGGAGACAGTATTAAATACGAAACCAAGGATGAGGAACTGACCTTGAGTGATTTGGAGCTAGGTTCGGATGCGGGGGTAAAATAAAATGTCCGATGCAAAACTTATCAAGACACGTGAACTGCTGGCATATCAATGCGACCGGTATGGTAACATTCGTCCTGGGATTTTGATGAATGAACTTCAAGGTATGGGTGACACGCATGCCGAATTGCTTGGGTGCGGGCGGACGTTCATACATGAAAATAATATCGCCTGGGTTGTTACGCATTACCTGGTAGATATTGTTGATATGCCACACAATGGCGAAATTTTGACCTATTCATCATGGCCCGCGGTTCAAGATAACCTGCGTGCGACACGTGATTTTGAAATACGCGATGAAAGCGGAAAACTGCGCGTGCGTGCAACATCACAGTGGATATTGATAGATTTGGCTCGCCGCCGACCGTTACGTTTAGATGAATGGTTGCATCGCAAGTGGCCGGACGATGTTATTCGCGCATATGATAGAAAATTTGAGCGTTTCCCAGATTTCGAAGCGACCAAAACCCATGTGTTAAAATGTCGATTCGATGACATAGACGAAAATCAGCATATAAACAATGCTGTTTATGCAGTGTGGGCAACAGAAAGCGTAGGTTATGAATACCGTAACACGCACAAATTGCGTGGCATAGAGTTAAACTATAAACATGAAATAAGCCCGACTACACCAGAGGTTTATATTGATGTTGCTTTTGATGGACTTACTACGCGTCACCGCATTCGAACGGCAGAAACACCTGAAAACGCCCAGATTATATGTTATTGGGAAAAGTTGCAGTAAATCCTATGGAATAAAAAATCAGAAAAACAATTTTTATTCAATCCAAACTGATGCGAATCCCGTCGGAGTACTTGGGTTATTGGCATCGTTCGGGTCACCAGCAGCAACCGGAACAGTTAAGTATTGTGCGACTGGTCTGCTATCCGCGGTTGCACCTGTTCCATAGGTTAAAACTTGACCTGCAGTGGCAGAAACCGGTTTTTGTATTGAATAACCCGCAACCGCCTTTGCCGATGTGTATTTTGTATCATTTGTTGGATAATCAGCAATTGTGTTATTTGTACTGCCGTCTAATTTGTTGCTTGTATCTTCTTTGCCGTTAACCGCTGTATAAACACCGCCCGCTGTAATAGGTACCACAGAACCACTTGCCGGTGCAGATGCAGGCGTTACGCGTTCTAAATTACCAGTGGCATTGACCTGTAAAATATCGCCAGTATGCAGTGTTGTAACGTCGTTTTCTGTTGTTCCCTGGTATTTTTGCACAGTCGTTTGATCAACATATTCCTTGGTTGTGACAATTTCAGTCGCGGATGCAACAAAAGGCGCGACAATCAAAATTGCCACCAAAGAAAAAACGCAAGCCCTATCAAAAATGTGCATATCTCCCGCCTTCTTAAAACTTCGCACTACTACAAAATTCAACTTTCAAACAAAGAATATCAAATTTGGCAAAATTTGTAAAGATGAAAATAAAAGAAAAATAAAAATATTTTTCATTGCAATCATGATATTTTTTTTTAAAAATACTCCGGCGAAAAATAACAACAATAAAAAGGAGACTCCATGAGTAACAAATGGGTTTATACATTCGGTGATGGTCGTGCCGAAGGTCGCGCAGATATGCGTAATTTGCTTGGTGGCAAGGGTGCAAATTTGGCGGAAATGAATTTGGTTGGATTGCCAGTGCCGGCGGGCTTTACTGTCACGACCGAGGTTTGTACATACTATTACGAAAATAACCAAACATATCCATCTGATTTAATGGATCAGGTTCGCGCTGGGATTGCGCATATTGAAAAAATTATGGGCAAGAAATTTGCAGATATGGAAAACCCATTGTTGGTTTCTGTGCGTTCTGGGGCTCGTGTTTCTATGCCAGGGATGATGGATACGGTGTTGAATTTAGGTTTAAATGACGAGACCGTAAAGGCACTTGCAAAGATTTCTGGCGATGAAAGATTCGCATATGATTCATACCGTCGCTTTATCATGATGTTTAGCGATGTTGTTTTGGGCGCAGATATCGATTTGTTTGAACATACATTGGAACGCATGAAGGAAGAAAAGGGATACAAAGTCGATACAGAACTTACTGCCGATGATTTAAAGGCTTTGGTCGAACAATTCAAAGAAATTGGTGTTAAAATTGGCAAAGTTTTTCCCCAAGACCCATGGGAACAGTTGAAACTTGGTATCGGCGCAGTGTTTGGTTCATGGATGAGCAAAAAGGCTATCACATATCGTAAATTGAACAATATTCCAGGCGATTGGGGTACAGCCGTTAATGTCCAGGCAATGGTCTTTGGAAATTCTGGCAATGACAGTGCAACCGGCGTTTGCTTTAGCCGTGACCCTGCCACTGGCGAAAACAAATACTATGGTGAATATCTTATCAATGCCCAAGGTGAAGACGTTGTCGCCGGCATTCGTACTCCGCAACCAATGAGCAAGGATGATTCTGGTCGCGTATCTTTGGAAGAGGCGATGCCGAACGTTTATAAAGAACTCTGTGATGTGCGTGAAAAATTGGAAAAGCACTATAAAGACATGCAGGATATGGAATTCACTATTGAACATGGAAAACTTTGGATGTTGCAATGCCGTAATGGTAAACGCACTGCGGCAGCGGCGGTTCGTATGGCGGTTGAAATGGTGAACGAAGGGTTGCTGACCAAGGAAGAAGCAATTTTGCGTGTTGGTGCAGACCAATTAAATCACCTTTTGCACCCAATGTTGGATCCCAAGGCCGAACGCAAAGTCATTGCAACGGGTCTTCCGGCATCGCCTGGTGCTGCGGTTGGTCAGGCTGTATTTAATGCCGAAGATGCAGAAAAATGGGCGGCCGAAGGCAAGAAAGTTATGCTTATCCGCGTTGAAACATCACCCGAAGATATTGCTGGGATGAATGCGGCCCAAGGCGTGATTACTGCGCGTGGCGGTATGACATCACATGCAGCGGTTGTTGCGCGTGGTATGGGGACACCATGCGTATCTGGGTCACCGGACATCAAAATCGACTATGAAACCAAGACAATGAAAACGACCAGTGGTGCGGTTATCCGCGAAGGCGATTGGGTTTCTATTGATGGTGCCAAAGGTCAGATTATCGAAGGCGCAGTCCCAACGGTTTCTGTGGAATTGACAGGTAATTTTGGAACACTTATGCAATGGGTTGATGAAATAAAAACATTGACGGTCAAGGCGAACGCCGAAACACCAAAGGATGCAAAACAAGCACGCGATTTTGGTGCCGAAGGTATCGGACTTGCGCGGACAGAACACATGTTCTTTGACCCGGCGCGTATCCAAGACATGCGGGAAATGATTTTGGCCGAAGATGAAGATGGCCGTCGCGCGGCACTTGCAAAATTGTTGCCGTATCAAAAGGCGGACTTTATTGAATTGTTCAAGATTATGGACGGTCTGCCGGTTACGGTGCGTTTAATTGACCCGCCGTTACACGAATTCTTGCCGCATACCGATGCAGATATTGCCGAACTTGCAGCGCATATCGGCAAACCTGTAGAATTTGTGCGTGCGCGTGCGGATGCGTTACACGAACAAAACCCAATGTTGGGACATCGTGGTTGCCGTCTTGCAATTACATATCCAGAAATCTGCGAAATGCAAACACGTGCCATATTATCGGCAGCGTTGGAATGCAAGCGCGCAGGCGTTTCTGTGCATCCAGAAATCGAGGTTCCATTGGTTGGTTCGAAAAAAGAAGTTGATATCGTTAAATCCGTAATTGATGCAACTGCAACGGCGTTGTTTGCAGAAACTGGCGAAAGCGTCGAATATACGGTTGGTTCAATGATTGAATTGCCACGTGCAGCGGTTTTGGCAAATGAAATTGCGGAAAGTTGCGAATTCTTTGAATTTGGAACAAACGATTTAACACAAACAACATTGGGAATGTCGCGTGATGACACAGGCAAGATTTTAGACGAATATCGTGCTCGTGGAATCTATGTTGCCGACCCATTTGCATCGGTTGACCAGTTGGGTGTTGGTTTGCTGATAAAGGACGCGGTGCAAAAGGCGCGTAGCACCAAGGGCGACAAGATACACCTTGGGGTATGTGGTGAACATGGCGGCGATCCGGAATCGATTGAATTTTTCCATAAATGCGGATTCGATTCTGTATCATGCAGTCCGTTCCGTGTGCCAATCGCACGCCTTGCCGCGGCCCAAGCGGCGGTTAAATTCCCACGGAAGTAACCAAAAAAATCCCCTTTCCAATGGAAAGGGGATTTCGTTTGATAGACAAAATTTTAACATATTATTTCGATAAGACACCACGACATTATGTTATGAGTCTAATAAGTTATGTAACCTCAGAAACATATTGCTATTGATAGAGAGCGATGAAATTAAGAGATTAATAACAACGTTCACAAATTTTTTGTTACTTATGAACTTTCTACACACTTATTTGCGCCTTGATCAAATGTTTCACCCGGCGGGCATTCACCCCCACCGACACAACCACCGGTACCATTACTTACACATGAATTAGAACTGCGACAGTAATATTTACCAATTCCGCAGGCACAAAGGTTATGGCTAAGTTTTGCTGAGTCGTTACCGCAATAGCAGGCCAAACGTTCATAACCAGGTAAGGAACCATAAATTCCATTAAAATTACCATCATAACCTGGCTCGCCTTCAGATGCGTTTGAATTATATGTCCAACACGATGATGGGTTATCTGCTAGTTTTCTCGGATATGGACAAAGTTGACAACCGAGCCTATCTGAGGTATAAACATACCCGTTCCATGAATCACAACGGCATTTATCGTTTAATATTGTGTCGGACCATCCGTTATTATAACCGTTTCCATAACCATTATTTACTTGTGCGTGATGATTAGCGCAATTTTCGCAACGTCCGGTGGGTTCGGACCAAAAATAGTCATCGTGTTCATTATTATTACCATCGTAATTGTTGCTATTGCATGTGCAATATCCCCAGAAATCAGCTGTTTCATTAACGTTAACACTTCCAGTAATATGCGCATAATTCGGGCAAGATTGTTCTGTGCAAACACCAGTTGATGAATATGTTGAGCCGGCTGGACATACTGCCAAACATGAACCATTAAATACAACATAGTCTTCTTTGCATTTACATTTCTGATTCACCCATCCGCCGACGGTATTGTTTGTATCAATTCTATTGGTGGTGTTTTCGGCACTATATGTTGAATTATCCGGACACAATAGCGATTGATAGAACATTTCAGAAATGTTTTCTATACAGGTATTAGAATCATTTTCAGGGCATCCAGTTGGTGTATCATCCGCCGCAAATACAGCATAACCACATGTTAACGCCACATTACGACACGCCCCACGCATAATGTTATATACACTTGATGCGGTCGCAGTAGCCGACCAAGACGATACTTGTGAAACCTGATTGTTATAACATGTTGCAATATCAGACAGGCAACTTGATGCATAGTCAGAAACAATTTGATACTGCGCGGCCTTGATATTTACCATTGCGCGTTGGATATAATTCACGACAATATCGTTAAATCTTATGTATTGCCCCCGGTCATCATAAGTATATGCGCGACATTTATCTAATACTGGACGGCATAAACCTTCGGCTGTCGCCTTTGGTTGGGTCCCAATTTTCGTCAGCAAGTATTTAACAACGCAACGACCGTCATTATTTGCCCCAGCACAGCTTGAATTGCTTATAGTTGTTCCATATGCTTCGGCCAACTTTGAACTGTCGATTGTGGCATTATTATATCCTGCCATAAATTTTTGTATGTAATTTATGTTCTGACCCAAGACAACATTACCGTTTTCATCGATGAACTCCTTGGTTGGGTCAAGACATTTTGCGTAATTTTCACCGCACACCATATCATCTTTCATACAGCTTTCCAATGCACCAACGCAACCGATTGCATCGTATGTATTTTGATTTTGTAATACGGCAAGTCGCGCCTTTTGTAACATTCGTGTTGCACTGCGTACATTTGAAACCAATGTTTCGTTCATCTTGGTTAAACCTTGTTCATACGCGATGCAATCCTTATCTATGGCCAGGTCATAATTGCCAGTAATCTGGTCCGCGGTTGCGCCAATTTCTTTGCATTGTTTTATAACAGTTTCGCAACGTCTTTTTGCCGCCTTGTAAAGTTCTGTGCCACGCAGGTTTGAAAAACTGTTGCTGGACCCACCAAGGAAATCAAGACTAAACAAATCAGAAAAATCATCGCTTGAAAAATCCAAGTCTATATCCAAAAGACCATATGAATCCGTGGCATACGATACACTGGATGTGGTTTTTGGGTCTTTTATCATATTTTCGATTTGCGACAACAAGTTGCGGTTTTCAGTTGTGTCAACCGTACCCGTCATGGCTTCTTCGGCCTCGGTCGCGGACATAATCGCAGAAATTTCATCGGCAGAAAGCCCAACATAACGAATGTTTTGCGCAATTTCATTTAATTTAGTATTTGCCTCTTTGACCGCTTCTTCAACCTTGACATACTTTGATAAATTTGCAGAACAAGAGCAACGCTTTTGATTTGCATCAATCACCGCACAGAATTGGTCCATACAGTCATTATATTGGTCTTGGCACGATTTGTTCAGTTCGGCTTTTTGTTCCATTTGCGCTTTAGCCTCAGCAATCGCGGCGGTATCCAATTTTTCTTCGTTGCGTGTCTGTTTTATTGTTGCGATACGCGGGCTAAGTTTGTTTATTTCTGATGCCATGTTTGACCCAGTCTGAGCCCCAGACGAAAGAACCGCACGACCACCAACTTCTGCTGTGGACGGACGCAATGTTAACCCCATGCGACGCACCGCCGGATTTGCGTTTATGCTTGCCGCATCAGTGCGCTGGGAACGGCCAATGTTGCGAACCGTAGATTCCAAATTGCTGCGTGCGGAATCTTGCGGTGTTTGTGAACGTGTTACGGCGACGGCGCGACCAACCGAGCGTGTTGTGGATTCTGTTGCGCGTGTTTTATCCGTTGGAACGGTGCGAACAATGCTGCGCGTTACAGCGGCACGGTCATTGCTTTCATTCGTTGTTCGTGTCGCACGCCCAGATGTATTTGTTTGTTCATCAACAGAAACTTGTGGGTCACCCATGGTTGTCGTGTTTGTTCCTGGTATAACACGAGACACAGTCGCCGCTACGGAAGCCGCAGTCGGCGCACAAAGCGCAACTAAAAATCCAAGTGTAAATACCCTCATACCTTTTGACAATTATATCATAAATTTTTGTACGATAAAAGACAAAAAAGAAATAAAAAAACCGCCAAACGGCGGTCTTTTATTATTTTTCACTTTCATCCGGTATAACCGAAACAGTCTTGCGATCACGGAATCCGCGTTTAAACGCAACCTTGCCAGAAACCTTGGCAAACAGTGTGTGATCTTTACCCATACCAACATTGTCGCCTGGATGAACAGCAGTTCCGCGTTGGCGAATAATGATGTTGCCCGGAATTACATGCGCGCCGCCAGACTTTTTAATTCCAAGTCTGCGTCCCGCTGAATCGCGTCCGTTCGAAGTACTTGCGCCACCTTTCTTATGTGCCATAATTAAACTCCTTTAATTTTAGCCTTTGATTTCTTTGATTTTTAACACGGTTATAAATTGACGATGACCGCGTGTGCGACGATAGTTTTGACGGCGTTTTTTCTTGAATACCAAAACCTTAGCGTCACGTTTTTGTTCTACAACAGTCGCAATCACTTTTGCACCATCAATTGTTGGTGTGCCGACCTTGTCGCCAAACATCAACACCTGGTCAAATGTGACATCGCCGTCCGCGTTTAATTTTTCAACCTTGATAACATCACCGACCTTTACGCGATATTGCTTTCCGCCGGTTTGAAAGATTGCAAAGTCACTCATATTATTTCCTTTTGTGTTAACTTTTGTCTAAAAGTTTATGCAAATAATACATTTTTAATATCAAAAGTCAAGTGTTTTGTAGAAAGTTTTAGACAAAACCGTTATGCTGCGCTGACGAAAGTTGCTGTCCCATCGTCACGAATAAGGTTTCTTATGCTACATAAAGAAAACGGCGCAACCGCGCCGTTTGAAAAATAATAGAAATATTTGTTAATCACTATTTGCATTTGTCGGATGTGCGGTCCACCGACGAATACAACCGCTCTGGTTCGCTTGGCACCCAAGAGTTTCGCGCAAACAATACTCACGTAATTCTGCGGAATTATAAGTGCGTCCCCCACTGCTCGTAGTCGCGGTGCTACTAATTGATGTTGATTCGTTATTACCGGTAGTTTGTGTGGGCGTCGAAGCGCGTCCGGAATTCGAAAGTGGGAATGTTACTGTTATTGTTGCATCAGGATCTGTTGCACCGTTTAATATCTCGTTCAATGTTACGATATTGCGGCAAGTGTTCTCTGTATAATCACTTGCGTGCCACTTACATTGTGTACTATCCGCGACATCTATGATTGCCCTAAATTGTGCGTATGATGGATTGCAAATCATGTCTTGATAGCAATGTGGAACGTTTGCAATTTGTGCACAATACGTTTTAATACGCGCATCTGGCCAATTTGGGTTCGCTGATGCCTGGGTTTCATAACAATCCCAAAGTTCACTTATACATTCGTTAAAGTTTGTTCCCGCGGCGGTTGCCTTGGCCAAAACGTCTGATCTTTCTTCGTTATAGAATTCCAATCTCTTTTGTTGTAACGCCTGTTGTGCAGCGACCTTTTGATACGCAATCTTTTGTGCGGCGGTCTTTAACTGTTCGCCATACAAATCACAATCTGCGTTTGCATCTAATAAGTATTTTTGCATCACGCTGCGACGCGCATCTGCGACTGGACCACGCAAGTTTTCATACGGGTCGCTTGATGAACTGTAACCAAAGCACGATGCGCTAGCGGCAGAACCAATGGTGCTGCGTTCGTTCAACGTTACATCGCCCGAAGATGAAATTGTAATTTTGCTGTTATAATTAAATGGACAAGACGATGTTGCACCATTTGCACAACGCCCCCCAGACGGTGGTGTGCCACAGCCTTCATATATTCCATTAAAGCAAGAATCAAGCACCCGCGCACAGACATTATTATGCGCATAGCGGAATAAATCATATCCCCACGTTTCCGCCAGTGTGTCAACAGTCGCTTCTTCATTAAGTAATGAAGCGGCAGCTCCACTGATTCCGCTTAAATACTGGTTCATATTCGTAACAGAATCAAAGACAGAACTTGTATTATCAGCCAAGATTGTATCGGTGTTTTTCTTTACTTGGTCCGCCCATGCCGAAAGCGATGCAAGGATATCAGAACCAGCACCATTAAGGTCCCCCACATCAAACCCATAAACCGTTCTATTGGTGCAATACGTTGGTGCTATGCTTTCTGAACATGAAGTATCATAAATTCCATGATCCGCGCACCAAGTGCCAAAATCGCTGGCGCTGGCCGTTCCGTTTTCGCTTGCCTCACGCCAGGAAACACAATTCATAACTTTTTCGGCATCAGTCAATTCGAATGCCGCGCTAACCTCTTTACCTTTGTTTGCAATCAATAACGCTAATTGACCAGAAATTTTAATAAGTTCTTCGTTTGCAGATTCCAGAGCGTCTTCCGCCTCGGCAAAGGCCTTGACACGACCTGCACATGCACAACGCCGCTGTGCTTCATTCCGAGCCGTACAAATTTCGTCCATACATGTATAATATGCCTCTAAACAATTGCTGTACGCATCGGCAGAAATAAGCCCTGTCGTAGAATCAATAATGTTGGTATAATTGCCAGTGTAAAGTTTGTTGTTTAAATAGGTATAGTAAGTTCCGTTTACCGTCTTTGTTCCACGAATTGCATCCCCAGAAAGTGATACACGTGCGGTGCTTGTGTTGGTTGCAGAACGCGCGCGGACATTACGCGTTGTCGCGCCCCGTGATGCCTGGCGAGCCAATTCGCGCGAAACAACGCCACGTGCCGTTGCACCGCGTGCGATATCGGTCGTTGGACGTTGAACAACATTGCGTGTTGCAATCTTGGGCGTCGTTGCCGCCGTGGTCCCTGTTGTTGGACGTGCCGCAGTGTTGCGAACGTTTCGATTTGCATCTGCACGTGGAGATGTGCGCGGATTTGTGCGCCCTAAGGTCAAATTGTTGTCGTTATTTTCGGCGTTTCCAAACACCGGACCAAGTGGGTCAGCAAAAACAACACGCATTGATAAAAATGTCGAACATACCAAAAAAGCACCCATCAGTAAAAACATAGTTCCCAGTGCATTTTTGCCAAAATTTTGCAAAGAATTTTTCTTCATCAAACTCTCCTAATTATCCCGGATTTTCCCGAAATTCCAACCTTTCCAGCGCATAGTTTATCGCAAAACTATACTACTATCTCTATGCATTATAACATGTTTGCAAATTTTTGTAAACAAGAAAACCCGGAACAATGGTCTAAGTTTTATTTTATTGCATGCAAATTTTTCAAATAATATAATCACTGACATGAAGAAATTTTAAATTGCATTTTTTTTGATGGCGTTTTGTTCGTCAACATATGCTGGAAATAACATTTTTTTGATGAGGGTGATGAAAATTCAATATCTGTTTATGTTGCTACTGGTACTGGGTCCGGGTCGTTGTTGCACCTGTTTTACCCTGGGGATTGGGATTTTGTTCCAATGATGACGGTTATGGCGCAGTATGCACAACCAATGACAATTTTTCGCATGCCTGCGCGGATGAATTTTAATATAATTCAAAACACAGCTTACAATTCTGCACACGGTTTGTCTTTTTTTGGTGGCGGAATCTCTTGGGATGTTGCGCCAATTTCATGGCATGGAATTTATGTTGGAATTGGTGTAGGGCCATATTATCGTAATAATTATGATCGTTGGGTTTCAAGTCGTCTTGTATTCGGCGAAAAGTTTTTTATTGGTACACGCATCGCTGAACATACGCGTATTGAATTTGTGACACTACATTTTTCAAACGGCGACTTTACCGAAACGAACTTTGGGTTCAATTTTGCCGGCCTATCAATTGGATATAGTTTTTAATGTAAAACCGTCGGATTTTCCGGCGGTTTCACCAATTTTTTTTACTAATCGTTATTTACTAACCGTATCTGCGATTGTTTTAACCGCTGTGTTTTCGACCAATGATTTCTTTGCCATTTTTTCAAGTCTTGTCGGATTTTCAAATAATTCAGACAGTATTGCCGACAACCATTTTTCGGTGAACTTGTTTTGCTCTATGGCGAATCCTCCACCCAATTTTTCATAATTTGCCGCATTTGCCGCTTGGTCTGGGTTTATCGCCAAAGGTACCAGTATTGCTGGTCGGCCAATGGTCATAAGTTCGATGACGGTGCTGGCCCCACTGCGTCCTATAACAAGGTCTGCATCTGTGATTGCACCCGACATGTCACGAATAAACGATAAAACATTAGCGTGAATTTTGTTGTCAGCATAGAACTTTTGTAATCGCGCAACATTTTCTGGTCTTGTTTGATGGGTAACAAAAATCTTTTTATTCCCCATTGTGGCAACTGCGCGCGGAACAATATCATCAAGAATTTGTGCACCCAATGATCCACCTGTTACTAACAAATGCATTTTCTTTGGCAAAGGCGCACCCGCGTGCTCGATAAAATCATGCCTTACTGGCAAACCAGTATAAACTACACGTACTTTTGTATTCTTTGGTATGCCAGACACATCATGAAAACTTGTCATCAAAGTTTTGACCCAACGCATAGCAAAGCGATTTGCACGTCCGATTGCGCCATTCTGCTCGTGCAAGAAAGTAGGAATATGCCAAACGTGCGCCGCAAAAACCACAGGTACAGATGCGTATCCGCCAAAGGCAACAACACGATTTGGACGCGTGAAAGCAAATCGTAAAATTAATGCGATGGCGGAAATGCCAATTTTAAACAATGCCCAAACTTGATGTAATCGATTCTTGGCACCGACGCCTGCTGCCCATATATGAACTTTTTTTGCTCCTTTGGGTGCGCTGTCTGCAACCATTTTACTAACGCGTCCATCGCAAGAAATTGTTATTTTATGACCGCGTGATGAAAGTTCCGAAGCAACTGCAAGTGCCGGAAATACATGTCCTCCTGTGCCACCTGTTGCAATCCAAATTTTCATTTCATACCTCCTTTTGGTAATAAATTTTAACCATGCCATTTATCTTCGCGTACAATCGCAAGAATCATACCGAACAGCAAGCAAAAACCGACTAGTGAACTGCCACCATAAGATATAAATGGTAACGTCATGCCTTTTGGTGCAAACAGCCCTAATGTGGATACAAGATTAATACAGCACTGAATCCCGAACAGTGCCGCTGTTCCACCAACTGCATAGAATACAAATTTGTCGCGTGCACCCAACGCATCTGTAACTAGAAGTTTTAATACATAGACAAGCAAACATAGCATCACAAATGCCAATATCGCACCCAAATCCTCAACAATCGCGGCATAGATAAAATCAGTATGTGCATCAGGTAATTTTTCTTTAATAAACGCATTATCACCGCTACCAAAAAAACCACCGTGTTGAATCGATTGAACTGATTGAGTTACTTGGTACTTATCTCCTGTCCCAGTTAGCAAAGTTGATATACGATTATGCACATGATCCATTGTATAGTATGCAAAAGTTAAAATGCCTGCGCCGGCTGCAACCATCCCCCCGAACGCCCACCATGACAAGCCTGCTATTAATAGCATGCAAATCAAAACACCAAGATAAAGCAGAGTACTTCCTACATCGGGATGTGTAAAGATTATGGCCAAAGATGGAACAAACAGCGCGATATACATCCACCAATTTGGCATACCAAGTCTCCATGCTTCTTTCGCTATAAAAAGTTTATTCCCAAAACGGTTGTGCATTTCTGCTAAAAACCACGCGGTTAGTATAATAAAACCGGGCTTCATAATATCGGCGGGTAAGACATTGAAAGAACCAATCGCAAAAAATCGTGTTGAGCCATTTAAAGGATGTGGTATAACAAGTGTCCCAATCAAAAGAACCAATCCTACAACCACATTTAATACGGATAATTTTAGAACAATTTTTTTTGTTAGTAAACTTGATACGAATAATGTGACAAGTCCGATTCCATAAAATGGCAGGCCTTTTACAAAGAAAGTATACCAAGGCCACCCTTTCTGTTCGGCAACAACACTTCCGGCGGAAACGGTAAAAAACATCCCGATTACCATAAGCAACAGAACCATGTACAGCAATCGTCTATCGATTTCAAAAAACCAACTGGTAAGCCCGCTTTCTTCCGTCCGTTTAAACATACGTATCTTTCCTTTATGCAAATTTCAATAGCATCAATGCAAGCCCTGAAAACAAAACGGACATAACGAAAAACCTGTCTACAATTTTCGTTTCGGGCCATCCAAGTTCTTCAAAATGGTGATGTAACGGCGCGCGCAGGAAAATTCGCCGTCCTGTTCCAGTTGCATGCCGGGTAATTTTAAAGAACATTGTTTGAACAAATGATGATAGCAGTATTAAAACCATCATTGCGGCTGCAATTCCCATAATGACCTCTGATTTAAGTAACATTGCAACCGTTCCCATAAATCCACCAAGTGCAAGCGAGCCGACATCGCCCATAAATATCGATGCTGGCTTTGCGTTAAACCATAGAAATCCAAGAACAGCCCCGAACACTGCGCCAAGTACAGGGTATAAACCACTGGTTGCCGGCATAAATAAGACTGTATCCATGAACCCGATGCGTGTAGCACCATAAAGCGCAACCACCAAAACAATCAAAACTGGGATATAAAGTTTTGCAAGCATGCCGTCTAAACCATCTGTGATGTTTGTTGCATTTGCGCCACCACAGATAACAAAATATGCGAACACGTAATAAAATATCCCAAGCGGAAAGATTATACCAAACGGCAATGCCAGAGAATTATCCGGAATATAAGACGGCATAGTCAAATTGATAAGATATGCAAGCACAACAACACATACACCTTCAACGATAAGGCGTAACGCTGGGCTAAGACCATTTGATGCTTTTTTTGATTGGCTAGTAACTTTTTTATAGTCATCAATAAATCCGATAATAGCAAATAAAACCAAAGACAAAAGTGCAATCCAACCTGTCATGCTGTCCACCGGCATAAACAAAATCGCGCCAATCAATGCTGCAATCACAACCAGTATTCCACCCATCGTTGGCGTGCCGGCTTTTTGACGATGTGATTCTGGAACGTTTTCGCTAATTGGTTGTCCTTTTTTTTGCCATGCATGCATTGCGCGAACAAACGATCGCCCAAACAGCATCATAACCAAGAATGCTATACCAAACGCAGCGCCAAACTGTGTCCAGCCACCAAAGAATAATCCGAATCCGTGTGATAATAAATAATCAGTAAGCATAAAATCTCCTTTCTTATGCCTTTATTTTATCACAATAGTTTGAATAGTGAAACTTTATTTAGAAATTTTTTTTAAATTAGAAAATTCCGCCAACTACGGCATCCGATTGTTCAGGGTTGTTCGCTTTAACAGGGTTTGGACCCTGACCGGGCTTAAATGCCTCGGTAATAATCATACCAGATGGATCTTGGGCGGCGGCAACGCCATTTGACCGATTAACACGCACAAAATTCAACCCGTCCGGTACGGCAAAAGGTTGGTTCTTTTCGTTTGCCAAAACGACCTGCATGAAATCCGCGAACGCCCGCGCAGCCATATGGCTCCCTGCGCCTTTACCAAGTGGTTTTGGCGTATCATAACCCAAATACACCCCGGCAATAAGGTTTTTTGTAAAGCCGACAAACCAAACGTCCTTGACATCGTTCGTTGTCCCTGTTTTCCCGGCAATAGTATGCCCGGCGACGCCTGCTTGGCGTCCAGTGCCACGTTCAACCGCGCCTTGTAGAATCGAAACCAGTTGATAAAGACTTTGCGGGTCGGACAGAGGTTCTGAATCTGGGGCCATTGTATCAGGTTCCATTCCATCCGCCCATTCAATAATTTCGTTTTTGTTTCCGCCGATTACATTGCCATACCTGTCTTCAATATAATCAACCATGTGTGGTTGAATCTTGTGCCCGCCATTTACGAACGCCGAATATCCAAGCACCAACTTTTCAAGTGTTGTTTCTCCTGAACCTAACGCCATAGACAGATTCAAGTTATCCATATTTTTTGGATAAACACCAAATCTTTGTGCGACCTCAATAGCATTTTCAACACCGATTTTATCAACCATGCGTACGCTGGGAACATTACGCGAAGTTTCCAATGCAAGCCGTAACGGCACATCCCCAAGGAATTTCTTGTCGTAATTTTCAGGTTTCCATTGCATATTATTTTCGCGCCATCCGACGATAGGAGTGTCAGAAATCAAACCTTCGGGCGAAAAATCGCGTTCCAAAGCCGCCAAATACACGAAAGGCTTTATCGTACTACCAATCTGGCGCATTGCTTGTGTTGCCCGATTAAACGAACTTTGTGCAAAAGACCGTCCACCCGCCATAGCAAGAATACGCCCAGTATGCGGATTCATTACAATAATCGCACCTTGCAATTTTTCCGGACGACCTTCGTTATAAGTATCCAACGCCTTGTTTAATGCAGCAGATGCAGCGCGTTGATATTCTGGAATGATTGTTGTCTTAATGTATAACCCTTGATTATAAAGTGTTTCGCGACCAAGTTTATCAAGCAGTTGTCGGCGCACATCTTCGGCAAAGTATTGAAAGTCGTCCTCCATTTGTGCGGTAAAGCCACTGTTGATATTAAGTGGCTCTGCGGCGGCGGCATCAGCCTGTTCGCGTGTGATATACTTTTCTTCGACCATACGGCGCAATACATAGTTCCGGCGTTCTTCGGCGCGTGCGCGGTCGTTTGGTGCCTTGGGCAAAGATGCAAGGAAAGCACATTCCGATAAATTTAATTCTGATACAGGCTTGTTAAAATACATCAACGCCGCCGACCCAACGCCATATGCACGCGCGCCCAAAAATATCTGATTAAGGTAAAGTGTCATAATATGCTTTTTTGAAAAAGCACGCTCAAGCCGCAACGCTAAAATTGCTTCTTTAATCTTACGCGAAATTGTTCGATCAGAAGAAAGGAAGAAATTCTTGGCGACTTGTTGGGTTATTGTTGATGCACCAGTAAAGGTTGTATTAAAACCCATAGAATGCATAAGGTTATTTATTGATGCACGCAAAATACCTTGGACATCAATACCTGGATGTGTCCAAAAATTTTGGTCTTCGGCGGCAACAAAGGCATTAACTAGTTGCGTTGGCATATCTTCAAAGTCAATGAATACGCGACGTTCCTCGGCGTATTCAATAAGCAACGAGCCATCTGCGGCATAAAGTCGTGTTGCAACCGGTGGCGCGTACGTCGCAAGTTTCCGATAATCAGGTAAATTTCCGCCATAGATTAAAAAAAGTGCGGCCACGCCAGCAATCGTCGCCACCACGCACCAGAAAATTACATGCAGAAAAAAACGAAAAACTTTTTTCAATTTCATGAAAATAATTTTAAAATAAAAAAAATTCATTTGCAAGCGCGATATGAAATTGCTACGCTAAAACCGAAAGGATTTTTAATCAGGGAGAATTCTAATGAGAAAAATTATTGTTGCAATTTGTGGAATAATGATTGTCGGCATCGCAATTGGTGACAGAAGAACGGTAAGTTTTCCACATGTTGTAGATCCTGATATAGCGGATGAGTGGAATGCCATTGATGGTGTAAATTATGACCAATCAAAGTATCCATTAAAGGATTATTTCGCGCCAAATTGGCAATTTGAGTCGTGGGCTGGAACATTTGGGGTTGGTAACGGACGTAGTGGTAGTGCAGAATGTCAAGGTTATAAAGCCCCAGATAACGATATTTATGGTACCAGTGATAACGAAGGTAGCATTGTTCCGATTATCGCACGTAAAATATATAAACATGGTGGAAAATTTTGTATGACTCAAATGCAGGCCGGTTGGACCTGGGATACAGACCCGGATACGTTTTTTATTGATTTTTTTGATGATAATTTGCCACCCAGTCGTCTTCGAAATGGTGAAGTGTCTCCGCGATATAAGTGTGAAACAATATGCGAATCTGGGTGGTATGGTGATAAATGCGAAAAAGAAATAGCAGACATAGATGGTAGTACCGAAGGTTGCCCCAAGAGACAGAATGGTACAAGAGAATATAAAGATTACACGAAAATTTTAAATAATAGAGCGGATGGAAATTACCGTTTGTTATGTGGCAAAGAAAAAGGTATAATTACCACTGATGTTGAAGTTTTTAAATATACAACAAAAACTGCGAAGGATTGGATTGTTGAATATATAGTTTTAGGTGTTTTGGATATAGAACCAAATTATGTCAATGTTGCTCCTGTTAAAGTGACGGCTTCGCATAAAAAAATGAGCAATGCGATTGGCGCAGCAGATAACAGAAAAGTTCTCTGTGCACCAGGTTTTAAACTTGAAGAAAGTGAACAAAAAATTTGTGTTTTGCGTCAAATGTGTGCGGAAAACGTGCCTGGAGATGACGAGTGGTGTGATGGTTTTAATAAAGACGATTTTAACGCAAGTGAACATTCAAAAACAATATATGAAACAGAAAACCAAAATTCTTGTTGGAAACTTGTATGTAAGGGTGGGCTTGATTACGCTTTTGAAGAGGGAACCAAGAACTGTAAATCATGCAGAACAACATTGCACCAGGGTATAAATGAAAGAAACGAGTGTATAAAATGTAAAGATGAGACGCCGTTTTGGGATGCGAAGCAAAAAAACTGTGTCGCGGCAAGAGATACGCTTACCGCACAACAACTGGCACGCGGGAAGCAAAATGTATTTGATTGCTGGCGCGAAATAAGTCAGAGTGATTATAAAGAATGTATTGAGTGCAACCAAGGCTCATGGAATGTAAGAAAGCATTGTTGTGGCACCGATTGCACAAGTGGCAACTAGTGCATTCCGCAATTTACCACTTGATTTTTAACAAATATATTATATAATACACGAGCTGTGAACTCGTTGCGGGCATAGTACAAGGGCTAGTACGCAAGCCTTCCAAGCTTGATATGCGGGTTCGAGTCCCGCTGCCCGCACCATGGATTTGCGACAGCAAAGACGGGCAAAGAACAGTTCTGGGCGTGCGCCGGAGTTGGAGAGCCGGGGCAGACTGTAAATCTGTTGGCTTAAGCCTGAGGTGGTTCGAATCCACCCACTCCCACCAAAATAGAAAATGACCCAAACGGGTCATTTTTTATGTTGCAATGTGGGGTGGGTGGATGCGCAAGAGCGCCATGGCACGATAGTGCCATACGAAAATGAAATTTTCGTGAATAATTGGCGCACATGGCGAATACGCAGATGAACAATTAGAAAAATTTTAAAAATTTATTGCAGATAAATTTTTTAATTTTGCTTATTGTGCATCAAGGTACCACCCACTCCCACCAAAAGATACACCGCACTTAAAAAGTGCGGTTTTTATTTGGGTTTTATATAGTTTTGGTAGTTCGAAAATAACATTTCTAAAAAACACCAATTTTTACCAATCTTCGAATAACTAAGATTTCCAATACTTTGCTCCATTCGAATCCACCGAGGCAGTTTTCAACTTTCCAAAGCGATAAAATTGTTATTCCAAAATTCTTTTAACGATTTCCAGGGAATGAATTTTTGTTGTGTCTACTATTTCTACTTTGGCTTCTTTTATTATATTCGGTAATTCTGTACAACCAAGAACAATCGCCTTTGCTCCCTGCGAAATACAATCATCAATTATAGAGTTTAATTTTTGTTTAGATTCTTCTTTTATTATACCAACACAAAGTTCATTAAATATTATATCGTTTATAATATGTTGTTGATTTTCATTAGGTACTATCACATTTATGCCATGTTCTTTTAGTTTATCTTTATAAAACGGCTTTGTCATAGTATAAATTGTCCCAAGTAAAGCGACCGTATCAATATTTTTATATTTAATATAATTTGCAGCAGATTCTCCAATATGAATTAACGGTATGGATACACTTTTTTGAACTTCATCGGCAACCAAATGCATTGTATTCGTTGCAATTGCGATATAATCAGCGCCTGCCTTTTCAAGTTTTTTTGCAGAATCACTTAAAATTTCAGCCAATTTTACCCAATTACCCTCCGTTTGTAATTTTTCAATTTCAGCAAAATCATAACTTTCAATTAACATTTTTGCACTATGCAAACCGCCGGCCCGTTTATTTATTTCTTCATTTATAATTTTATAATATTCAACTGTGGATTCATAACTCATTCCACCGATTATGCCAATTGTTTTCATTATATTCTCCTTCTATTTATATCGCATATATTAAATTATGTTCAATTTGTATTCAACCATTTTTCCTTATACACTTTCACCCGTTGCATTAAATCGGTAAATTCTTGTTTATTTTTTGCTCGATTAATGCAAGCATACTCCCACCAAAAGATACACCGCACCTTTAAAGTGCGGTTTTTTGGGGGGGGTAATAGTTTTAGCAGTTCGATAATAAAGGTTTTACAAACGTCAATTATCGAATGTTTTGCACTAAAAACATTGGGAATATGTTTTTTATATTTGATTTTCTTGGTATACATGTTAAACTGACGTCAGGTTTATAAAACAAAGGAATTATAAAATGTTGCAGGATGATTATATCTCTTTTTTAAGCACATGCAAAACAGAACGTGAATGTATTGATTTTATAAAACAAGAACTAGATTCTTGTGGTTATAAATCTTTGACCGACAAATGTGATAAAAACAATCGGTTGTTTTATACAATAAAAATGAATAAAGCGTTAATTGCTTTTAAATTAGGTAAACAACCTATTAGCAAAGGAATGAATATCCTTTGTGCACACATTGATTCACCACGTTTAGATATAAAACAAAATCCCATTTTTACGAAAACTGGTATCGCATATTTAAATACGCATTATTATGGTGGGATACGTAAATATCAATGGCTAACTTTACCACTTGCTATACATGGTGTTGTTTGCAAGAAAAACGGTGAAATAAAAAACATAGTAATTGGCGAAAAAGAGTCTGATCCTGTTTTTTGTATTTCTGATTTATTGCCACACCTTGCCAAAGAACAGATTACCAAAAAAGTTTCTGACTTTGTTGAAGGGGAATCTTTGGATGTAATCATAGGTAATGAACCTGATATGAAAGACGACAAGAAATACAAAGAAAAAATCTTAGAAATCATTAAAGAAAAATACCAAATAGAAGATAAAGATTTTTATTCTTCTGAATTAGAAATTGTTCCTGCTGGTCCGGCCAGATATATGGGCTTGGACAAATCTATGATTATTGGTTATGGGCAAGATGACAGATGCTGCGCTTTTTCTGCTTTTAAAGCATTCGTTTCCAATAACGAAATTCCAGAAATTACTCAATGTTTACTATTGGTCGACAAAGAAGAAATAGGGAGTGTGGGTGCCACAGGTTTAAACAGTCATTTACTTGAAAACGCGGTATCAGAACTGGTGTATAACTATTATTCTGAAAACGAATATTCACTTAGGAAATGTTTAGAAAACAGCAATATTTTATCATGTGATGTCACTAGTGCGTATGATTCAAAATATTCTGACCGTTTTGATATGGATAATGCAAGTTTCCTAGGTAAAGGTCCAGTCTTATCAAAATTCACTGGTTACGGTGGAAAATACGAAGCAAATGATGCTAATCCAGAATATGTCGCAAAAATCAGATCTGTGTTAGAATCTAAGAATATACCATACCAAGTTGCCGAACTAGGTAAAGTTGATGCGGGTGGTGGTGGAACGATTGCCCTGTATGCCGCAAAATACGGGATGAATACAATTGATATGGGCATTTCTGTAATGAGTATGCATTCTCCTTGGGAAATCATAAACGCAAAAGACATCGAATACACATTTCAGGCATATAAAGAATTTCTGTATCTAATGTAAGATCATAACCATTTTTCTTTATACGTTTTGATATTGTACATAAGTTCGGTAAATTCTATTTGTCTTGATAGTGTAGGATGTTGCGGACAAAAAAATACCCACGTTTGTGGGTATCTTTTTTTTAGAATACACGTATGATGCCACCGTCAAGCAACAATGGTAATACAATCCACCACCATGAACAATTCAACACCTTGGCAAGTTTCAATATAATGAATATAAGTGTTAACATTTTCGACTCCTTTTTTACACATTGTGATTATATTCTTAATAATTTAGTTTTGCAATAATCTATTTGTTGTGCGCATATCGCCAAATTAGAAATTTTTACCTAGGAAAATATACAGAGAAAAAAGTCTTGTTCTAGGAACTAATTTCAATTATTATTAGAACATACAAAATAAATCTAGTCTTTATACAGGAGGGAAAAATGACTCATGAAGATTTATGGCGTGCAATAGTTAAACTTGCGGCATCGCGAAATATGTCTTGTTCGGGGCTTGCCAAGTTTGCTGGGCTTGATGCGACGACTTTCAATAAAAGCAAGCGGTTCAGCAAATATGGTCAACCACGGTGGCCATCAACATACAGTCTAGCTAAAGTTTTAAATGCAACAGGAATAACAATGTCCGAATTTGTTCAGTTTATGCCAGAACCAGAAAAAATAAAATAAAAAGATAAAATAAACAAAAAACCACCAAGAATTGGTGGCCTTTTGTTTGTTAAAAGAAAATTTTATTCTTCAACCAAAGCGCTTACTGTATAGAAAGCTTCGCCGTCGATAGTCGGATTCTTGACCATTACACGGTATTCTTTTTGAGCCGCCCATTCATAAGCACCCGCCGGAATAACATTTACATAAACATGTTCTGCATCAGTCGCCAATTCTGCAATATTCAAATCACCACCTTGAACGAACATGCCGGTCGGAGTTTGCCCTTGCAATGAAGCCAGTGTTTCTGTAATTGGGCATTTTACAATCATGTCACCTTGTTCAAAGGCAATAATCTTTTCGCAAGATGCGTCAAAGACCTTGATTTCTTCTGTTTTTGCCGAGCAGGCAGCAATTGCGGCAACTGCAGCACCACAAATAAGTAATTTTTTCATGTTTATTTTCTCCTTGGTTTTATATTAATGCGACCACATTGTAGCAAATCGAACAAAAAAGTCAATACACTAATAGTCTCAATTCAATTTTTTTTGACATTCGCAAATTTCAATGCTAGCCTGCGATACAGAAAAACAAAAAGGTACTTTGATGCAGACAAAAAAGTGGACGCGCGAATTTATTTCCGAAGGGGTACACAAGGCCTTAAAAGAATGTGACTTAACCAAGACAACGAAACTAACAGATGATGACATAATATTGGCAATAGATTCGTTTGATTGGTATAAGCTTTGGATGTTTTTAGAAAAAGAATTTGGCGAACAACTGACTTTCGATCCAAAAGATGGTTTAACAACTATCCCAAATTGCACCCCGAACATTATCATAGATTTTTTGTATGATAAACTAAGTGCTCAGGAAAAAGTCAAGCAGGTTGCACAGCGGAAATCGTTTCTGCAAAATTGGTTTCATAATCTCTTTTCGAAAGAAAAAGATTAAGTCAAAATATCACCGAATTGTTGTGATGTTTTTGATTTTGAAAATAAGCCCGAATTCAACATATGGTGTATATTTGTTGTAAAGTTCGCTTGGTGTCGCATCAGAATTTATTGCACGCATAGGATCATGGTACGTTGCACCAATTGTTGCATAAGCCCCACTGTGATGACGAATCCCGATTGCGCCACCGGCAACCCCATCATTAAATTGTTTAAATCCATTGGCAAAAATATCAATTTTTTCATTTTTAAAACTATATCGGTATGTTCCATGGATTCCAGTTTGACCCCTGACATTTGTCAGTTCCAACAAAAACGCGTTTTGGTGATTTGGGGTATAAACGGCCTGAAAATCTAACACTGTTTTTTCTTTGCCAATAGTTACAAGCAATCCGCACTTTAACCAATCTTCAATAAACGTTTCCGATGAAATCACAAATGCACCGTTGCCCGTAAATTTAAAACCGGCGCTGTCTTCTTCGGCATACCCGATTGCGAACGCTATTCCTTTGTTCTGAAAACCACCTATAATTGCGCGCGGATAATAGTGGCCAGATTTCATATAAATAGCATTTATAAAAAAGTTGTTTATTGGCATAAATTTTGAAAACTCTTGTGCATAATTAAGTGCAGATAATTTACCCCCCGAAATAGAAAAAATTCCGATACCCGTCCGCAGTTTTGCATATGCGTACATATCATGCGTAACTATTGCCATTTTATCAGATGTATAATTTTGAACTTGTTGCGTAGTTGTTATGCCAACATCAAATTTATCATAGAATCTAATGAAAGGTTTTATAATAATAACTGGTGAAAAAACACCTTTAATGTTGTTATTGGTCGCATTTGCAAAACTTTGCAATTCAATATACAGCGATTCATTTAAATTGGAAAATTTTACTTTTGGATTTTTTGGAATTTTTGGCGCCGAATGTAATGGCATCGTGTGCGTCAATGTTCGTGTTGTATCATTTGCAACGTTTTCTGTTTTTTGACGGCGACGATTTTGGCGCGTATCTTGTGCCCTGGCGTGACCACCGAGGCATAATACAAACGCGCACAATAAAAGATATTTATTGAAAGATTTCACTTTTTACTTTTGATATCCGTATTTGAATTGCCACAGATATGCACGGTCAATGTATTTTTTTGCTAATCCTGTATCAAACAATTTTTTTCCATCGGATCCAAGGCTTTTTAATTGGCCTTCGGCATCAATCCAAGTCGAATAATCAGTCGGCAAAATTTCATTTATATCATTCAAGTTATTAACAACATTGTCCGGAGACAATCCGCCGGCATACCCCATTTGGTGGTTTGAAAATACTGGTGAAAGCCAAGTATCCGGCGATTCACCGCGTCCACCAGAATAATCTTGTAATAAAGCAAAAGGTACGCCTGTTTTATCAAGTTGTGCAATACGATTATATTGTTCTGGCGCATATTGCAATATAAATTTAATCTGGGGGTACGCACGAATTATATCGGCAAGTTTATTTGCATAGAATTTATACTTGTCGTTACCGCCATTAATATTTATTTGAACGCGACCAATAATTGGCGTCCCATCTTTGTGTTGCATTTCCCATAGGCGTCTTAATGAGTAAGGAATATTTCCATGACACAATTCTGTACGATATTCTGCATTTACATGCATCGCAAGTCTAACCTTGTTTACACTCGCCGCACTTACCAAAGATTCAAACCAAGTATATCTATCCATCCATTGTGAAAATTTCGTTGGGTGCGCCTGGATGGCAAATTCCGCCCGTGGATATTTTTTTCCAAGATTGATAATTTCTTCTATGTCATTATGTTCGCGCATATCGCTGCAGGTTATATATTCTAGTTCCATAATTTTTCCTTTTTAGTTTATATCCTCTCTGCCGATATGCCCCCATAATTATTTCTTTTCATTAACCACTTACACTAACACTTGCCACTAATTCGTAATTGCCCGCACGCCGACCCAATATCTGTCCCACGTTCGCGACGAATTCGTGTATGGATTCCGTTTTTGATCAACACATCTTGGAATCGGTGCACCGCATTACCAGACGGCGAGGTAAATTCACGTTCCGCAACTGCATTCCAAGGAATCAGATTTACCATACAATTCTTACCACGCACAATGTCAACTAATTGCTCTGCGCAGTCAGTTGTTGCGTTTAGTAAATTGCCGTCTTTGTCGCCAATCAGCAAGTATTCTATCATTAATTGTCGATTATGCAAGTCCGTAAATTTCCATGCCGCATCCATTATTTCTGTGATAGTATATTTGTTTGCGATGGGCATAATCTTTTTGCGTAACTCATCATTTGGGGCGTGTAATGATATAGCCAGATTTATTGGCCGCCCCCATCCGATTAGTTCTTGAATTCCCGGTACAATACCGCATGTTGATACGGTAATCCGTCGCCAACCGATGCCCATTTCATTATTTGCACGTTCAATAAAACCAATAACATTTTGTGTGTTTTGTAGCGGTTCGCCCGTTCCCATAACAACAATATGTGAAACATCGCTATTATTAGGGTCGCCATTTGCCCGAATCGGTTTTTTTGCAAAATTGTCATTGCGCAATTCCCACTGGACAACAAGTATTTGTGCAAAAATTTCGTTGACAGTTAAATTACGTTTAAGTCCCAAAAGTGTACTAGCACAGAATTTACATCCCATTGCACATCCTGCCTGAGAACTAACGCATACGCTGTTGCCGTAACTTGTTCGCATTAAAACGCATTCAATTTGTTCAGAGTCCGCCAGTTCTAATAAAAATTTCGTAGTTTGTCCATCAGACGATTGAAGTTTTTTTACGATTTTCACTGGTAAAGTTTCTGCGCTTTTGCCCAAGTCGATGCGTAATGTTTCTGGTAAATTTTTCATGACCGAAAAATCTGGTGCGCCACGTGACAACCATTCAGAAATTTGTTTTGCACGAAAACGCGGTTGTCCCATATCGGTTACAAATTTTTCAAGTTCTTTATCGTTTAAATTAAAAAGTATAGGTTTCATTATATTTTATATCTATCGTCATTTATTACAACAATTGCGCGACGGCGTAATTGTTTTAGTTGTTGATCTGCAATAAACATAGATTGTTTATAAATCGCATTTTGTTTTATTACATCATCCAGTTTTCCGTATTCTTTGGTTTTCTTTGTTTCACAAATCAAAAACATAGAACCGTTTTTTGTCGGTTTTGACCAATCCATAGTTTGCAATCCAGCAACACTTTCACGAATATCCGGGGCAAGTTCATACTGTAATGCAGTGAACTTTTGTGGTTCACCACCAAATCGTCGTGCCATATCCATAGCATCTTCGCAATTTTTGGGTTTCGTAAGTTTTTTTGCAATATCGTTTGGAACATCTATTAATCGTACAAGTGTCATTTCTATTGGTAACCCATGTTCGCGTTCCAGGGATGTTTTTTCGGATTTTATATCATCATTTGTTATTTCAACAGTTGGCATAATAGTTCGCGCAACGATTACTTGCCAAGCAATGTTTGCACGTACCGCGTTACGCGCCATTTCTCGTTCAGAAGCACCTAAATCACCAAGGTTCATGCGTTTTAATTCGGCATCAACATCACTATCAGATGGCACAGCACCAAATTTCGAGGCATATTCTAATTTTACACTATCATCAATTATATTTTGTAAAGCTTGGCGTCGATTGTCTGTGGCATTTTTACCTTGGCGCGCCATCAGTTGTGTTCGTGCAGTTATGTCCGTATCTGTAACTGGTTTCCCATTAACAGTCGCAACAACAACGGCGGCATTAGCAGCATTTATCGCGAAAAGTGGTACCAGAAAATAAAGAATCTTTTTCATTGTTTTTCTCCTTTAATAATGTTTCCCGTCCATGCTTATTCCAAAACGAAACTGAAAAGTTGTTGTCCCGACATAATCTCCCTTGATTGCATTATCGCGTTTATATCCAAAACTTAAATAATAGCATGGATGCTCATAATATAACGCACCATTGTGTTGCTGGAAACGATCATCCGCCATATTATATATTGCATTCCATCTAACCGACAATCGTTTCGTTATAGCAAAACCGATGCCACCAGCAAATTCATGAATAGATTCAGCGCCTATTTGGACATCTTCAAATTGTTTTGACCATATATGACCCATGTTAATATAGTTACGTGATGTTCCAAGCACCATATTAGTTTCTACATGACGCAATCCAAGGTTTTCTTGGGAAAGACGAAATCGTGAATATATGTTTAACCATTTCATATTATTATACCCAATACGACCAACATAATCGGATTGACCATTATGAAAACCACTGTTGTCATCAGTATCTTCACGTCGTGTAAAATCATATGTTTGACCAAGGAAAGTCTCAAACGATTTGCCGTTCTTGTTAAATGCCGCCCACCGAACACCGTAATCAGCAAAGGTTCCATTTTCCCACAAATCAAGACCAGAAAAACGGTTGTTTGAAAACAATGTTGTGTCGGACAACAGCGTGCCGGCAGAATCATTATCTGCGGCAAATTGATTTTCTTTGGTGTGTCGCATAGCTGTTAAACGCACCCTTGGTTCAACAACATTTGTCCATTTTTTCCCGGGTCTAAATAACGGCAGCCCCCATTCTAAATAACCACTTGGTAAAAATCTGTCACGAAGCCCAGAATAAACCGAACCGTCAACCATTGGGGTATTATTAAAATTGTATATGTCGTATCGTGTTGCAATACTTGCTGTAATACGGTTGCCACCCCAAATTGTCCATGGTGAAGTGATACGCGCTTCGCCGATTATACGCTCCGAAGAAATCCCATCACCTGATATGCCTAAAATATCCCCCATAAAAGTCGCATATGTTGATGCAAATAATGGGCTTGTTTGATAAATACCGCGAATGTTTGGTAATATGTTACCGCTTGGCACAGAATAATTACGCCCACTATTACGTAATTCTTGGAATATATGCGCGTCAGCAACTACATATCCAGATTGTTCAAATAATTCTATCTTTGCACCTGAATCCAAGTAAGGCTGAGCCGAATAAAATCCATACTTTTGCAGATAAGTTTTATCCGAAGCGCGTTCAAGAAAAACGCTCGCGCGCATATTTTCTCCTAATTCAATAATATCATTATTGAAAATATACCAACGATTTTCACCTTCACGATTATGGGTAAAAGACGCGTTAGATCTAAATTCTGCGTGTGATGAATTTAGTCTGTGCTCTAATTGAAAAAGTGGATTCTCCTTGGTTAGATACGAAAAAGTCGCCGTTACATCATGGGTATCAGATATATAGAAATAGAATGGTATATTTATCTGGGTTCCCATCTTGTTCGTTGATTCTAAATTAGGCATTAGAAAACCAGTTTTATGTTTAACACCAGGGTCAGGCATACTGAAATATGGTAGCCACATAACGGGTAAATCATAAATCCAAAACACCATATTTCGGAAATAAAGCATGCGTTCATCAAGTTCGTGTCGAACGTTCTTGGCGGTTATTTCCCATGCTTCACCATAACTATCGCAGTTTTTACACGCAGTAAATGTTGCGGATTTTGCATTTGTTATATCGCCATCGCGCATAATGCTCTTTGATTCCAAATACACATGTTCACCAAGCCATAATTGAATGTCGCTGCCTGATAAATTTTTCCCCCCATTCGTAAGATGGGTATCGCGCAGTGTCATTTTTTGACCAGATTTATTTGTTATTTCTGTTTTGCCTGACGTTTGGAGCGTTCCTGATTTTACATTGTATTCAATTTTGTCTGCTTTGATTGATGCCGGTTCAGTCAAATCAACCGATATGGCATGTGCATGGAATGCCGCAAATATATATGTCAAAAAGGCAAGAATTTTTTTCATTTTCTAAGCAATATCACCATTATTGTACACACCAGTAACACAATACCACCACCCATAATCCATATATCACCAGGAGTCTTTAGCATATTAGATAGGGACATAAATGCCGCCATAACACCGCCCATTGCAACGACAGAAATAGCAGGTGCAAAACTTGTTCGCCGCCGCAACAATGAAGACCGCAACAATATGGTTAAACATATTGCTGCTAAAACAAAATTCATTATTGGGCCAAACAACCGGTTGCATAATTCAGACATTACGGCCTTGCGTTGTTTGGGGGCAAGGTCGTTGTCCAAAGATTTTATTAATACTTTAGTTGGCATACACCTTGCTCTGGATGCAGTATCGTTATTTTTTTCGGCAAGACTTAAATCCATATCAAATGTATCAAAAGTTCCAATGATATTACCATTGTTTGCCGCGTACAACGAACCTTCTGTCATGACAATAGACAAACCGCGTATCGTAGAGATAAGTTTTCCCATATTTGCAAAAATTGCGATTTCAGACTTTGGGTCACGTGTATCTGACAGCATGACTTGGTTTAAATCATATCCAGAAACTTTGTCCACATACACAACCATACCACGAGATATTTCGGTAAAATTTTCTTCACGCAACTGTGTATGTGCCAATCCATACCGCAAGTTCCATTGTGTGTCATAAAACCGTGTTTGAGCCATAGGGACAATCCACAAATTCAACACAAAATGTATTGCAACCAAAATTCCTGCAAGAAGCAATGCAGGTCGCGCAATTTGTGCGGGCGAACATCCCGACGAAGCCATGACTACGATTTCATTATCGCCAATCATTTTATTATAAACGAACAGGACAGAAATAAATGTTACAAACGGTAAAATAATTGAAATTATAAACGGTATAACCATGGCAGTAAGGCCAAAAAAACTTGTGAGTTCTACGCGATAATTTATAAGAAATTTCATCATCGCCACAATCTGGACCATCCATGCAAGTCCAGTCAAAATCAACAGCAACACAGTAAATATAACAGTTAGTTGCCGAAAAAAATACCTATTTATGGTTTTCATCGTAACAAGTATAGTGCCGAAAAAAGTGCCCGTCAAATATATTGTAAGAAATGTTATCAGAATTTTTATGTACCCCGCAGTAGTGATTGACCGCTCGCAAAAAAACATTTGCAATTATGCGATTCGGTGTTACTATGACCAGGAAGTTGGGAGGTGGGAATGTGTCGATGAACGTGGAAGGATTATATTATGGATAATAATTATTTTTACCTTAATTGGTTTAGCATAGAATTTGCAAATTCAAGAATGATAGCATATTCGGATACAAGACAAGGACCAGCTCTGAACAAGGAAATTGCACTAGATGTGCTAAAAGAAGGCAAAGATCGTATCGAACCCGCATTCGCGAAAATGGTTTTAAAACATCAAACCTTGGAATTTAAAGAACCAGGCCAGAAAAAACCAAGCAAAATTAACGATATTAAACAACTTAATATTTTGTTTGGCGAAGAAATCCCCACATATCACGTGCTTAAAGAATATATACAAACAAAGCAACCAGTGAAACCTGAGAGTCTTGGCATACATCAGTATGATGATTGGCGAGTGAAACCTGCATATGATGGGGAACAAAAAAATTGTCCGTATATTATAACTGACTTTGATTGGAGTAGAAAAATAATGACGCTACAGCAGGTAACCTTGCATATTGTGGTAAACCCAGTAACTTGGCAACTGATTTGGAAACCCAAACTACCTGAAGTGCTGGGAAACCAAGGAACAATCGAATCAGTATTTGATGAATTTTTCAAACCGAAACATCTTAGCGAGATTAAAGCAAACGAAGCGGATGCTTTTTTACAAGAATGTCCGAGCTTTCATACACAATTGGTTAGACGGTCTCATTAAAAAAACATTTGCAATTGTGCGATTCGGTGTTATAATCAACGTGTTCTTAAAAGATTGAATTTTAAGGGCGGGGCTTAAAAACCCCGCCTTTAAAGATAAACGATACATACACCAACCAAGGGAGATAATAAATGTCGTTTGTTTCTATGCCGCGTCAGGATTTGCTGTTGTCGATTGATTCTTTGGCATCTGAAAAGCAGATTGATCGTGAAACTGTGTTTGATTCATTGGAAATTGCAATTGCAAAAATTGCAAAGCACAAATATGGCGAAGAATTTAATATCATCGCAAATATTGACCGCAAAAATGGTTCTATTCATGTAAAACGTTTATTCGAAGTTATTGAATCTCCGGAATCTGTGGGCGAAGAATATAACCCATTCACAATGCTGACGGTGACAGAGGCGAAGAAGTATAGCAAAAATCCATCTGTTGGTGATGTTGTTGAAGATCCTTTGCCGGAACCTGAATTTGGTCGTATGGCGTTTCAGACCGCGCGTCAGATTATGACTGCACGCGTGCGTGATGCAGAAAAGGGGCGGCAATATGAAGAATTTAAAGATAATATCGGTGATATCATAAGTGGTGTCGTAAAACGTATTGAATTTGGGAATGTCTTTGTTGATATAAATGGCAAGGCCGAAGGTTATATCAAAAATACGGAACTAATTCCTGGTGAACGTCTTGGGGTAGATGACCGTGTTCGTGCACTTATTATGGATGTTGCGCGTTCTAATTCTGGTCCACAAATTTTCCTGACTCGGACGCATCCGTTGTTTATGGAAAAACTGTTTACCCAAGAAGTACCGGAAATTTACGAAGGTGTTATTAAAATCAAATCGGTGGCGCGTGCACCGGGGTCACACGCAAAAATTGCTGTGGAAACCCAAGACCCGTCCATTGATGCGGTTGGTATGACTGTTGGTATCAAGGGAACGCGTATTCAACCGGTTATCAATGAATGCCATGGCGAGAAGATTGACGTTATTTTGTATTCCGAAGATCCTGCAGTGTTTATTGTTAATGCTATGCAGCCGGCCAAGGTCGCAAAAATCATCGTTGATGAAGATACACGTGGTGCGGTTGTTGTTGTGAATGAAGACCAACAATCACTTGCAATTGGTCGTCGTGGTCAAAATGTTCGTCTTGCATCACAATTGACTGGTTGGAATATCGATGTCTTAAGCGAAGCCGAAGAACAAGAACGTCGCGCCAAAGAGGTCAAAGAAAAGACAGAGTTGTTTATGACCGGGCTTGATGTAGATGAAATGATTGCGCATTTGCTTGTATCCGAAGGTTTCCGGACAATAGAAGAAGTCGCTTTTGTTGAACTAAAAGAATTAGAAAATATCGAAGGATTTAATGCTGAATTGGCGGTAGAATTACAAAGTCGTGCAAAGGCGTATCTTGAAAAAATCGAAAAAGATTACTTTGAAGAAGGACATAAACTTGGAATGTCTGATGATTTGTTAAATTTTGATTTTATCAAACGTCCAATAATTATGAAACTTGGGGCGGCTGGGATAAAGACTTTGTCTGATTTAGCGGATTTAGCATCGGATGAATTGGTTGAAATTCTTGGCGAAGAAACAATGAGCCATCGTTTGGCTGGTCGCGTGATTATGAAGGCTCGTGAAATCGCGTTTGGCATAACGGTTGCAGAAAACGAAGAAGAAAATCGATAAAATAACAAAGGGTGAAATATGGCGACATTGACACTTGGAAAATCTGTTACGCTTGGTGCGGTACAAAGCAAAAAGGGCGATTCTGTTTTTGTTGAACGCCGTCGGCGTGTTGTCGCCCCAGGCAGTAAAGAATTGCGCGAAGAACCCGTCGCGCCCGTTGTTACACATAATGCGGCGGACGAAAAATTACGTGCCGTCTTGGAGGCTGCGCGTGCAAGGGACGAAGAACGCAAACAACGCGAAGCAGAAGAGGCTGCGGCGCGTGCCGCGCGTGAGGCAGAGATTGCTCGTGAAACACGTGAGTATGAACATGTCAAAGAACAACTCGCTGCTCGTGAAAACGCGATGCAGGATGTTGAAGAAGAACCTGAACCCGTTGTTGTCCCGCGAAATATTGAAAATCAGAAAAAATCGCAAGCACATCGCCAGAACAATACTAAAGAAGACGATGATACACCAAATCGTCGTAGTTCTAAATTTGGTTCTGGTAAAAAAGATTTCGCACGCAGTGGAAAAATATCGTTGCGGGATATTGTTATTGGCAACGAAGATGACGATGATGAAATCGGTTTGCGTGGTGCAAATCGTCGCCGGTCTGAAGCATCGTTAAAGCGTTTTCGTGAAAAAGCGCGCGCAATGTTTAATGCACCGCAAAAGGTTGCGCATGAAGTTACTATTGGTGACACAATTGTCGTTAAAGATTTGGCGGCGGCTATGGCGGAAAAGGTTGGTAATGTTATCAAAAAATTGATGGAAATGGGAATGATGGTTTCCCAAAATCAATCTATTGATGCGGATACCGCGGAAATTATTGCCGGCGAATTTGGTGCAACTGTAAAGCGGGTAGAGGTTAAACCGTATGCCGATTTATTGGAACGTGCGCCGAATCCAGAAAACCTAAAACCACGTGCGCCGATTGTAACGGTTGTTGGACACGTTGACCACGGAAAGACATCACTACTTGATGCGTTCCGCAATGCCAATGTCGTCGCGGGCGAGGCGGGTGGCATAACCCAACATATATCTTCGTACGAAGTTAAAACAAAGTCCGGCGCAGTTATAACTTTCCTTGATACGCCGGGACACGAAACTTTTACCGCAATGCGTGCGCGTGGTGCTCAGATGGCGGATATCGTGGTCTTGGTCGTTGCGGCAAATGATTCAATAATGCCACAAACTATCGAAGCCATAAACCATATTCGCGCGGCCAAGGTTCCGTTTATTGTTGCGATAAATAAAATCGATTTACCCGAAGCCAACCCACAAAAGGTTAAAACAGACCTGTTGCAACAGGAAGTTCAGGTTGAAGAAATGGGTGGCGATGTTCAATGTGTTGAAATTTCCGCAAAACAAAAAATCGGACTTGATAAATTGGAAGATGCGATTTTATTGCAAGCCGAAATGATGGATTTGCGCGCAGACCCTGATATGCCAGCGGTAGCCACTGTGGTAGAGGCGAAAATGGAACGGGGCTTGGGTGCGGTCGCAACCGTTATTGTTCGTCAGGGCACATTAAAGATTGGCGATGTATTCGTTGTCGGTGAAACATTTGGTAGTGTGCGTGGTCTTGTTATGTCGAACGGAGAACGGGTAAAGATGGTCAAACCGGCGCAGCCCGTTATGGTGTTGGGCTTGGATGCGGTGCCATTGGCGGGCGATATGTTGAACGTTATGGAAACCGAGGCTCAAACCCGTGAAGTCGCGGCGTGGCGCATACAGCGTGCGCGTGACCGTGCAAATGCGATGAAGCGTTCATCACTAGAAGAATTGTTTGCAAAACAAACGGGCGATAAAAAATTGACTTTGCCGATTGTTTTACGCGCCGATGTCCAAGGCAGTGTAGAGGCGATAAACGATATGTTACGCGACATCAAAACGGACAAGGCGTCGGTGGAAATTTTATCATCCGGTGTTGGTCAAATTACCGAAGGTGATGTGCGTCTTGCATCTGCATCTGGTGCGGTCATAATTGCGTTCAATGTTCGTGCGGATGCGGCGGTGCGCGATATGGCACGTGCGGCAAATGTTGATATTCGCTATCACAGTGTTGTGTATCGTATTACCGATGAAATCAAAGAAATTCTGTCCGGGAAACTTGCACCGGAAAAGAAGGAAAACTTTATCGGATACGCGGACGTTATCGCACTGTTTACGGTGGGCAAGGGCATTTGTGTTGCGGGCTGTCGCATGACCGAAGGCGTTATTAAAAAAGACGCGTTCGTGCGATTGCTGCGTGACAATGTTGTGGTGTATGACGGAAAAATCGGCGAACTGCGCCGCGAAAAGAACGAGGTTAAAGAGGTTTCCGGTGGTGTCGAATTCGGTATGAGTTTTGATAAGTATAACGATATCAAAGAAGGCGACCGCGTTGAATGTTACGAAGTCCAAGAAATAAAAGCACAGTTGTAAATATAAAAACTAAAAAAACGGGCGCATCCGCGCCCGTTTTTTATAAACACTCTTGCACAGAGGACGCTTTGCGGCCGACGTATATTCCACCGTTTTTTACCTTTAAATATACTTTACCTGATTCGTATTCGCCGACATAATCAAATTTATTTTCATTTTCGCGGCTAAGAATTATACTGCCACCCCCAAGCAGTTGGATATCAGCAATATCATCAAAAACCAATATCGATTTTGCATTTATAAATTTATTATCAACAACGCATCTTGCGTTTTCTATTTTATATAAAGATTTTCCACAAACATAAAAACCATCTATTCTATGAATCAATGTAGCGTACTTTTCTTGACACGTTTTGGCACAGTTATCCATACATTCTTGGATTTTCTTATCTTTATCTTCTTTTATTTTCTGTTGCAACTGTTCTTGTTTATTGGTGTACTTTGTTTCATCAAATTGTCGAAGTTTGAATTCTCTGCCTTTTCGCCACTTTGACGACACACGATAGGTATCAATGGATTCAATATTGCACCAACAATAGTTACCTTTTTTGATATTCTTAAAATCTAAATTTTCATCACTGTCGTTGCAAATGGATACACCCATAACATTTAAATTATCATCTTTTGAACTTTTTAATGACCATCGTCCACTTGTATATGCTCCGTCAGCGGATTTATAATCAACACTTTCAATTTTATCGACCGATAATTTTTTATCATACATACTTGTATCAACTTTGGGTGCATCAACCTTTACAAATTTTTCATCTGCATCTTGGCAATCAAGCGCAAGCGCGGTTGAAACACAAAAAGACACAATAAGAAACAACGAAATTTTTTTCATTTACTCTCTCCATCTTACTGGGAATTTTAGCATAAAAATCATTGCTTATCAATTGCGCATTACGCGCCTTCATTTAACTCTGCCATGAATTCGTCGTGGATTTTTTGTTCGGCATCCGGCACAGGGAATTGGCGATACGGAAAATCGGCGCCGATTTTTGGGTGTTTTAAAAAAGCCTCGTGCTGTTTTGCGACAATTTCCGAAATTTCCGGTGCGGGCGCGGTGTTTTCAAGTTCCAAATAAACCTTGGCCAAAATCTCGGAGTCAATCAACGCACCATGTGCATCGGCACGCGCAGTCAGCGATATTCCAAACCATTTTGCCAGTGCGTCCAGTGTATAACTTTTTGGACCAAACACACGATTGCGCGCAATAACCAATGTGTCCGCCATTTGCGCGCGCGGAATCGGTGGCAAGTGCAACATTTCCAATTCATGATTTACAAACGGAAAGTCAAAGTCCAGTCCGTTATGTGCAACAATCGTTGAATCGCCAATAAATTCCAAGAACTTTGGTGCGACAACGGACATTTTTGGTTTGTCATCCAGAAACGCGTTTGAAATTTTGTGAACCATATATGTTTCTGGCGGAATGATTTTGCCTTCGGGATTTATGTATTCGTGAAAAGTTTTGTCGGTGATTTTTCCGTCTACGATTTCCACTGCGCCGATTTCAATGCACCGATCGCCACGCAGGTATTCAAATCCGGTTGTTTCAATATCAAAACAAATTACCCTTGCCATAATTCCACCATAGTTTTATTATTCCATGGTTGATTATAATGAAACGATGAATGTAATGCCACAAAATCTTAATCCCGAACAAAAGAAAGCGGTTGAAACCACCGAAGGGCCGGTTTTGGTGCTGTCGGGTGCGGGGACCGGAAAAACGCGCGTGTTGGTTATGCGGGTTGCACATATATTAAATATGAAGTTGGCGTTGCCGTGGCAGATTTTGGCGCTGACCTTTACGAACAAGGCAGCAAACGAAATGAAAAATCGAATTGCGGAAAACCTAAACGCATCGGGGGGCGAATTTTACGCGCGCGATTTGTGGTGTGGAACTTTTCATTCGATTTGTTTGCGCATATTGCGGGCGAATGCGGCGCGCGCAGGATTAAAGCCGGACTTTATAATCTTTGGTGAAGACGACCAAAAGGCGGTTTTGAAAAATGTCTTTGCTGCGATGGGCGCGGATGCCAAGGAATATGATGCTGGCGATTGGGTTGAAAAAATTTCTAATATCAAAGACCGCGGAAATATAGAAAGCCCCGATGTCGGCGCACGCACCAAAAAAATTCTTGATGATTACAATGCAGAATTGCGCCGCCAAGGTGCGGTTGATTTTGGCGATATTATTTTGCTGGTGCTGAAACTGTTTGAATCTGCACCGGACGTGCGGGAAAAATATGCTCAGCAATTCAAATATATCATGGTCGATGAATTCCAAGACACAAACAACGCGCAGATGCAATTTATAAAATGGCTGACGCGCGATGTGGCGTACCCGAATGTGTGCTGTGTCGGCGATGATGACCAATCAATTTATTCTTGGCGCGGGGCAGAGATTAAAAACATTTTGGAATTTGAAAAAAATTTTCCAGGCGCGCAAATCATACGTCTTGAAACAAATTACCGCAGCACTGGAAATATCCTTGGTGCGGCGAATTCGTTGATACGGCATAATAATGGGCGACTTGGTAAAGATTTGCGCCCGGCGGATGAAAAAAGTGTTGGTGAACCGGTTTATGTTCTGACTGTGCCATCAAATTATGACGAAGCAAAACTGATTGCCGATACTATTTTGCGATATGCAAATGGGCAGTATTCTGATTTTGCGGTTTTGATTCGCACAGGTTCGCTGTCGCGTGGATTCGAAGAAGAATTTGCAAACGCACATATTCCGTATCGTTTGTTTGGAACGACAAAGTTCTATGACCGTATGGAAATCCGCGACGTTATTGCGTATGTGCGATTGCTGGTGCATGCGGAAGATGATGTTTCCTTTGCACGTGTTATCACGCGGCCACGACGTGGGTTTGGTCCAACCGCGATTGCAAAAATGCGTGCGATGGGCGGTTCGCTGATGTACGGATTGCGCGCGGCAAACTTTGGTGGCAAGCAAGGAATTGCCGCAAATGAATTTTTATCCGTATTCGATTTTGATTGGCAATCTATGCGACCCGCAGATGCGGTAAAAAAATTATTGGAAGATTCAAAATACATGCAATATTGGCGCGAATCCAAAGAACCTGATGCCGAAGAAAGAATTTCAAACATTCGTGATTTAATTTCAAATGTTGTGTCGGCCTATGATAGTTTGCCTGATTTTTTGGAACATGCGGCATTGATGACAACTGATGACAACGATAATGAAATTGGCGCAGATGCCCAAGCGGTCAATGTTATGACTATTCATGCGGCCAAAGGATTGGAATTTGATACGGTGTTTTTGCCTGCATGGGAAGATGGGATTTTCCCGAACGATAAATCAATCAAAGAAGGCGGAATGGAAGAAGAACGCCGTTTGGCATATGTTGCGCTAACGCGGGCGCGGCGACGTGCGATTATTACGAATACCATGTCGCGGGTTATATTTGGTTCACGACAATACTATTCTCCCGCAAGATTTATAACAGAAATGGATAATCGGTATTTAGACTTTGGTGGTCGTACACCACGATATGAACAGCCTGTGCGTTACGCGCAACCAAAAATACATACGGTGAAAAGTATAGTTGGTAAATTGGTTGAACATCCAGAACTTGGACGGGGTGTTGTTATTGAAACAAATGGGGAAATTTTAACAGTAGCCTTTAATCGGACAGGTATAAAAAAAGTTGCAGAAAGTTTTGTGAAAATTATTGATTAACTTTTTTTGCTATCTTTTAAAGCTTTGAGAAATTCATACGCCGCTTTCTTTCTATCGCCATACCAAGATTTTAAATCTTTTTGCAATTCTGTTCCCATCGCTGCATCGATTCCACCACCAATAGATTTTGCAATTTCTTCTGCATGTGCGGCAATGTATGCAACCAATGCCCCCGTCATTAAAAGAGTAATAAAGTTTCCATCAAGAATAGTGATAATGTGTGTTTGTTTATTTAATTTTACTGCGCTGCCAAGTAATGCACCACCAATTGAAACAACAATCGCAAGCGCAACAAAATAAATCGCGGCGTCAATAAACTTTCGAACCTGGGATGAAAGATTTGATGTTTCTTTGAATATACCAAGAAATCCATTATATATATTGCCAGCGATTCCTTTATAAGATGTTTTTTGTATTGTTTCAGCAATGGCTGTGAACGGTAACATAATTATTACAAGAAACAAATCCGCAATGACTCCGAAAGCAACGAATGCGAATTTGAAAGCAGTATATGTAAATAAACACACGAAAATAAGTCCCATTAAAAATGTGAACGTACTTGTCCCAAGCCCATGACCAATAAGTTGCCAACCAAATTTTATTGCACCGTAATAAAATCCAGACATGCGTGATGGTACACACATGATATCTGCGGCGGTTTCTGCATCTATGATTGATGTATCTGTCATATGTGTTAACGCATAATTCTTGATTGCATTGCATGTGTCAGAAAGTTCGAACGCCCCTATATGTGCGACTGTATCAAGAATAAGATTCGCAACATACGACCCAAAAGCAACAATTGGTCCCATTATCATTCCAAATAATCGTGGCAATCCCATACCAAGCAAGATTAACCATATTGCAAGTGTCACAGCCTTTTTTATAATATCTTCAAATGTTGGCATTGCTTTGACCTTGCTGTCTTTAATCATTCTATATGCTTCAAACATAACCCAAAATATAAATGCCACAATTAAAAAAATCTTTACAAACCGAACTAACGAATCATCAAGAATATGCGCAGTATGTGTCAAAGCACTCATAAATGTTATACCAAGTTTTGCTTCAACCGGAACACCTGTTTCAACATATTCGCGTTCAAATCCTTCTTGGAAACCATTCAAATCTTCTTGAACTTTTTTTATAAGTTCTTCGCGGTTGTGTTCGGTTGTCCATGCGCCAAAATCACCAATGTCGCCAGTTGTTAAATTAAAGTCAATCGCACGTGCAGTGCCACCAAAAGCAAAGCACATAATAAACACAAATGATAAAAATTTTTTCAATATACTTCTCATTGTTCCTTTATCAGTTTTTCAGCAAATTCTTTTGGTTTATTCCAACCCAGTTTAATCCATTTTTTCAGGTCACCCCCGAAATTATCAACGCCACCGCCTTCCTTACCGCCGGAACTCTTAAATGGTTCGATTGATGGTACACTTGCCAGTAATTTATCAACACGTGGCGCCAATATATAGAAATATATAAATACTAAGCCAGCCATTAGCAATAAAAATCCCCAACCATCATGCATAAAATCAAATGCACCTGGATACCTTGCCTCGATTCGTGTCTTGTGTAACATGAAACAATTCTTGAAGGTGGTTTTATCAATTTCACCATTTACTGTTGCTGTTGATTCACAGGTTGCAAAAACATTCCTTATTGATAATGCTTGTGCATCTGTTGGTATTACTTCACCAACAAGTAATGGTGGAAATATCGCACTATATTTATCCATTGGGCCCGGGAAAAATTCATCAGCAGCAAAGAACACCATTGCATACACGATTACGACCTTTAAAGATATTGCAACGATTTTGATTGCCGCCTCTACCAGCATATCAACCGATTTGCCTACAACTTTGGATGCCGTTTTCCACATTTTTTCAAATGCTGATGCTGCAACAATAATCGGCAAGAATATCACTAGGAAAATTAATTTGAATATCACCGACAAAATTTCAAAGAATAAATTGAATCCAATTATTACAAACATTATAACAGTAAGCAATCCTGCTATCCAGGTAAATGTCCCACCCCCAAGTCCCATCCAGGCGTAATTCATAAGGGCAAATCCACCCGCCGCGCCTGCAAGCATTACGCTATTGATGTTTCCAACAATACACATAAATGAATTTGAAACCGAAGCCATCGGATTATCTGCACCAATTTCTGGCGGAATACATTGTGCTGAATTTGAGATGCTTGTTGCCGCCATTGACAGTTCTGTTCCAACATACATAACTGGTTGAATTGTTATATTAGCCAAAGTTTTAATTGATGATATTCCACCAATACCAAAAGCACCAATAATTGCACCAACAATCATAATGCGCACACCACCCTTCCAAACATCATCAAACCATGGTGCAAAGGCAAACTTTTTTTCTTTTGTATCATCAAGTTTTGTTGTTTCCATCATGGCTTTGTAAATATATTTTGCACTGTGTATAAACAGGAAAACACCAAAACCAATCACCATTAACACCCAAAGGTGCGAAACAACCGCGTGCCAAAAAGATTCGGACGCATTGCCCAATACAAAGAATAAATCATTTACATACTTACAAAGAAAACAACCATTAGATGATGCGATGTTTCCATCAACCGCACCAATAGAATTTAAAAAGCCATCCATACTGGTGTATGTAAGTGAAGCCCCACTAAGTGATGAACTAACATACCAAATGCCAACACCTAACGCGATTGCGCCGAACAAGAAACGAATAAGATATCCAAGGAACAATTTTTTCATTTCTTTTTTTCGTCATCTTTTTTTGTATCGTTTTTATTATCGCTCGAAGATTCTTTTTTGTCTTCCTTTTTTTCACCACCATTTGAAATGGTGTTACCAATACTTTTGATGCCACCCGTAACTAACCCAACTAAATTTTGTGCATCTGTCGCCATTTGTTCGCTTAATTTATTTTCACCATCGGTTGCACCAAAAGTGGCAAGAATCGTTTTCGATATGTTTGGAATCTGCGAGTATATATAATTCAAAACATACACCAAAATTATAGCACCAATCAATGTAATACTAGCAAGGTTTTCTTCTGATAAATCAGATTCAAAAACTTCACCTGATAAAATCGCGTTCATTAATTCGTTTGTATCGGTTCCTGAATCAGAAAAATACCGCGATATGATTGCAAGAATTACCATATACGTGATAACAGCAGAAGCCAAAGTTATAATTGCACTTATAAGTTTTTTTAATTGTTCTGTTCCGATTCCTTTGCCCAGCGATGACATCCATTCTGGCATTTCTCCACCACGAAAAGACATCATCATAAGTCCAATTGGAAACAGAAAAGCAAACATCGCCATGTGCACAATAACATCTACGAAATAAAAGCAAAACCTTATGAACAATTTGAAAAAACCATAGAATAAATATAGCCCAACAAAGAACATGATTATATGTCTGAATATATCACCGATATTATGTATGTGTGCCCAAGAAAAAGCCCCGTCCATAACAGCTATACCAAGTTTCATATAAGATTGAAACATTGTTACCGTTGTCTTCATTAGTGATATAATCGTGTTGCGTAATTGCGGTCTAAAAAATCCGTCGTCGTTCATTTCAACTGGTTGATAATGTATTTGTTCGTTGACTTGTTCCGGGGTTGTTTTTAACATTGCTTGGCTGTATATTAACGCAACATCAGCAACAGGTTCAAATGTTACCCTTGTAATAAAACGTGGAACTCCAACGCCTATCCCGAGTAACGTCAAAACAAATAATGAATTTATAACGACACGAACCACGGACTTCATATAAAAAGGATCCGACATATCAGGTTTCTTTGGATTTATATGTTTCCACACTGCCCATATAACAAAGAAAACAAACAATACACCAAAAAGAACAAAACATATATCAGCAACTTTGTTGTAAACCGCTGCTCCTGCACTAGATACAACCCGAAACAGGTTATCAAACACCGCACAGCCCCAACACTGAACAGTTCCTTCGACAAGATTATTTAACAGTTCATTCATTACTTAATAAGTCCAATTATTTTTTTAATTGATGTGTACGTGTCCTTTACCTTTGATGTCGTTGCCTTGAAATCACCTTTGGCTTGATCATAAAGTCCTGTCATGCCAGGAGCGTATTTTCCAAGTTGTGTCTTGGTCATTTCAAATATTGCATTCATCAAAAAGAATGTGAGTATTGAAGATAACCACAATATCGAATGTCCGCCAAATCCAATCGCATTGGTTGTAACAAGATTGCTTGTGGAATTTCCGCCTGCCGCTACATTAAATACAGCGTTATTTCCACTGAATAACGCATGAACCACGGCGATATTAACAACCATAATAAATGCGCACGCAATCATTGTAATAACCAATTTTCGCAATGCTGTAATAATGCCGTCAAAAGCCGGCCAAAAATCAAGCCATTTATCATTTTTCTTTGCAACCCATGCAAGAACACTAAAAGGATACAGAATCAGTGATACACCAAAATCAAATATACCTTGGATAATCAATAGAGCCATAAATAGATTGCATCCAACAAAAGTGAATATTAATAAAACCCCGGTTATCATATCCATTATATTCTGACTGCCATGTGAAAATACTGTTCGTAATCCACGTGTGCCACGTGATAAAAAATCAAAACCACGCTTTATAACCACATTATTCACGGCGGATAAATCAGATATAGGTTGAATCAAAAAATTGCAACTTTTTTCACTTATCCAATCATTCGATAAAATACTTTCTGGGCATTCAATGTTTTGTTTTTTAACCCCAGTTACCCTTGCGTTGTCGGCAATAGAAGAGGTATATATTGCCCCAAATTCCAAAAATGGGTTTACTAACCATTGTGTGACATATATTGGTTTGATTTGCAATAATAATACAGCAGCGACTATGGCACGAACCCCACTTTTCAATACGGTTTCCATAGTTTCAAAACCTTTGACTTTGCCTTCCCACATTTCGCCACCACCGGACATGCCAAAAAATTCAATCCACCGTTTTGGGAAAAACATTTTAAAGGCATACATAAAAATTGATGCTACTAAAAACCCCCATACAAAAATATAAATTATTCCATCACCATGCCCAACAAAATACTCATACCCGCCACGTGCCACCATCATAAATGCATCCAAGACACGTGGAACAAATGGTGCAAGATTCAACTTGTCTACTATTTCCCATTTTGCGAACGCCGCTTCTGGAGTAATAAACATGCAAACCAATAATGCGGGTACGATAATCCGTCGTAATAGTCTAACAAAATTCACCCTATGTAAAAACATATTTCCTACATTTATAATTTGATTTATATCACATCTCAGAGAAAATTGTGGTATAATTAATCGAAATGAGCAAGTTAAAAAAATTTTTTATTGTATTTTTATCTTTTTTTCCGTTATCAGCGGGGGCCATATTGCCGTGGATAATTGCTGCTGGTTTTGCAACTATTGCGGGTTTTTCTATATGGCGTAGCAGTTCGCCTGTTGACATGCAAGATGCGCTAACATTTTTTTCTTCGTGTTGGACATGCGAAATGTTTTCATCAATAATGGCAAGGCTATCCAACATTTTACCACCAATTTATTCTGGAATTGGTGAAGTAGTAATTCCAATGGCGGCGATGTTAACCGCAGTATATTTCACATGGGTTTTGGCATCGAATTTTATGAACGGTAAAATTGAGAAAGGTTGGACCATAGCATCTAATTTTGGAACACATTTGGTAAGGCTTGCGATTATTTGTGCGCTACTTGCTTTTCCGCTGCCGCGTTTAATTAGTGGTGTTGTCATAGAACCTATTTTTAATATTGGACTTTCAGTAAATCATATAATTGGTGATACAGAAAAGTTTTCTGAATGTATGGTCGCAACATCATTAATGGATGAAAATGCGAATCGGGCATCAATAGCAAATGAAAATATGCCAAGTGGTGCTTTCCCAGTAAAATTGCGCAGTGGTTTAGCATGTGAACTTGCCGGTGTGCATCAAGTAACCGGTCTTGGAATGACGGTTGGGTGGACAATGTTAAATATGGCGTTTAACATTGAATATTGGCACAGAATTATGTGGGATATTCCAATTTTCCCAAATATCCCAATGTTTTTTGCGGGGTTGTTGGTTTTAGTGATGTTTTTAATGGCTTTGTTGCCAATTCCACTATACTTTCTTGAAATCTTTGTTACATTGGCTCTTGATTTAATAATGTTGCCTTTGATGTTGTTGGCATGGCTATTCAAAGGTTGGGATAAAATTTTCCCAAAAGGTGGCAGAACAATTCAACAAATGATAGATGATGTTATAACTGGGTCTGTTGGAATTGCCATGACGGTTGTGTTCTTGGTTTTTGGGTTATCTTTCTTAGAGGTGATTATCGGTCAAGTCAGTGGTGTTTCGCGAATTGCCGAAGCGATTTCAGCAGGCGATTCGAAAATTTTGATGGATGGGCTGATGTTGCGCGATGATGCGCTGTTGTCTATGATAATGCTTGGGGCTTTTTTTGCGATATTTATGACATCAATACCGAATCTGATAAAGACTTTATTCAATGTTCAGATATCTGACAAATTTTATAACAAAGCCAAATCAGACTTTAGCGTAACGCGTAAAACGCTCGGAAAATGGTGGAAAACTTTAAAAAATTAAAAAATCAAGAAATTTATTTTTCTGTCCCCCCTTTTTTAATTGCACCGAATCTGATATAATTCTTAGCAATGAGTAGATTTCCGATTCTTTATTGGTCACGCAGCACGAAGTCAGATAGTGAATATCAGACTGCACGCAAGGTTATAAATGCGACCATTGGCGCGATGCCAGAAGTAATTACGGGCGATTTGAATGTCGCCGATATTTTTGCTACACGCCCAGATGCGGTCATCTATTACCCTGTATTTTGTGGTTCAACCGGTTGGTGGGGCGAATTGCTTGGTGGTGAAGCCATAATCACGGACAAGGTCATAGTTTCGTCAGAGTGTCAATTAATGGTGATTGAAAGTGCGGCTTTGGCTCATCATGGACGACGTACGGCGCATCAACTGTTTGCGGCGGAAATATACCCAACAAGCGGATTTTTTAAAAAAATGAGTTCTGAGATTGCGACTGTGGCTGATATGCTGGCAACCGATGCTGGAACAATTCTTGCGCTTTTTGCTGGGCATGATAAGAACAAATTTGTAAATATACTTGAATCAACCGGAAATTCATATTTGGGTTGTATTGGTCAGTATTAGTATTGCTCATTAACCACTTAGACTGATTACTTCTCACTAAAATCCTTGCTTTTTCAAAAAAAGCCTGTATAATTCCCTGGCAAATAAAAAACAAAAGGGTTAAAGCGATGAAAAAAGGTATTCATCCAGAGTATCATAAAATTGAAGTGGCGTTTCCTAATGGGGAAACGATAGAGATGTTTTCTTCGGTTAAGAAAAATATAACTGTTACGGCATTCCCTGGGAATCATCCAGCATGGACAGGTCAACGTTCAAATGCCACTGAAAAAGGTCAAAGAACGGAAAAATTCAAAAAGAAATACGCTGGATTTGGGTTTTAATCGAAACAATATGCACTTGGGGGGCGCATTATGGATTTGCTGATTAAGGGATCGCCGGAACTTAATAAAATGTTTATGGCGTTGCAAAGAACGGCAACCAGTTTGCGTCACGATTTTGGTGAAGTGGAAAATTTGCAACAATCGTTGCGTGGGGCGCGTGATTTTGTGCATCGTGCCGCTGCCCGAATCGAAGAAGAAATTTTATCTGATTTATCACTTGTGCGTCCATCGGCGGGGTTACTGACACCGAATTTAACGCGTGAAGGCGATGGCCGTGACGAATTTGTCCTTGCGCTGTCGGGTGCGGAAAATTTTGTGCGTGCAAATCCGCGGTTTGCAATATCGCTTGCGCTGCGTACGGGCTATGAAACGAAAATCGCACTGGTTTATTCCCCAATTGATGAGTATTTATATTATGCCGAATCGGGTGCGGGTGCATTTGCGTATTCGGCGTTTCATTCGGCGCGTATCCGTGTTTCTAACATCAAAGACGTTGCGGACATGACGGCGGCATATAATGGTGTTGTTGGAAATCCATTTGGTGTTGGCGCGGTTCGTCAAACCGGATGCCCGGCAATGGACTTGGCTTGGGTTGCTGCGGGTAAGTTTGATGCATTTATGTCCGGAACAATCGATTTTGCGGAAATATGCGCTGGTGATTTAATTGTACGTGAAGCCGGCGGAAAGATAGAGATTGGTGCCGATATCGTTGCTACAAATGGAAAAATTAGTGGCTAGTTAAAAATATGGTTATGCCACAGAAACGCGGTATGATAAAGTGAAAACGGATTAAAAAAATCGCCATTTGGCGATTTTTTTAATTTTCAGCCGCAACCGCGATTCTCTTGCGACCAGTCGCGCGGCGGCGATTCAACACGTCGCGTCCACCCTTGGTCGCCATGCGTGCACGAAACCCATGTGTGCGAATACGGCGTGTTTTTGACGGTTGATATGTTCTTTTTGTTGCCATTTCAAATCCTTTTGTGCGTATATTTAATCATACCTTTTATAAAAAAGCAAATATTTTATTTGTTTTTTTCTTCTATTAATTTTACAAGTCTCCGCATAAACGGATCCGGACATTTGTTTTCTGTAATGTTTTTTACACAATCATATTTCCGTGCATCTTGAGTCTTTTCCCAACTTTCCTTGGAAACACATAATGGTCTATCGCTACGGCGATTGCCATCCACTATAAATACCTGGTTGGTATCATCAGGATTTTTGTTTGCATGAATCGAAAAACTTATTTCTCGACATACACAATACGGTGTGTTTTCGTTTCTTAATTCTTCGTAAAATTTAAAAAGTTCATTCTGTGGAATATTGCCTATTGCCCCACATGTATTGATCCCTATAAAATTAACTGGTACGTTTTGTTCTTGTTCTGTTGCCATTTTTGATTCCTTTGTTTTAATAGTCAAACAACACGTTAAACACGCAAATATTTTATTTGCCTTTTGATTTTAACCCAAGCCATTCCAAAAGTTGCAAGAACAACGCCCATGAAAACAATATGGCGAAACCCTTTGCAAAAGTACTACACGCTGGTAAAAACATATTGCATCCTTTTATTCTGAATAATTTTTCTCGTAGAAAACTTTGCCGATTTTTGCGCGAACAAACGGATCGATACATTTGCCGCACATAACGTTGCCAAGGCATTCGCGACCGTTTGTTGCACCGCACAAGAATTTCACGTTTTCTGGATATACGTTGACGGGCACTATGGATAAAGTTTGTTTAAGCCACATTTTGTCATTTGCCTTGAATGGGCGCGAAGCCAGAAGAAAGTAAAAATGATACCGCATGCATGCCCCAGGTTGTGGCATAAAAGCATTTAGTTCATCTAAATATGAACGTGCCTCTTCATTTGAAAGGACGCCGCACCAAATTCGCGTTCCAGAATATATGTTCGGTGTACCAAAACAAAGCCATACATCCGTGTGGGCAACATGTTTGGTGTCTTTATCGGGGAAATAGTTTCTTTTAAAGGTCATTTTTATTCCTCTTTTTCTAAAAGTCTAGCACATGGTTTGTATTTGTCAATGTTTTTTTGAGTTACATTTTTTTGTTGTTTTTTTGCTTTATTTCTTGACCCACGCGGTAAAAATTTGCTATGTTTTTTATGCTATAAACCAAGGAAAGTGATATCATGTCAGAAATAGAAAATACAAATGAAATAAATACAGTCAAAATCCCACAATCTTCGATTGAACACGAAATGCGATCAAGTTTTTTGGACTATGCAATGTCGGTCATTGTGGACCGCGCATTGCCTGATGTTCGCGATGGTTGCAAACCGGTGCATCGCCGTATTTTATATGTTATGAACGATGTTGCGCCAGCGACCAAGCCAACGGTGAAATCTGCGCGTATTGTTGGTGATGTTATGGGTAAATATCACCCGCATGGCGATAGTTCAATATACGAAGCTATGGTTCGTATGGGACAAGATTTTTCCATGGGCGAAATGCTGGTCCAGGGGCAGGGTAACTTTGGTTCGCGCGATGGTGACAAGGCTGCGGCTATGCGTTATACCGAAGCGCGTCTTTCAAAACTTGGCGCAACGCTTATGGAAGATATGGATAAAGACACCGTTGATTGGCAACCGAACTTTGACGGAACGTTACAAGAACCTGTTGTTTTGCCCACAAAGTTCCCCAACTTTCTTGTGAATGGTGGTTCTGGTATTGCGGTTGGTATGGCGACAAATGTACCAACATATAATCTTGGTGAAATTTGTAACGGAATTTTAGCAATCTTGGATAATCGCGATTTGTCTGATGATGAATTGTTTGGAATTATTCCTGGGCCGGATTTTCCTACTGGCGCGGTTATCATGGGACGTGCCAGTGCGTACAAGGCGCATACGACCGGGCGTGGTTCGATAATTGTTCGTGCGAAAACGCATATTGAAAAATTCCATGATCACGAGGCGATTGTTGTTGATGAAATTCCGTATCAGGTTAACAAGGCGCAAATGATTATCAAAATCGCGGAACTTACCAAGGATAAAAAGATAGAGGGTATTTCTGAAATCCGCGATGAATCGTCCAAGGAAGGTTTACGTATTGTTATTGAATTAAAACGTGATGCGATTCCAGATGTTGTTTTGAATCATTTGTTCCAATACACAGAAATGCAAACGAATTTTCCTGTGAATATGATGGCTTTGAATCGCGGGCGACCAATGTTGTTTAATGTTCGTGGTGTGTTGGATGCGTTCATAGAATTTCGCGAGGAAGTAATTCGTCGCAGAACTATTTTTGATTTGAACAAGGCGCGTAATCGTGCGCACACTTTGTTGGGGCTTTCTGTTGCGGTTGGCAATTTGGACGAAGTTATTGAACTTATTAAATCGTCTGCAAATCCTGAAGAAGCACGTATTGCACTTGTTTCACGTGGTTGGAAGGCATCTGATATTGAAAACTATATTCAACTTATTGACGACCCGAACACAGAATACAAAGATGGTATGTTCTATATGTCCGAAGACCAAGCAAAGGCGATTTTGGAATTGCAGTTGCATCGGCTGACTGGGCTTGAACGTGATAAATTGCATGCGGACTTGGTGGAACTGGGTGCGCAGATTCGTGATTTGTTGGATATACTTGCATCGCATGAACGCATTGTGCAAATAATTCGCGAAGAAACTGCGGCTGTGCGTGATAATTGGGCTTCACCACGCCGGACAGAAATTTCTGATGCAGAAATCGATATTGATATCGAAGATTTAATTGCGCGTGAAGATATGGTTGTAACTGTTTCTAATACGGGTTATATTAAACGTGTTTCGCTTGATACATACCGTGCGCAAAAACGTGGTGGCAAGGGACGTAACGCAATGTCAACCAAGGACGATGATTATGTAGTGCAGGTGTTTGTTGCAAATACGCATACGCCATTGTTATTCTTTTCAAGTCGCGGACTTTGCTATAAATTAAAAACCTATAAGTTGCCCGAGGCGGCGGCCGCGGCCAAGGGACGGCCATTGGTAAATTTATTGCCACTTTCTGAAAACGAAACAATTACTGCGATTTTGCCGGTTCCCGAAGAAGATGTGGCGGCGATACAGAAATCAGGCAAAGAACACTTCCTTATGTTCGTAACGGCATCGGGCACGGTGCGGCGTAATCGTATGGCGGACTTTGATTCAATTCGCGCGAATGGAAAAATCGCGATGAAGTTGGACGATGGCGACAGTTTGGTTTCTGTTTTGCCGTGCAGTGAAGACCAAGATGTATTTTTGGCGACCTATCGCGGACGTTGCATTAGGTTCCCTGTGCCAGAGATTCGTATTTTCGCCGGCCGCAATTCAACGGGCGTGCGCGGAATAACACTTGGCAAAGATGACCGCATTATCGGTATGTCGATGCTGAATCGCGGCGAATCTGATTCCGCAGTGCGTGCGGCATATGTAAAGCAAAGTCGTGCTGCGCGGCGTGCCGCAACCGGTATAGAAGAAGAGGCCGACAACGAAGAAGAAACAACAACACTCGTCTTGGACGATGCGAAAATGGCAGAAATGGCGGCAAAGGAAGAATTCATACTTACGATTTCCGAAAATGGATTTGGAAAGCGCACCAGTTCTTATGAATATCGTCTTACGCATCGTGGCGGTGGCGGATTTACAAATATCAAACTTGGTGGAAAAAATACGGCGGTGGCGGGTTCGTTCCCGGTTACGGCGGACGACGATGTTATCATGGTGACGGACGGCGGCAAAATTATTCGCACGCCTGCATCGGATATCAGAATCGCCGGGCGCAGCACTGCGGGTGTGACACTGTTCCGTACGGCGGAAAATGAAAAGGTTATGTCGGCAATATCCATTGAATCGGACGATACTGACGAAACCGAAACGGAAGAAGTAACGAATGGATAACGAATACTTTGCATCGATAAATTCTGTATCCCAAGACCTTGGGATACCGGCATACACGCTGCGCTATTGGGAAAAGCAATTTCCAACCGTCGTGCGCCCGGTGGCGGGTGCGGGTGGTCGGCGTTATTATCGACCCGAAATGGTTGCGCGCCTGCGCACGATAAAGGATTTGTTGTATAATCGTGGTCTTACTATCGCTGGTGTCAAGAAAATGATACGCAGTGGCGAATTTTCTGCGCTTGATACGCATGAATCTTGGACACCGGCGCCACGCCCACGTCCAGAGCCGCGCCTTGAACCGCGCTTGCAAAGTTTTGACCAATCGCCCCGGTTGCAAAGTGTATATGATGACTTTATGAATGAACGCCCCACTGGTCCCGCATCAATTGATTTAACAAAGTTAGATGTTGCGGTTGATTTATTGCACCAGGCGCGTGAGTTGTTGAATTAAAAAAACACATTTCTACAAAATTTGTGCTATAATGTCTGTGAATTCTAAAGGCACAAAATGTATAGAAGGTTTATTTGCTTTTTATGTTGTTTTATTCCATCCATTTCTTATGGTGATGATTTGACCGCCAGGGCGGAACAAGTATTTGATGCTGCACGGATAGTATGTTCTGGAATATCAGATGAAATATCAAAAGTATCCAATGTATCAAAAATAAATACTGCTGTCACCGGTGCGGGAACGGTCGCGGCGGGTGGTGCATTGGTGGCGGGTATAAAAAAATCGCAAGAGGAAGAAGAAATTGATAAATTGGTTGCTGAAATATGCGAGGCTGGTGGATGCACTGCCGAAGGTGTAGAAAATATGTCTAATGAAGACTTTTTTAATAATGTTATACAACCAATGGCAGAAATTGCGGAATTACAAGAACGACTTGAGAAATCAAAAAAATTAGGTAATTGGCGCACGGGGTTAATGGCCGGCACAATCGGAACAAATGTTGCATCGGCAATTATATCTGGGGTAAATAGAGACCAATCTGAATTGATACAACATATCCAGGCCTGTAATACGGCTATTCAATCTGCTAATGATATGTCCAGGCAATTAAAAGCGGAAAGTATAAACCCAATGGAAAATCCGATTGTAAAAAAATTGAGCAATGTAAATACATGGTGCAGCAATATAGATGCCAAGGATGTTGAAAAAATCGAAAAACGTATGACTGGTGTTATGGGAACTTCCATCGCTGGCGCGGTAATTGGTGTCGCCGGAACGGCGACCAGTGCCGCCGCCAACTCGGATAAATATATGGATGAACAAAACCGTATGAATTTAACTGAGCAAGAAAAGAATAAAAAAGATAATTTGAATACGGCCTCTAATGTGATGGCTGGTGCGAATGTTGCAACTGGGTTGGTAGAAACAGGATTAAACATTTCACTGATTACATTAACCAAAAAATTGATAAAGCAAGCCGAAACATGTGAAGAGGTTTTTGAATGAAAAAGTATATAATAACATCTTTGTTATTATTTATTCCGTTTATGTCCATGGCGGCGGATCATTGTACAAATCAAGCTGAATACACAATTGATAGACGTTGTTATGTAACAGATGAACAAAAAAAACAAAAACCTTACAGTGCGGTGGTTGGAATATTGGGTAAAAATGGCGTTAAGTGTACTGGAACTATAGCAAAATGGGACCATGGGCTAACACATAAGGATTCATCAGATTCGAATCTATATTTATTTACTGCTAAGCATTGTACAGACCAAGATGGTGACGGTATTTCGGATAAAGTTTTGCACATTAAATTGCAAAATGGTGATAAATTAAAAGTGACGTTGGTCGAAACTGGGGATTATAATATAAATGAAGATACTAACTTTTACAGTGATTGGGCTGTATATAGTTTGCCAGCTACTGCGAACAAACAAATATCATGGATATACGCAGATTCCGATGGTCACCGAGATGGCAGAACCATTAAGTTAATAGGGTACGGCACTTTAAAAATAATGAGTGACAAAGAAATAGAAGAATTTAAACAAAAATATGCAGATTATTTGAAAGAAAAAGGCGTAACTGATATGTCATATGAAAATACTGGTCTTGACGAGTATGGTGGAGTAGATCTCACTAAACAACAGGCACGTCTTTTCCGCCTAGAGTTATCGGGTGGATTTTTTAGTTCTTTTTATATAAATGATTTATTTCATGATAAAAAATTGAAAGTTGTAAAATGTTTTTTTCGTAATACTAATAATTTGTGTCAAGGATGGAACGGAAATTCAGGTGGGCCTATGATTGATAATAATTCAGACACATTAGTTAGTATACTTACGCGTGTCACTTCTGTCATTAGCGACCATGATCATGCAGCAATAGGTGGTTATCTATATGATGATGAGTTAGGCGAATATGAAGATGCAGATATTCCGGTTGGTCGTATCTATGAAAAGATTGGTGGGTTACCAGGCAAAGAATCTTCAGGAAAACGCACAGAGGCGGAACGTGTCCATGAAAAAATCGGAGAGTTTCTGTATGAAAAATAAATAAAAAAGTTCGTAAACATGTAAAACGGTGTATGTTTTTAACTGCCGACTTACGAACTCGTGAAAGTGTTGCAAAACTAATAAAAAAACCGCAAAAATGCGGTTTTATCTATTTTGGCAGGACATACTGTGCGATTCACGAACCGATGAAATCACAGAATTGTTGCAATTTGGGAAAGAAGTTAAAACGTTTTTATAATTAGCAAGCTTGACAAAATAAAATTGTGTTGTAGTATGGGCTTGATAATGAGGTCAAAATGAAAAAAGATAGTTTGATTCCAACCGTGACTTTAACTATTGTTGGTAAAGAATCTAGCCCGCGAATTATTACACCAAAGGATATTCAAGACGAATACCGGCGCTCCCGTTTTGATAACGGAGATTTTCGTATGACATATTTAGAAGGTCTTATCAGGGGTGGAAATTTAGATGCAAAAGACGGTTTTGATTTAAAATTTGAAAATCTTAATTCAGTAGATATCGACAGTTGTATGGGCAGAACAAAATTTAGAACAATGAGTTTTGTAAATGTAAAACAACTTATCGCATCAACTAGTATCCAAGGAAAATGGAATATACAGACTGTGGAAAAAGTATGGTTTACGGATGCCCGCTTTTTTTATGATAATCCAGATTTTTATGATGCAGATATACAATGGAATCCTAAGGCTAAAAGGATCGATTTAGCCGGCTCTGTCGGCCTGCGTGGTAACCTTGATTTTAGCCAAGTGGGTTACGTTGATTTAAGTGATGCAGATTTAACTAACATTGATGGAATAAAAACGAACCCAGAAGGAATAGTTTTTTGCTGGGGTCAATATAGAGGAAGAGTGTACGTACCAAATGTTCATTACTATGATCCTGAGCCCCTTATAAACGCCATTGTTTATCACCAGCACAAAAAATACGGTGTCTAACATTTTTTGCGAAAAAGTTCGAGAATTTGCAAAATGGGTATGATTTTTAACATGATATTTTCGAACTCGCATAGGTATTGGAATTCTAACAAAAAATCGTTCAAATGGGCGATTTGAAACATTTGGCAGGACATACTGTGCAATTCACGAGCTGATGATATACTCGATTTGTTGCAGTTTGGTAAAGAAGCAAAGGTATTTTTCAATAAATATGGATAGGTGGATTAAATTTGACATTATCGAATTTTATGATATTTTTTGCATAAAATAAAAGGTTGACCAATGGCAGACACTAATAAAAAAATAATAGAAGCGGAACAAAGAGATTTGTCTGTATTGTTATTACAAAAAGTGGTTCAAATAA
>JAGCVZ010000010.1 GCA_017962125.1 Alphaproteobacteria bacterium
AATCGCCGGTGTTGCAACACTTGGGGCGACGGGTGTTGGTGTGGTTGGAAACATCGCATTGCATAACGAAATTAAAAAAATCGAACAATCCAAAAATGGTGGTGGGTATAGCGGCGGTGGGCGTGGCACCGTAAATGTTGATACACAAACCCAAGAACAGCGCGACGAATCGTCGTGTAGAGAGTTTGAAAAACTTGGAATCGAGTTGCCAGAAGAATGCAAAAAATAAACAACAAACAAAAGGAGCAAAAAATGAAAAAAACTTTGTTGTCTATGACCGCTGCGTTGGCGGTAATTGGTGCCGCGAATGCGGGAATAAAAGAAACGTGTTTGGAACACCCTGATAAATTGGTATGGGTTGAAAAAACGCAACGGTGTATTCCGATAAATCCGTGCGAATCGGATGATGTTGAAATAAAGCGTGTATATTGTGATGATATCACATTTGCAGATACCAGTCTTAGTTATGGTTCGGCTATTCAGGTCCTAGAAATTCCGACTCTTTATGAGATGTGTTTAGGAACTTATAGCGGCGGTAGCGCAACTATAAATGTAAAATATCCTTGGGCTTCAAAACCTAATTACTTGGCAAAACAAGATGTTGCAGAAGGTACTTATAAAGTATATAAGTTTGCAGATGCATGGCTTGATAGATCGTCTGCGTTTGAATTTTTGAACGCAATTTGTAATGGAATTAGTGGCGCAGGTGGCGCAGGTGGCACATGGGGAACGACATATTATAACAAAGATGGGTTTGCATCAATTACTTGTTCATCGGATTGCCAAGGGGTTTATAAATTGCTCAAAGATACTACTGATTTTATGTTTGATTTTGATATAAATTATGAGAATAACAGTATTACGATTTCTTTCAAATCAGAGCAAGCATGTTATTCATATGATGATTGTATAAAAAAATAATTTAATGTGCATTTGTTTTCCCCCCCACCCAATCGGGTGGGGATTTTAGTTTGGGAATATTGTTTTTTGTGATATAATTCGGGTATGTGGAATTTTATTCGGGCTTTTGTGGTCTGTGCTTTTGGCGCGTTGGTTGCGTCGTGTGATTTGCAACCTAAAATTGTTGCATTGCCTGATACGGTTGGGGAATTTATTTCATCGCGATATCCGACATTACTTGCCGACCCAAAGACCGAGCCGGAAATTTATAACTCTGCGGTTTCGGATTATGGCGTGTATGCGTCGCCCGATTTGTATGGAACGGGGGCGGTTGATGAATATATAAACTATTCCGCGGTTGATGATTATGTCTTGCCGGAACAAGTTGAAGAAACAGAAAATGCACCGCAAGAGCCGGAATCAATCGCCGAACCGGAAACGTCTGCGTCGGTCGAAAAAGTTAAGGTTGAAACTGAAGAGGTTGCGCCGGTTGAAACCGAATCGGATGTCTTGGAGATTCCAGATTACGAACCGGACACGCTTAGCGTTCCCGCACGTGCGGCGGCGGGTACAGTTGTGGTGCGGCACGGCGATACGCTGTATGCGATTGCGCGTGAACACAATATGACGGTTGATGAAATTGCAAAGATAAATAAACTTTCTGCGCCGTATACAATTCGTGTTGGTCAAGTTCTGAAAATTGAAAAGCCAAAACTTGTTGCAGAACAGAAAATCGAACCAAACATTGAAACTAAACCCGAACCTGTTGTGAAAGAAAAAACGAAAGAAACACCAAAGGAAACAGTAAAAGAAGCGCCGAAAGAAAAGCCTGAGGTGCGCGTGCCGGTGAAAACTATAAAAATAGAAAAGGGCGATACTTTGTATTCTATTTCGCGCGCGTACGCAGTTCCGGTCAATGATTTGGCAGTGATGAATAACCTTTCTGCACCGTTTGCGTTGCGTGTTGGCGACAGTTTGAAAGTTCCAGATTTAGTGGAACGCGTGTCGGCAAAGAAAGACATTACGCAGAAAGCAGAACCAGTAAAGGCGCAATCAAAAATAGAAGCAAAACCCGAACAGCAGGCGAAGCCAAAGGCGAAAACCGAAACTAAGTCGCAACAAAAGCCACAAGTAAAAACCGAATCGAAAACTGGGGAGAAGTCCACACAAAAATCGGCAAAAAAAACGAATCAGAAAAAGGTAACGGAAACGAAAAAGACTGTTGATAAAAAAGTGCCAGAGAAAAAAGTTGAGATGAGAAAAACGGAAACTAAAAAAATTGCGCCTGTAAAAACAGAAACACCGAAAATTGTGGCGCGTTCATCAAGTAAGTTTTCTTGGCCGGTGCGTGGAAAAATTTTGTCGGCGTTTGGTGCAAAAACTGGTGGGTTATATAATGATGGAATTAATATATCGGCGGCGTTTGATTCTATGGTTGTCGCAGCGGAAAATGGTGTCGTTGCGTATGCGGGTAATGAAGTGCGCGGTATGGGCAACCTTGTTATCATTCAGCATAGTGATGGGTGGATGACGGTATATGCACATTTGAATTCTATGTCTGTGCGTCGCGGTGCGCGCGTTAGTGTCGGCAACAAAATTGGCACGGTGGGTCAGACTGGAAAAGTGACATCGCCGCAGTTACACTTTGAAATACGTAAGGGAACCAAGGCGTATAATCCAATCAACTATTTAAAAAAGTAAAGGAGAAAAATTATGTCGTACACCGAAATGGAGTTACAAAACTCTAAAAAAGCATATGATAGTGCAAACAAATTATCGAAATTGTTAAATGGGAAATTAAAAGACCTGGGGACGGTTATAGAAATGCCTGCCTGGATTGTTGGTGGAATGATTGCGTTATTTTATATTGGGGTGTCGATTTATGGAACAGCTGGTAATTCAGCGGTGGCTTTGACTAATTTATATGAAGTTTTACCGAGTATTGCTATGGTGCTTGCACCCGCTATAGGAATTCGTTGTGTGCGTGCTGGGACTCGCGCAATTATAAATGGTGCAATTTCGCGTAAAATGAAGCGTGCTAGCCTTTATGAAAAGCATAAGGTCGAAAGGATGAATATGCTTTCTCGCGCACGGATTATTATTCGGAACATAGATAATGTGATTGCAAAGTCTAATGATGAAGAGGCGTTGAAAGTGGCGGTGATTAAATTGCAAGAAGCTGTTAATGAGGTTGAAAAAGAAGTTACCCCTGAATCAGAGCAAGAAATAGAACAAATTGTTGAATATCATGTGCAAGATGTGGCCAAAAAGTTGCCGGATGAAGAAAGAAAAAGGCTTGGACAAATTTTCAAAGGTATAGAACGTTAAAGATATAAACCGCCTGCACAGGCGGTTTATGTTTTAAGTCTGGTTATTTATTGTTATTTGTTCGGTTCGATACGTCCCCAAGACGCTTTGTATCCGCCATCACGCGTCAAGACGATTTTCGCGTTCTTGAGTTCTGGACAATCAATTCCTTGGATTTTGTATGTTTTGGTTAAACGTCCTGGTTCATCAACAGACAATGTCGGCAAGTTCAAATTCATGCATTTTGATGCACAGCAACTGTAATCTCCACAATCACCACATGGATAGATTTTCATTGTGTAATCTTTACCAGGACGCAGGTCGGTTACGTCTACTGTCATTTTGACACAGTCGTCATCTTGTCTGAATTTTATATATCCCATCGGTGATGTTGTTCCGCGACCGTTTCGTGTGTGCATTTGTGCTTTCATCCCCATCGGCTTTGTGATAGGTTGCATTTCTACGACTTCAACTGCTTCTGCTTCGTAAACCATTATTGGTTGTGGTGTGCCATGTTGTTTGTGATGACTTTTCTTCATATGTTGGTGTGTCCCACATGTGGTTGAACATGCAGACAACAGTGTTGCTGATGCAATCGCCATTGTGACAGTTGATACTTTTTTAAATATATTTGTCATTTTGGTTTCTCCCTTTGGTTGTTACGTGATGAATTATATTTTATTTTGTTTGTTTTTTCGTCAGGTATGATTACCTAGTATAAAAATCCCCCATGATGGGGGAAACAAAGATATTATTATGAACAAAGCATTAGAACATATAGCGCATGCCGATGTCTCCAGCGAAATTATGAAGGCCTGAATTGACATCTGCGTATGTATAGCGGAAAGCAAGGTCAACCGCAAATATGCGCCAATCAAATGTTACGCCGAGTGTACCCATTGCGGAAAATTTTGTTGGTTTGTTGGTATTGCTGCCAATGCCTGCAACTTCACGCGTTTGGTCAACGAACGCGACACCGGCACCCATACCGATGAATGGACGAATTATTTCATAATCGCCAAAATCCATGTATGCGTTCATTAACAATGTATTCAATTTTGTATCAACATTTAATTGATTCGGTCCGAAAGAATTGTTGTCTTTTAGTTTTGTCAGCATTGACCATTCAATTTCGGTTCTTGCTTTGTGGCACCACATAGTCAAACCGAGTGCGGCTCGTGCATGCATTTCTTGGTCGCTAAGTGATTCTTTATAACCATCAAAACGATAGTTTAGGTTTGAATAACCCGCGCCGACGCGCAATGCAATATATGGGTCGATAGAATCCCAAAACGATTCATTGTGATATTGACCCGCCATCGCAGGGCAGGCGACAATTGCAGCTAATACGGGGATTGCGATTTTTTTCATTTTTTCTCCTTTTTGTTTTTTCTGGGTGTATTCCGCACCCGTTGACATTTTTAATGATAACATGTGTTTTTGATGCTTTACATAGGTATGGATGCCTTTTGCCGTTTTAAGATATATGTTATAAAAACTTGCATTTTCGTAAAAAAGATATATAATTGGCGGGTCATAAGAGGTTTCTGACCCATGGGTGCATAGCTCAGTTGGTAGAGCAACTGACTCTTAATCAGTGGGTCTGGGGTTCGAGTCCCCATGCGCCCACCATAAATTTAAACCGGCCATAGGTCGGTTTTAGTTTTGGTGTTGGTAAAAAAATTGATAACTATGGTGGCGATAAAATGAAGTGTGGTTTGATGCAAATGTATTATAGATATCTGTTTGGGACAGAGTGTTGATTTTTTAGTTGTTGATCGATTACGTCCGTAGAAAAATTTTTCAAAGACGTATTACATATTCCGTCGTCAGGATATTTTTTTAGTTTGTTTGCTATATCGCACAAGTATGCGATATCTACATCATCTAGGTTTATTTTAATGTTGGATATCTTATTGTATTCATTAATAACACGACGTGTTAAATTTCGTGATACAAAAGACAATTTATAAAAATCCATGAAACATTTTTGAATACGCGTATCCCCAAAATCAAATATCCCGACCAGTTCTTTGGTTTGTGGATTAATAGCCATGTTACGTCCATGCATATCAAAGTGACATACGGTATCAGGGTAATCGATATTTATTTTCATCTTATTGTATTTATTGAATATATTTTGAGGTATATTACGTTTTAGTTCTTCAAAACTGTTTAATCGTATTTGTCCTAGGAGAAATTTATCATATTCTGTATAATTCGGAATTTGTGGCTTTTTTGCGCATGAGTGTATTGACAATAAAAATTTAGCGATTTTTCTTGCTAGGTTATTTTTTTGTTTTTCATTGAGTATATTGTATTTATTGGGTAATAAAGTCTCGCCAACTATTGCTTTGTGCCAGAAAAAGGGAAAAGTGTCATCTGGTACATAATGTGGTTCAGGAATGTCGAGTCCAGATTTTTTGGATAATTCTTCGGATTGTAAAAAATTTAATATTTTGATTTCTGATAATATATTGTTTAATTTGTATTCTGTGTTTGGAAATCGTACCGCATATTCTATTCCGTCAATATCTGTACATTTTAATACTAATGCACTGCCACCTTGGCAATACGGTTCAACACTTTCTGGCTTAAAAGGAATTTTATCTAATTTATAAGCATTGATTAGGATTTGCTTAGCTGTTTCTAGGTCCGGTCTTTGAATCGCCATTGATTTGTCCTTCTGTTTCGGGCAATTGATTATACCATAAATAGTTAAAAAATAAATTCAAAAAATCGTTTAAAGGTTATTTGAAAGTTCTTAATTTTTTTCTTTAAGAAACTTTTCCTGTGTGTTATGATTCCCGACATGAAAAGGTTTATAACGTATTTTTATGAAGTCTTTGTGTGTTGTTTGATGGTTATTGATGCGTATGCGCTTGTTGTATCCGATAACTATACCGAAAATAATCCATACGCAGAATCGATAAATATAAATGAGTTGAGTGCAGATACTGACATTATAAATTATGGCGTAATGATTGGGACCATAGATATTCAAGACGGGGTTGCGGCAACAATAACAAATTATGGTGTGATAAATAGTGATGTTTATGGTTCTTGTATTGCGGTGCAACAAATTATCACCGATAACAGCGCAATAAATCCTATTCCTGGTTTGACTGGACATACTGTGATTGTGCGCAATGGCGCAACAGATATTCATTTGGCGGATGTTATTGCTATTTCATCAAATGCCGATGAAATAAAATTAGAAAATTCTGGTGTTATTGTAAGTCCTGGTATTTCAAATCTGCATCCGGTGATAGTTATTGATTCAACAAATGCTTTGAATTTTATTGTTGAAGGTTTGCCAGATGATTGGGATTCAACTGTGCCATTGTTGACGGGAATTCACTATGGAACTGGGGTGCATGATGTTCAGGTTACTGGTACTAATCCGATGTATGTCGCAAATGGTTATATAAGTGGTGGTGGTTTGTATGTTGAACTTGAACGTCAGACAGATTATTCATCTGTGTTTGAAGGTGAAGTCGGTAATGTTTTGGATATTTTGCAAAATGAAAATCCGGACGATAAATTGCTTGAAGCGTTGGATAATGCAACAACCATGGACGAATTGAATCATTTGTTGTCGCAATCTGTACGAACCAATCCGATAAACATTATGTCACCATTGCAATCATTTAATACATTTGTACTTGGTGAATATTTACATGATTTATCATTCGGTATTGTTGCGGAACCTTTTTATATGTATTCTGGTGACTTTTCGGTTTTGGGTGGTGGAATTGGTGTTTCTGGGACTGTCGCTAAAAATCTTGTTGCCAAGGTTGGTGCGCATTTTGGAAAAATGAATTATTCAAGTGATTTGGACGATTTTAATGGTGTGATATATGGTACGAATTTAGGCGTAATGTATAAAGATTCTGATTTGTATTTCAAGGCCGTTGGAACATTATCGGTTGTACAATTCAAAAATATAGAAATCTTTGATGATGAAAATATGCGGTCAAATCCAAATGGAATTTCTGGGGCCACTTTGTTTGATGGCGGTATGGTGTTTCGGGTATTTGATGAATTAGATATTACTCCATTTGTCGGTATGCGATTTGATTATGCGCATGTTTCACATTTTACGGATACTGATACTAATTTAAGATTCGGTTTGAATATTGATAAAGAAACGGTTGTGGATGGTAATCGCTATGCGTTTGGTGCACAAATCATCGGTCAAACAAATGGTGATATTTATGGTGCAATTTATACCGATATAATGTCAGTTATTGACGGTGTTGGTGGGCGCTTACAGTTTGGTTTTTTACATGACGATTGTGGTATGTCTTATCGAATTTCGTTCGATGCAAAGTTTGTGTTTTAATCAATAATTTTTCCACGTAGTGATGCGCGATTCGCCGCTGTGATTTCGATTGTCGTCATTTGTTGCGGATTGTTCGCATGTGCAACAATACACTGTTGCATGTATGGTGTGCGATAGAGTAGGTAGTGACCGGTTTTGTCAGCACCCTCGTAAAGGCAGGTCAGTTTTTTACCAACACATGTTTCATTAAATTCGCGTTGAATTTCATTTAGCGTATTATCAAGTATAGCAAGCCGTTCGCGTTTCAACTTTTCAGGAATCTGATCCGGCATCAATGCCGCAGCCGTATGCGGGCGGGGTGAGTACTTGAACGAATATGAATTTATATAACGAACGCGGCGTGCGATTTCCAATGTTTGATTAAAATCGTCATCTGTTTCGCTGGGGAAACCAACGATAAAGTCCGATGAAATTTGAATGTCCGCACGTGCAGTGCGAAGTTTGTTTATGATGTCCATGTACGCGTCCAAACTATATGGCCGATTCATGCGGCGCAAGACATTTGGCGAACCACTTTGAATTGGCATATTCAAAAACGGCAATAGTTTCTTTTCGACCGCAAACATTTGAATTAAATCATCCGTCATTTCTGTTGGATAACTGGATGTAAAGCGTATACGTTGAATTCCTGGGATTTTTGCGGTCTCGCGGATTAAATCAGAGAGCCGAAAAGTTTTCCCGGTTTCATCTGTGTATTTATATCCGTTCACATTTTGCCCAAGAAAACAAATCTCTACTGCGCCGGTTTTTGCCGCATGCAATGTATCGCGCATAACATCGTTGAATGAACGCGAAATTTCTGGGCCACGCGTGTATGGCACAATGCAATAGGTACAGCAATGATTGCAACCTTCCTGAATCGGAATATACGATACGGTTGGTGCGGTTGTCATCGGGGGTAATTCATCAAATTTTTCAAGACCGGTTAAATCGATGTTCAAAAGTTTTGTATCGGGGTCGGACAAAATCTCTGGCAACCGGTGATAACTTTGTGGACCTAAAACAAAGTTTAATTCTGGAATGCGATGAAATGCGTTTGCGCCAACCTCACGCGCGACACAGCCAACAATGCCGAAAATTGCGTCCGGTTTTTTCGCGTCGCGTACGCGCCCCAGTTCGGAAAATACTTTATTCGTCGCCTTTTCGCGGACGGAACAGGTGTTCAGTATAATTATGTCCGCGTCGGCGACACTTTTGGTTGCCGTCATTCCGCGCGCATCCAACATGGCGGCAATTCGCCAACTATCGTACACGTTCATCTGACAACCAAAAGTTTTAATAAAGTATTTTTTCATTTTTGTTTTTTATTTACGTTTTTGTAGACCATAAAGAGCATAGACACATTCTTTAAAGCGTCGCATTCGTGCCTTGTCTTGAAATTGCGTCCATGCCAGTTGTAAATCTTTTGGAGAAACATGAGATGTATCCGTATCTTCTACAATAGGTGTATCTGTATCCTCTGCAATATTGGCGTCCTCGGGTTCACAAAGATCCATCAGTGACAATGATTCGTTCAGCTTTTCTGGCATTAATTGTTTCGCATATCTATGATCAGCCCGGATTTGGTTTGTATAATCTTTCGGGTTATTAAATGATTGCTGATGACGTGCAATCAATTGATAAAGATTTTTCTGTGATATATCAAAATTTTCTTGAAGCCTATCGATATGCTCTTGACACAACGAAGAATGCTTGGCGGATTTTAATTCTTCCTCGGCTGATTTTAATTTTTTTGCCGCCTTTTGTATTTCTTTTTGCCAAGATGGGACAGACCTTTCTTGTGTATCTGATAACGGTAAATCAGAGACATCAATAAAGTATTTGCCAATGTACTGAATGTAACTTGCCAAGTTATAGCATTTGGAAAGGTCTATGCCAGGGGTATGGATTATGCCGCATGTATGAATCGAATTGCGCATTTGTGCCAACGTTTGTTTGTCACCGTGTCTTTGACCGCCTGTCATCGGTTGCATACGAGTATGTTTCGGTTTTCTTTTATTTGTTTTTATTTGCGGTTTCGTTTCGGTGCTAATGATAATTGTGTTATGCGTTTCTTCTTCTGCACTTGGTTTGTCTATTGTGGTTGTTTTTTTATTTGGACGGTGTAAACGGTTTGTTGTAATACGAACTGTTGTATATGGCGACGTTGGTATTTTGGCATTTTGTGGTATCTGTTTTGAGATATGGCCACTACATACGATGTCGAGTGGACCTGTAATTGAGTTTTGGTTCACGATAAGTGTACTTGTCATTTTCATTTCCTTTTTATTTATGATTTGTTCGATTAAAAATTCTTTGTTTGTATGTTTGTTTTGTTTGGTTAAATTGTTTTAATGGATGTCGCATATTTAATTCTGATTTTGTTTTTTTAGGTTTTTGATTAAGTAACAAAATTTTGTTTGTCTCTACAATTTTTTGTGCATATTCACTAACAAGTTTTTCTGCAAAATCTGCGATATCCATCCGTTTCACTGGTTGCCCGACATCAGTAATAATCAGTGTCGCTTTTTTTATGTTATCTGTTGTGTCAAATCCCCGTATACGGAATGATCCCGCCAATTTTTGACGTGTGGTGGCATCAACTGTTGGTGCAATAAATACGACAACATTACTCATATTTTACCCCAGTTTCTTTTTAAGAATTTCATTTACGACCCCAGGGTTCGCTTTGCCGGCGGATGCCTTCATAACATTGCCGACAAAGAACCCAAGCAATCCCGTTTTGCCGGATTTATATTGTTCAACCTGGGGCGCGTTTGCGGCGATGACTTCGTCAACGATTTTTTCAATTGCGCTTGTGTCGGTGATTTGCTTCATACCGAATTTGTCAGCAATCGCGTGCGGCGTGCCGTCCGCCCCGTCCAGCATTTTGATAAATATATCTTTGGCCTGTTTGCCGTTGATTTCGTTTGCCGCGACCATATCGACCAATTCCGCTAAATCAGTTGGTGTGATAATGCGCATGCCGTCAACAATGCCGGATTTTTTATTTGTAATGTCATAGTTTTCCGGGTGCGCGAACAGTTCAGAAATCATCCAATTTGCAACGCCTTTGGCGCGTTCGGTTTTGTCCGCCACCGCCGCATCGAACCAGTGCGAAATATCAACCGTTTCCGTAAGGCGCGCCGCATCGTATTCCGCAAGCCCCAATTTTTCGATATAGCGCGCGCGTGTCGCCGCCGGCAATTCCGGCATGGTGCGCCGTATGCGTTCGATACGTTCGGGATCGATAACCAACGGCAATAAATCCGGGTCCGGGAAATAGCGGTAGTCCAGTGCATCTTCTTTGCTGCGTTCCACAGTTGTTGTTCCGTCGCCTTGGTTAAAACGCATGGTACAACGGTCAATTGTTCCGCCGTTTTCAAGAATTTCAATTTGACGTTTGGCCTCGTATTCAATGGCTGTTTTTATGAATTTGAATGAAACCATGTTTTTAATTTCGCAACGTTCATTAAAATATTTTGCACCAACGGGTCGCACAGAAACATTGACGTCTGCACGCATGGAACCTTCTTCCATATTTGCCTTGGATACACCAAGTGCGCGGGCAATTTCACGAATTTGTCGCAGGTATTTTTCCGCCTCGTCCGGTGATGTAATAAAGGAATTATTTTCTGGGTTTTTCACGTCCAGTGCCGTCACAATTTCCAACAGCATGACACCCGACCGGTTAAGGTCAACAAAAGATTTCGATGGGTGCATATCGTGTTTATTCTTTGCCGCATCTTGTTCCAAATGGGCGCGTTCAATAAGAATTTTTTTCGGGTTGCCATCATCGCCAATAATTTCAATCCAACCATGATTGACCACTGCGGGTTCACTGGTTGCCTGGGTGATTTGATAACCTTGTGGCAGGTCGGGATAGAAATACTGTTTGCGGGCAAAACGGCTTTTCTTGGCGATTTCTGCGTTTATCCCAAGGCCAAATTTGATGGCCTGTTCAACGCAATATTCGTTCAAAACCGGCAACATTCCGGGCATTGCGGCATCGACCATGGAAACCTGAGTATTCGGGGCGACGGTCGGGTTATAGTCCGCCGATGCGCCACTAAAAATCTTGCTTTTGGACAGAACCTCTATATGGGTTTCCAATCCAACAACCACTTCCCAATCGCCTGTTTTGCATTTTATCGTAAACATTTTCTTTTTCCTTGCTTTTTTGTTTTTTGTATTTTATTATAACCCCTGCCGATGGCCAGATAGCTCAGTTGGTAGAGCAAGGGACTGAAAATCCCTGTGTCAGTGGTTCGATTCCACTTCTGGCCACCATTTTTTATTCCCCCATTATCTTTGTCGGTCTGTTATCTACGTTCGCAAACTGTTCGATATGTTTGGCCAATTGCAGTACGTGAACATCATCAAACATTTTCCCAACAACCTGCACGCCCAATGGCAACCCGTCCGACGCCAATCCCGCCGGCACAGATACCGCCGGCACGCCCGCCAAATTCATCGCCACCGTAAATAAATCAAGTGCATAATATTCAAGCGGTGTCATGTCCGAATCCAATGGTTTTGCGGTTCCCGCGCCCGACGGACAGACGATTAAATCGCAACTTTCAAACGCGCGGTTAAATGCGTCGGCAATCATACGGCGAACGCGTGCGGCCTGCATAAAATAAACCTCGTATGATTCAGACGAAAGGACCGCGGTGCCGATAATCATACGGCGTTTGACTTCGTCTCCAAATCCGGCGGCGCGTGTCTTTTTATATGTGTCGTAAATGTCGGAACCTTCGACACGCAGGCCGTATCGCACACCGTCATATCGCGCAAGGTTCGATGATGCCTCTGCCGGGGCGATTATGTAATATGCGGCGAGTGCATCCAAAATATTTGGAATCGAAACCTCAATAATTTCTGCACCGATTGATTTCAAATCAGCCACGCGTTTTTCAAACAGCGATTTCATATCATCGGAAATTTTGACATCGTTAAACTCTTTGATAACACCGACATGTAATTTTTTCCCGTCACCCAAAATTGGTTGTAGCGGCGTTTGCATATTTAATTTGAAATCCGCACTTGTGGAATCTTTCGGGTCGTGTCCCGCCATCGCCGACAATAACAGTGCCGCGTCATCAACCGTTCTTGCGATTGGACCAGGTGTATCGAGAGATGATGCAAATGCAACGCAACCCCAACGGGACGACAGACCATATGTCGGTTTCATACCCACAAGGCCGGTGATAGAGCAGGGGAAACGTATTGACCCACCCGTATCCGTTCCGGTTGCGCCCATTGCCATACCCGACGCGACCGCGGATGTAGAACCGCCTGATGAACCGCCGGCGGTTAAATGTTTTTCCCTTTGCCATGGATTTACCGGCGCGCCAAAGTACGATGTTTTCGAAAATGTTCCCATTGCGAATTCGTCCAAATTGGATTTCCCGAGTAGCACCGTTCCGGCATCAATAAATTTTTGTGATACCGTAGATTCATATTCCGGAACAAAGTTTTCAAGCATGTGTGATGCCGCCGTCGTGCGAATTCCACGCGTTGCGAATAAATCTTTCATCGCAATCGGAATTCCGTCAAGTGTGCGTGCGTTTCCGTTTTTAATCCGTTCGTCCGCTGCCGCTGCATCCGCCAGTGCGCGTTCTGCGGTGACGGTGATATACGCGTTCAATTCAGGGTTATACTTTTCAATCCGCGCCAAGTGCGCCCGCGCAAGTTCGGTCGCAGATATTTCGCGACTGTTTAATTTCTTTAACGCTTCGGTAATGGTTAAATCTATCATTTTGTTTCCTCGGGTTAAAATGGTCTTGTTTCTTCTTTATATCTTTGTTGCATCATTTGTAGAACAAATTTTTTGTGGAACTTATTTAGCAATGCATAGCTTTTTTGCAATCTTTTACCATCTGCGGTCGTTGTTAGATTGCCCAGATAGTTATAAAGGTTGCTATCGAGCAATGTAATGTCATAGTATTTATATAGCGCGTGTGACAAGAACGGTTCAGAATTGGCAATTTGCCGTACCACGGGGGTGTTGATCATATCAATTATTTTTTCCCCATCATTACCGTATTGTTGAAGTTTTTTGATGGCTGTGTCCGCATGTAATATTTTCCCGCGGCGCGCAATATGTGTTGCAACCAGAAAAAGTGCCGCCCATCGTGCATGGATAATTTTTTGTTGCCGTTCAGTGTGATACATGTCCTGCTCATCATCGCACGCGCAGTTCCAATCGTTTTCTGTCCATCCTGTCAATTCCCCATCAAGGTATGCATCTGAAAGTTCGTATTCTTGTTCGCGTTTTTCTGCACGTTCTATACGTGCCTGCTCCAGGTCTTCTATCTGTTGTTCAAGTTCTTTTAATCGTGCTAAACGTTTTTGTGAAATTTTTTCTGTCATTTTCGCGCCTATTTTTGTTTTGCTATAACGTTTTTGTGAAATTTTTTAGCAAAATTTTGCCAATGTTCCAATTTGCGTTTGTTATAAAATGCGGGTTGACTGTACATATTTATCATGCCCTGGCAATATCCATACGCCGTTTTATCCAAAAGTATAACACCAAATTTCTTTTGCAAAAAGTAATGCAAATTGGGTTCATATGTTTCAAATAAAGATAAATCTGGAAATATACTTTCTTCAATAGCCCATCCTACGGTTTTTGCACACATGCTGCCATGCATTTTGGCTAGTTTCCTAAGCGCTACGTCGGCATGTAATGGTTTACCGCGTCGTGCGATGTTGTTTGCAATTAGAAAATCTGCCTTAGATTCTGCGATAAGTGGTTTGCATGCATTTACAAATTCTTTCATTATTTTTTCAATCTCGGCATTGGTTCTTTCATTTGACTCCTGGAGCATGGTATCATTCATTTGCATAAGTTGTTCGCCTAAATAATTCATGCGTTCGGTTCGTCTTTCTTTGCGTGTAATTGTTTCGTATCCCCATCGATGAGAAATTTGTTCGGTTACTGTTTTCATCGGGTCATGATATTTACGTTGCTTTGCCATTTGTTGCTCCTTATTTGTGTGCTTCCGACGTTTGTGTGCAAAAATTTTTGATGATATTCATAGCGAATTCATCATGGCATTTATTATTTGTTATGTTATGAACACAATTTGTCGTCGGGCATTTATGACAATTTCTAAATTGAATTTCAATGTTTGCGTACCTAGTTTCGCTTTCTTGGATATTTGTTTGGGTTGTGCCACTTAGTGACATCTTGATACCTTGTTCCGCACGGATAGATACGGTTAAACTATACAAGCACGACGTTTCAGGGATTATTTTATGTTGTTCGATTTCTTTCATGGCATTTTTCAAGTTTTGTTTTGATATTTGGCCATGAAATAATACCTGGCATTCTGTGCGACCACTTTCACGTTGTGTACTTGTTATATCCAAATCATATAGTTTTATACTTGTATCCGCCATTTTTAATCCTTTATTTTACCTGTGCTTTTTGGGTGTGATATTCGTAAACAAATACCCGGAAATTTTATATGGACACTTGCCCGCCTGCATACGTTTCAGGCATGTTTGTATTTTATTTTCTGTTGGTTTTTTCGTCTTTTCGGACATACAATCGAATTTGATATCGTCACAGGCGATGAGAATATTATTTCCAAAGTCCATAACCTGAAATTGCAGATGAAGCAAACACGCAGATGCCCTATAATCTCGTATAATATGGTTTGTACGCACGGGTGTGCCATTGGCAAATTTTACCCATTCGGTTTCACCACAAGGGTCCCATGAGCATTGACGTATTGCAAACTGTACCGGTATCGGTTTGGAAACTTTGTTTATAATTCTATGTCTGTATCTTGACATTTTAATCCCCGTCCATAACCTTTGGTACCGCAAAGTATCCACGACTTACGCCGGCCTTGTCCGGTGCGTTCGCCATAACCGCATCGCGAATGCCGCCGTCGGTGACAATGTCTGCGCGCAGTGGTAAATCATGCATCGCCGGCGACAGCATTGGTTCAACGCCGGTTGTGTCAATCTGTTTTAATTTATCAATCCATTCAATAACGGAATCGATGTTCATCTTTTCAAGTTGTTCATCGGAAATGTCAATCTTTATCAAATCCGCGAATTTCTGTAATTGTTGCTTGCTAAATGCCATTTCACATCCTATATTTAAAGTGCAAAGGTGATTATACAATGATTTTATCAGATTTCAAGGCTTTAGAACAAAAAGGTCGGTTGTTAGGCATCGATTGGGGTGCGCGCCGAACGGGTATTGCGGTTTCGGATGCTTCGTGGTCTTTGGTGTTTCCGCGGTCGCCGATTTTGCCACGTGATGGGTTGGACTTATTAAAAAAAGTTGAAAAGTTGATAAAGGACGATGGCTTTGCAGGCGTTATTATCGGGTTGCCACTGCGAACGGATGGAACTGATTCTGATACTACACTTGCTGTGCGGGCATTTGCCGAAGATTTGTCGAAGTTGGTTGATACGCCGATTGCATTTATTGACGAAGCATTGACGTCAGTAATTGCTATGGATTATTTGGGTCGTCGTGTACGGCGACATGATATCAAAACGCGCCTTGATTCTTTTGCTGCCAAGGTTATTTTGGAAAACGCGATTGCACTGATTAAACGCGGATAATCGGGTGTTTTACCCTTTGGGCAGTTGCGTCGTTTGCGAATTGGCAGATTTTCTCTTGACTGGATTTTATGTTTTTGGTTATACTTGAATTGCTGGCGGGGGTTCCGTTGGCGGGGTGTAGATACCCTTTTGGGTTGCGTCTTTTTAAAGAGGCGAAAAGTACTCCAACCTGGATTGGTTGGAGGGTTGTGAATAATGGGGGCTTAGGAGCCCATCAAAATAAGCACACAATTTCAACTCAAATTGTATCTAACCTCCAACCACATGAAGTGTTTTCAGTGGTTTTTTGCATGCAAAAGAAAGGAGAGCAAAATGGGGTTAGGAAAAATTTCTGTATTTTTGGCATTGGTGGCTGGGACAGCGGCATACGCGACAGAACCGAATGAGGCGACAAAGCGTAAAACGGTAACAAGTCGATATTATGTCGATAATGCGATAGCAACCAAGCAAGGTAAATTGGCGGGCAATGGGAACAGTGTTGCGGTTACGTATCCGAACAGTCTTGGTGGCACGCCGACAACACGAACAATTAACATTGATTTGGGAACCAGTACTTCGGATACCAGTTTGGCGGAAACGGGTGCGATAAATACCGCGTTAAATAACAAGCAAGGCAAATTAACAGGCGCGGCGGATACAGTTATAACATACGGCGCAAACGCTGGCGTAACGGGTTCCAAGGCGGTGTATCAAAGCAGTGGTTCGTATAATGCAAATGCATTGGCAGAGGTTGGGCATGTGAACACAACTATACAGAATGGGTTTAATGCACATTTATCGTGTGTAGAATATGTGACACAAAATGACCCAACGAGTGGATGTTTGCTGTGGAATGTGAACCAGTTATCGGGCACATATGTTCCACATGGAAATTAATGTTTAACTAAGGTAGGGGGAAGATATGAAACGAGTATTTATATCCTTGGTTGGAATTATGTTAACCGGTGTGGCGTTTGGTGGAACCGTTGGCGGCGGTGGTGGTGGCGGTAGTAGTCAGATTATGGTTCAAGATGTGTATTTTCATTGTGGGGAAACGGCATCCGCGGCTTCTTTGGATTCGGTAGCTAATACGGACGGTGTTATATCAAATACCAATAAATGTATGGGGGTGGATAATCAGACATGTTATTTGCTGATGGACCGTTATGAGCGATGCGCCGGTGTGGTCGCAAGGTGCGAGGAGGACGAGGAGGAATGTGCGGCAAAGGTTGAAGAGGCAATTGCAAATGGCGAATGCGATGTTCCTGAAGAGTGTGATGTTCCTGAAGGGTGTGATGTTATTGTTGGGAATACTCCTTCACATTCAGTGTTTTGTTCGGGGTATGATTATTACGTACAAGACGGTGTGTGTGGAAGGGTGTTGAATAATTCATACTATGATACTAACGATATGGAAGTTATATGCCAACGTGATGGTTATACCTTTGTAGACTGGATTGAGATTGTTTCTACCAGCACAAATGGCTATGTTGTTCAGGATGGTATGTTAGTGCCGATGAGAGTAACGAGGGTTGATTCCTATCCAGTTTGGGAGCAGGATAGTAACAGCGGGCAATCCAGTGGGGCAAGTTCTCTTGCGCCGACATCGGTAAGTTATGTAGAAAACAAATTGGATACGGTTCAAAATGCTTTTGCGGGAATTGGTGAAAATAAATTAATGACATATCCAACGACGGCGGGTGGAACACCGGGTTCGCGTGATATTGTGGGAACTTTGGGAACACCAAATCCAACAACCGGGTTGTACAGTAATACCAGTGATACAACCGTTCCAACACGCGGTGCAATAAATGTTGGTATTAATGCAAAGCAGGGTACGTTAAGTGGTACGTCTGGTTATGCGGTTTTGGGAACCGGGGTGGATGGTGTGGTTAGTGAAAAAGCAATATACGGTTCACAAACCCAATTTAATAATGCCTTGGTTGAAACAGGTACATTGAATACCGCGATAATAGATGCGGTTAACAGTGAATTAATTCGGGTAAATGAAAACGGTGTACCTGATGAAAATGGTAATTTGTGGAAGGTTAATGAGACATTAACGCTGTTACCGGTTCAATAAAAAAACGGTTGCAATCGCAACCGTTTTTAAATGAAAAAATTTATTCTTCGCTTTTATCAGGTATCTTGCCGTCGGTGGAAAGCAATATCGCAATCCAGCGCGTTGAATCAAATTGCGCCGTGATGATGAATGCCGCGACGAGTAACGGAACACTGAAAAACATTCCGGCGACACCCCATATCAAGCCCCAGAATACAAGGTTTATTAAAATCGCAAGTGTCGAAAGATTTAATGTCTTGCCGGTAAGTTTTGGCTCTATAATATTGCCAAATACAATTTGTAATCCGATTAATCCCATGGCAATTAAAATCAATTCGTTTAATGTTGCACCCGATATCGCACCAAACAGTATCGGCAATCCGCATCCAATAATTGCACCGATTGTTGGAATATAACTTAAGATAAATATCACAAAAGCCCATACGCCCGCGAATTCAAGTCCCAATATCGACATCCATGCATAAGATATTAAACCCGTAATCCCAGAAATAAGAGTCTTCATAAACAGGTATTTTTTCATGTTTTCATCAATACTTTGCAAGATATAGCGTATTTTTTTGCTATGGCTTTTGTTCGGAAAAAGTTCATCAAATTTTTTGTGAAATGTGCTCTGTTCCACAAACATAAATATCATGTAAACAATAACCATACCCATTGATGCAGCAATTTTTGCAACCGATGAACCGATGCTTGATATAATCGATGTTATGTTCGGAATCGCGATACTTGTTATGTCAATATCCAATGTTTCAGACAGGTAATTCCAAAGATTGTTTAAACTTGTTTGAATTTCCGGCATCGCGGCAAGAAGTTCCCTGAACATCGGGCGGACACGTGTAGCAAAAAGGTATATCAAGCCTACAAAAGTTGCGATTGATAAGACCGTTGATAGTAAATTAAATAATCGTTTCGAAATTGTGCATTTGCCTTTGTCGCATGTCGGAAAAAGTTTGCGGTAATATGTCGCTGTTGCATTGACCAGATACCATAAAAATGTCGCAACCAGCAATGGGATAAATATCGAACTGCCTAGCCAAAGAATAAATATAAACGCAGCAAATAAAATCAATCCGTTCATGGGTTACACCTTTTTTATACATATTATTCTATCACAACTTTGCCTTTTGATAAAGCGGTTGTGTGTGTTGGTGATATTAAATCGGTGAAGTTTTGTTGATGGCTGATAAAGATAAATGTTGTGTCATGCATAGATTTTATTACGTCTGCTATTTGGGTCTGGGTTTCTGTATCAGCCCCAGAATCAGGTTCGTCTAAAATCGCAAGTTTCGGGTTTGTCATAATAAGGCGCAGTAACATTATACGCTTTCTTTCGCCACCAGAAAAACCCACGTTTATCGAACGATTTAACCATTCGCGCGGTATGTTTAATATGTCGCGCGCGGTTTCAAGTTGTTCGATAAATTCTGCCATTGGTAAATCACGACCTGTCTGAAAATTGTGATGCGCAGATGCCGAATGTTTAAGAAAACTGGTTATGGTAAGTCCCGGAATTTCAGGAACATTTTGACTGCCTGTGAAAATTCCACCTAATGCACGAGATGTTGCGTTTTCGTTTGTTATGTCGTTGCCGTCAAAAATAATTCGCCCGTTATCAATTTTATATGTTGGATTCCCAGATATTGCACCGACTAATGTTGATTTGCCCGAACCATTATGACCGCAGATTAGATGCCGGGCACCTTTTTCCACATTCAAATTGATGTCGGATAATAATGTTTTGCCATCAAAAGATACATTAAGATTTTTTATTTCTAATATCATTTTGTCCCCCATTGGTATTTGAAAGCACCATTTGAATAAGTTGTCTTGATTCAACCAAAAATTCCATGGGCAATCTTGATAGTATCGGTGTTGCCATAGAACCAATAATCAAGGCGGTTGCGGTATCTGTATCAATGCCCGCCATGTTCAAATAATTTAATTGCGCGGCATCAATTGAACCGGTTGAAGCTTCGTGCGTTTGGACATTATCGCTGTTTTCATAAACTATGTTTGGTAGCGCGTTCGTTGTTGCATCATCGCCGACAATTCTTGTATCGCACTTTGATACGTTTTTTCCGTTGTGACCCGAAAATAAAACAAGACTGCGAAATGTTTGACGTGACCAATCCATTGCAACACCGTATGATAATATATTTGATGTCGTATTGTCGCCAATATGCAACATCTTGGTCCCTGTGTCTGATTGTTGTCCCCCGCGTGTTATGGTTAGTGAATAAAAATCACTTGCGGAACCATCGCCGTACAGAATGGTCGATGGATATTTCCATGTCATAGCAGAGCCAACTTCGAATTGTGTCCAATCGAGTCTTGCGTTATCGTAACATTTGCCGCGTTTGGTTACAAAATTTAATATGCCGGTTTTATTATATTCGCCTTTGCTTGGGGCGTTACCTGCGTACCAATTCTGAACAGTCGCGTATTTAACATGTGCGTCGTTATGAACGATTATTTCTACTACGCCACTATGCAGTTGATGACTGGGGCGACGGGGAGCGCTGCAACCTTCCATATAACTTAATTTCGCACCAGTATCCGCGATAATAAGTGTTCGTTCAAATTGACCTATTTTTGCGGTTTCAATTCGAAAATAGCTTGCTAGGTCAATAGGACACTCTGTATGCGGCGGAATATATACAAATGTTCCATCAGAAAAAACAGCAGAATTTAATGCTGCAAAAAAATTGTCTGATGGTGGAACAACTGTACCAAGATATTTCCTAACCAAATCGGGGTATTCCAAAACCGCGCGTGAAAATGGCAAGAAAATTATGCCACGTGATGAAAGTTCGGTTGTGTATGATGTATGAACAGATTCACTGTCTATGACAGTGTCGGTCGCCATCCCCAACAATGCGTTTTGTTCGGATTCGGGCAATCCCATCTTGGTGTATGTGCTTTTTAAATCACTGTTGTTAATTGGTTTGGGTGTGTTATAGTAATTTAATGTGTCATAATCTATTGAATTGTAATCTATTTCGCCCCAATGAGGCTCGGTCATTTTTTGCCATATATCTAACGCAGACAAACGCCAATCTGTTAACCATTTGGGTTCATTACGATGGTGTGATATTTCAAGAATAAGTTCCGGAGAAAGTAGTCTCATTTAATATCATCTTCCGTGGTTGCTAATTGATAAGCCTGGGTGAAAAAAGTTAGTGATTGACCCAGCAAGCCATTTAAAAACGTGGTTGCCAAGATTCCATCTGGTTCGGTGGCATTCAAATTTTCAAGTAACTTTTCAGCACGAGACATATAATTTGATACATTTCGTTTTACATTCGTATCAAGTTTTATCGCGCGACGCAATTTTTCCATTACAAATGGATTCTTGGCGTATTCGTCCAGCAGTCCACCAAGCGTTCGCCATAGCGGGTGTTCGGATGTGTTGCGTGGCATTATATCCAGTGTTGCCAAAATCGGGATAAGGTTTTGTAATAAATCTTGGTATATCACTTCTGCGTGTTCGGCAACCGCGTTTGTTGCAGATTTATTCTTTAGCGTGTTTTGTATCTTGATAATCATGTCGTGTACGTACGAAACATCTTTTAGTAATGTGGAGTTGCGACGATTTACAATGATGATGGTTAACATTGATACTAAACAAATCACAGTTAGAATTGTAAACCATATTGATATTAGTAAAAAATTCATTTCTTTCCCTTTGTTTATATGAATAAAGTATAACATAAATTTTCCGATTCGCGCGGATTGATATAAAATAAATTTAAAAACCTTGCTGAAATATGTTTTTAGGTCTTGCACAGATTCGGTCAAGTTGTTATAATACATTATATAAGGAAAGAAATTTTTAAGGAAAGGAAGGTTTTATGTTTCGCAAGATTTTAATTGCTGCTATGCTTGCAACTGCTGCGGGGTATTGCTTTGCGGCGGGTGCGCCGGAACAGGTTGTGACTTCGGAAGTGTTTTATACAGAAGAACGCGATGACGAAAGTTCGCAATCAAATGACGGTTATTATGTCCAGGGTTATCAAGAACCATACAATCAACAAGAATACGAATATCAACAGGTTTCCGTTGCGCCGGCTTGGCCGATTGGGTCCGAGGCAGATGTTACGGTTTCTTGTGATACTGGGGTTTGTTCTAAAAAATCCCAATCAGATAATATAAAGATTGTGTCGAAAATTGGTTCTGATTTGGTTGTGGAAAATAATTTTAATCTTGGTGCACGTGATGGCTCTGGGTGGTCTGGGGGTGCAAATATGTTGCATGGAACACCAATTCCAACTGGGTTTGATAGTGAGTGTGTAAGTGGTGCGGAAATGCCGCTTTTGCAACGTGAAGTTTTAGAAGATGATGGTGGAAATGTTTTGGCTGTATCACGCAGTGGGCGCAAAAAGTGTGTTCGTTATGCTGATGGTTATGATGCGTATTTGGCGCGTAATGGTTTAGTTGAAACAACCGTAAATGGTGACGTTGTCACTGGGGGTGGCGTTATAACTGTAAACAATAATGGCGTGGTTAGTGTTGTCGATCCGATGCAGGACACTTTAATTGTATCTGGGGATACGGAAATTGCGGTTGATTTGTCGGCGGATGCGGAACCATCGGTGGCTTTGCAAGATCAGGTTCGTTCTTGGGTTGTTGCAAGCGGGCAAACTTTGCGTGAAGTTTTGCAATCGTGGTGTGATAAAGAAGGTTGGGATTTGGTATGGACTACTTCGCGCGAATATCCAATAGAGGCGAGTGCCGTTTTCAAAGGTCGTTTTGTTGATGTTGCTTCTGCGGTTGTGCGCAATTTTGGACGTGCAATTCCGGTGCCGTACGCAAAGTTTTATAAGGGAAATCGGGTTTTGGTGATATCTACGACCGAAGAATAATATAAAAAAGATTGTAGGAGTTTTATAATGATAAAGGCATTTAAATTTTTTGTTGCACTTTTTGTTTTTGTAACGGTTGCAGGGTGTGCGTATCGTAATTCTGCCAAAGTGGCTGCAACTGTGGATAAAGATTTTGTGAATGTTTATGATGCCTTTGAAATGGCAAAAAATCCGCGTGCCAAGGTAACGAGTGGTGATACTGTTTCTATGTCTGAGGGTGTATGGTTGGGTGGTAAATCAACGTTGGTTGAACACAAGAATAATTTGCCAAAGCAATATGAGACTGATGCTGGAATTACGATTTTGTTAAACGAGCCTGTAACATTGCAAGTTTTAGCCAATAATATAAATTCTATTACGCGTATCCCTGTGAAAATCGATAGTCAAATCGCATCTGATAAATTGAAAAGGACAATGAATGTTGCATATACTGGAAAGTTATCTGGTTTGTTATCCCAAGTGGCTACGGATTTAGATTTGCTTTGGTATTATGACAAGACTGCTATTGTATTTTATGAAACAGAAACCAAAACGTTCACTTTGTATGCGCTTGGGACCGATGTATCGTATCAATCTTCGGTGCAAACGGATGACGGAAATCAAGTTTATTTGGAATCTACTTTAAAAGAATGGGACGAAGTTGAAAGTACAATTTCTTCTATTATTGGTAAATCTGAAAATTCTAATTTTACTGTATCGCGTAGTTTAGGAACGATAACGGTAACGGCACCGCCTTCGGTCTTGGCTCGTGTTGGGGATTATATCGCGCGGCAAAATAAACGTTTGTCACAGTTGGTGACCATAGATGTGAAGGTTTTGCAGGTTTCAATTGCAAACGATTCCGCTTTTGGTTTGAATTTGGCGGCGGCGATAAATTCTGCAAGTGGATTGAACATTGTTGCAAATCCAAAAAATAATTTGGCATCAACCGAGGCAAGTTCTATGAATATTGCGGTGTTGTCTAACGAATTGTCGGGGTTAACGGGTGCAACGCATTTAGAAAATGGTTCTACGGTTGCTGGGGCGTATACTAATGACCAAATAAACAATGGTTCGCTTTCGGGTATTGCAGGCAGTACAGCATTGATACAGGCTTTGGCAAAGCAGGGCAAGGTGTCACTTGTTACTAATGTTGGTGTTACAACGCGTAATAATCGTGTTGCACCGGTTAATAACACTAAGAGCACAGGCTATATTAAGAGATTTGAATCACGTAATTTTACAACAGTTGAATCAAGTACTGTAGACCAAGATAGTTTGGAAACCGGGTTCTCGATGCAATTATTGCCGAACATTTTGGAAAATGGTAAGATACTGCTCTTGTTCCGGATGTCTGTACGTGAATTGTTAAAGATGTCTAGTCAAACAATCGGTGAGGTTACTCTTCAGTTGCCAGAAGTTGAAGAACGTAGTTTTATGCAGGAAGTTATTATGGAATCTGGGCAAATGTTGGTTGTGTCTGGGTTTGAAAAACAGACGAATAATGATACTCGTTATGGGTTGGGTGATCCGGACTTTATGCTTTTGTCTGGTTCGCGCGAAACCGCATCAAGTCGCGACGTGTTGGTTGTGATTTTGACACCGCAAGTATTGGTTAGTCCGATGGATGCGGAACGAACGATACAGCAACATTGGGGTGCTCCACTCAATTAAAATTAAAAGACCGTCGTTTGACGGTCTTTTTTTTTATGAGTTTTTAATTGTCATGTCGTTCAAATTTCAGATTCAGAAATTTTAATAGGTTTTGTTGAATAAAATTCTGTTCTTTTATCGTGGATAAAGGAATTGGCTGGATTTTCATATACTGTGTAAATATAAAAATTTGGTTTCATGTTATAATGATTTATCACGAACAAACGGCGTGCAGAAATGCACGCCAGAATTTTTACGAAATGTAAGAATTACGCCAACTTTGCGGCGGCACGTGTTAAACGTGAAACTTTGCGAGATGCACGTTTTTTCGGCATAACTTTGCCGGCGGCCTTCATCATTTTGCTTTCAGCACTGCGAACCGCAACAACAGCAGCGGCCTTATCGCCAGTAGCAATGGCCTTTATGGCCTTTTTATTTTCGGTTTTAACGGCACTGCGACGGGCGGTATTTACCGCGTTTTTCTTCGCAGTTACCAATACTCTTTTCTTAGATGATTTGTGGTTTGCCACTTTATTTTCCTTTTATTTATTTTGGTTTTCTGATATATTTTATAGAAAACAAAGATAAAATCAAGGAAAAATAACAATGTTATATATTATTGGTATTTTTGTGGCATACATACTGGGGAGTATCCCTTGTGGTTTGATTGTTTCACGAATTTTAGGGTATGGTGATTTGCGCAAGATAGGCAGTGGTAATACCGGTGCCACAAATGCTTTGCGTGCAGGTGGGTTAAGGCTTGCGATATTGGTATGGGTACTTGATATGATCAAGGCAATAGTTGCTGTATTAATTGGGAATTGGATTGGTGGTGGCGCATTTGGTGCTTGGTGTGGATTTGCGGCGATGTTCGGACATTGTTTCCCTGTGTGGTTACGCTTTCATGGGGGTAAAGGTGTATCATGCCTTTTCGGAATTTTGTTAGCCGTTAATCCGCTGATGTTCGTTATTTGTGGTATTGAATGGTTAGTTGTTGCACTTGGCTTTAGGTATTCGTCATTAGGTGCATTAGTCGTATTTTGTCTTGCGCCGGTGCTTGGGTTTGGAATTTCCACAGGTATTGGTTTTGCATTTTTGGCAATGGGTTTATTGTGCTTGTATCGACACCTGGAAAATGTAGGGCGTTTAGTTGGCGGAACCGAATCAAAGATTACATGGCGTTGGAAGAAATAAAACTATTTTTGCTTTATTTTTAACTGTTTTTGTGATATAATATCCCACAGTAAGAGGGAGATTTTGCAAATGAAAAAGTTGTTTTTCTTGTCGCTTTTGGTTTTACCGTGTATGGCAGTAGCAGATTTGCGTGACCCGCGTGTTGGTGCAACCAGCATGGTTGCAAGTCGTCTTGCCCCCGCGCAGGGCAGGGTGGTTGTTGCAAGTAAGAATCAGATTACAACACCAGATATTTCTATTAGTACAGAACATTCTCCTAGTATCAAGGCTGATGCGTTGAAACCGTCTTTACCACAAGAGAATAAAGAAAAAGATAAGCGTGAGGCGGAACGTGCGGCGTGTCTTAATAATAATATAGGTATAGGAAATACTTTTGTTTGGGCTTCTAAATTTAGTAATACAAATAGTTATGCCACAATGCAAGAAGATATGGATAATCCTGAAAATAATGTCTGTTTTGTAAAGGTGGATTTGAAATCTGCGGATGCGCGTGTGAATATGTCGGATATTCAAAGTCGCTATTTTCAATGGGGGCAAAATATAAATTGTGGATCTTGGGTTGATGAAGAATTGTTGCGGACACGTATTTTAGATGCTAAAAAAACTGGACGCGCATTGGCAACGGTGGGTGGTGCTGTTGGTGGTGCTGCGGTTGGTGTGGGTGCCATGGAACTTTTCGGAAATAGGCTTATTGGGGGCAAGGTCGAAGGGCAAAAGAATAAGAAATTGAATCAAACACAATTGCTGAAATCCCAGTTGTTGACATTGAAAAACAACAAAGATTCTCGATATGATACATTTATGTCTGAATTGCGCAGTTTTAAAGCGGCTTGTGATAAGTATAAAGAAGATACGGGAAATACGTATTCTAAGTGCGAAAACTTGGATTATGATTCGTTACTTGCTATCTAGATATAAAGTCGAAATATAGTTGTAAAAACACCCTGTTTGGGTGTTTTTTCTTGTGATAACGATAAAATGTTTTTATATTATGAATAATATGAAAAGTTTATTTGAACATCTTTTGATTCTGCGTTCTCCTGGGGTTGGACCGGTGACGTATGAAAAATTGCTCGGTCGATTTGGGTCGGTTGAGGCGGTTATAGAATCGCTAAATCCGTCCCAAGATTTACGCGATTCGATTATGCGTGAAATAGATACTGCGGCACAGATGGATATCAAGTTTGTTTTTGATACAGATGAATTTTATCCGGCTGGTTTGAGACGCCTCAAAAATCATCCGCCTATTTTAACTGTACGTGGAAATATGGAAACTTTGCGCCACGAATCGGTTGCGATGGTTGGGACACGCCACGCAACTGCTGTTGGAATGGAATTTGTTGCAAATATGGCAACCGCTTTTGCAGAGCATAATATATGCGTTGTTTCTGGTATGGCGATGGGGACTGATTCTGCGGCACATATCGGTGCTTTGCGTGCAAAAGGCGAAACAAATACCATAGCAGTGCTTGCTGGTGGGGTTGATTATATTTGGCCACTAGAAAACGAATCATTGTATTATGAAATTCTTGAGCGTGGCGCGGTGGTTAGTGAGATGCCTATTGGTTTTGTTCCAAAAGGAACGAATTTCGTACAAAGGAACCGTTTAGTTGCTGGAATTGGCGAAAAGTTAATATTATCCGAAGCGGATTTGAAATCTGGCAGTATGAAAACTGCGGAATTTGCACGTGAATATGGACGAATTGTTTATGCGGTTCCTTCACATCCGGCGGATTCTCGGGCGGCCGGACCAAATTCATTGATTCGGTCTGGACAGGCTTTGTTGTGTCAGGGAGTTTCAGATTTTTTTTCAAATACAAAAATTAAAGAAAAAAGTTTGCAAAAAAATGAAAGTGAAAATGAAATTTTGAATAAAATAGGAACAGTTCCATTATCAGAATCTGTATTGGCAGAAATTGTCGGAAAAAGTATTTCGGAAATTAAACGGGAATTAGTAATTTTGGAATTGCAAGGTCTGATTGAAAAACAAGACAATGGATATGTGCGTTTATAAAAAAACTTGTGTCTATACAGTGTATATACAAAGCGCAGAAAACAAGCAAAAAAACGAATCGTGTCAAAAAATAAATTTAAAAAAAATTGGTAAGATTTGGTTGCAAACAAAAATCAATCTTATACATTATCAGCCATAGAAAGGTTGATTCAGGTTTTATAGTTTAGAAAAAGATACTAAGAGAGAGTGAGTGTAGGGAACATAAGAAAACGTTAAATTCAAGAGGATTGATTTTGACGTTTTTATGCGGGTGGCTTTTGCATACTTCGCATAGGGCTTTGCAGGAAACTCTTTGAAAGGAAGGAAAGGAGAAACGGCATGCAGGTAGCAATCTTGAACAAACAGGCTTCGGTGGATGCAATTTTGGCTGATATTGCAAACAGAATGGATGCGGCTTGTTTTACCTCGTGGATTGCGCCATTGAATGTGGTTATATCTGATTCTGAATTGGTTTTTAATGCGCCAAATCAATTTACCGCGGATTTTGTTAATGCGACGTATACCAATATATTAAATGCGGTTGCAGATGAATATGGTTTGAAAACACGTGTTTCTGTCGCGTCTTTGGCACCACGTACGGTTAAAACGGCTAATGATAATAATTCGCAAACATATACTGCGCCGGCCATCACAAATGATGCCGGCGATTTTGGTTCTTTTGTTTTGTCCGAAGAAAATTCGTTTGTTGTGTCTGCGTGTAAAAAAATGGCGGCAGGAACGGCGACATTTTCCCCATTGTTTCTTTATGGACCGGCTGGGTGTGGAAAAACTTTATTGGCGCGGTGTATAAATTCGGCGGCGCATGGGCGAACAATCATGATGTCGGGTTCGCAATTCGTGTCTGAATTTGCGCGTGCATTGCATGATAGGACTATTTTTGCGTTCAAAGATTATTGTCGTAATTGTGATACATTTATCTTGGACGATGTTCAGGTATTGTCTGGAAAGCGTGCAACATGTGAAGAATTTTTGCAGTTGATTGTTGATTTGCGTAATGCCGGCAAGAATGTTGTTTTGGTTGCGGATGCGGCGCCAAGTAATTTAACAGGGTTTGATCATCGTGCACAATCTTTGTTAGCGTCTGGTTTGGTTGCGGATGTTGTCGCACCATCGCGTGCGGTGCGTGCAAAAATGTTTGAACGTGCGGGTGTGGATGTAAATGTTGCAAATATGATTGCGGGGCGTGTGCTTTCTGATGGTCATGTGATTGCGGGCGTGTTAAATAAAATCAATGCATATCGTGAAATTATGTCCAAATCTATTGATGCGGATGTTGCGGAACATATTTTGGCTGATACACTTAAAAAGTCACGTTCACCAATTGCCATTGTGAAATCTATGTGTGAAAAATTGGGTGTGTCGTATGATGCGGTTTGCGGGACTGGGCGTGCGCGGGCGTTGGTTCTGGCACGTCAAATGATGATGGTTGTGCTTAAAAATGCAACAGGGCTGTCGTTGGCTGAAATTGGTCAATATGTTGGTGGGCGCGATCATGCAACGGTGATGTATGGAATTGATAGAATTGAAAAATTAAAGATGACTGATTTGGTTTTGTCTGCACAACTTTCTCAAATGATCGATGAATATAAATAATCGTTTTGTCTTTCGCGCTTTTTGTGATACAATAGTTGGAAAGTAAGGAGCGAGAGAAATGAAAAAACTGCTTGTATTTTTTATGGTTTTGTTCGGGATAAGTTTGGGTGCGATGGCAACACCACAGGATTATACGTCTGCAGATGGTTATATTTGTGCCAAGGTTGATAGAGAGTTATATTCTGATGGAACCGAAGGGCTTTCATTAAAGGGTCAAAATGCAAAGATACAGTTGTTCTTTGATACTGGTAGCAGCACGAGTACAGGTTTACACAGTGGATGCGAAGCGGAATATAGAAAGATATATGCTGATGTTCAAAAGGTTGCATCTGATATAGAAGAACTTGTTTTTATTGGGTCCGCAGATCAGCAGGGGGCGGCTACTGGTTTTGATAATGTTGATTTGGCACAACGTCGCGCAGATTATGCAGAAAGTGTTCTTGCGGGGCCAATTGCCTTTAAGAAATTTGTGGTTGGGGATTCGAATGCCAAGGCGTATTCTCCGGATGTTAATAATCAAGTTGAACGTTCGGTGAATGTTTATGTTATTTGGCGACTTGCGGAGTGCCCGACGAAGTTTGTTGAAAAGTTGTCGGCGTATGAACAAGAATTGAAAAAAGCACTTAATAATTATCCGGATGATAAAGATAAAATTGAAAAGGCCTTGGCTGGTGTGACAAAGGCAAAGGAACTTTGTCATCCTGGTAAAACGCTAACGGCGGGCGAAGTTGAACAGTTATTGGATGAAGTTTACGGTTTGTTGATAATTGCAGGTGATATTGTGACATCGGTTCAGGTTATAAATACCGAAATCGGGATTGATGTTTCGTATCAAGAAAATTCTATCGATTTACAGTGGTCGTCACTTGATAAATTGCGTCTAAAATTTGGACTTTCGGAATGGCGGGATGAAAATGGGAACTTTAATACTGCGCGATTGATTTCTGATTCGGTTGCTGGGGTTGTCCTTGGTACCGTTGGGGGAATTGTTACGAGTAGATTGGTTAAGAAAAATCAATTAAAGAAGGGCTTTGAAGATTTGTCGTGTGCCGTTGGTGGTCAAACTGTTGCAGAATACGGTGATGATTTTACAGTTGGACTTCGATGAAAAAAACGACCGTTTAGGTCGTTTTATTTTGAGTTCCTAGCCGTTTGCGCCCAATTCCTGCGCAATGTACATTCTTTTTCCCAGTCTGCTAGTGTGGCGGGATTCATATCGGTTTCCAGTTTTTTTGAAACAGAACAAGTTCTTCCAGTAGCATATAACCACGCAACGGGTTGTTTGTTATCTCTGTCCCAGAATTCCAAAACGGTCCATACGTCTTGCTCGGCTACTACTTTGGAAAGTTTCGGGGCCAGATCTATTAAGTTATATATTCCGTTGCCAGGAAATAGATGTAATGTTGCGTGTTCTATTTTGTCAGATTGTGCATTATCAGTTTTAATTGGCAACATGTCGCCCGCCAATTTAAAATGGAACACTTGTTCTCTGGTCATGAATTTACTATCAAGTACATATTCTCGTTTAAAAACTAATCCTTTGTCTGTCATATCTTGGTACCCTTTTTATTAGTCAGTTAACAAACGAGAGAAAGTATAATTAAAAAATGCCAGGTGTCAATAAATTATACAAATAAATCTTTTACAAATTGGGCGTGTTCAGTGATAAACCGAAACCGAAATTCCGGCTTTTTGCCCATAAGTTCCGAAACAATTGTCCGGGTTTTTTCTGTATCTTCGGCACCTTCATCTGTGCGTGGGGGCAAATCAACCCGAACAAGACGGCGTGTCTTTGGTGACATGGTTGTTTCTTTTAACTGATTCGGCATCATTTCGCCAAGCCCCTTGAATCGTGAGATTTCAACCTTTTTATTCTTATATTTGCCAGATGTTAGTTTTTCAAGTTCTTCGTCAGAATCGATGTAAAACGATTCGGTGCCATGAGTTAATTTGTATAATGGGGGGCAAGACAAATACAAATGACCACCATATATTAATTGTGGCATAACCTGATAGAAAAATGCCATGAGTAAGGACGCTATATGGCTCCCGTCCACGTCGGCATCAGTCATTATAATAATTTTTTCATAACGCAATTTCGCATCGTCCCAATTTTTTGCGGTACCTGCACCGATAATATCGATTAAGTCATTTAGTTCGCGGTTGTTGCCGAATCGTTCGTCCGAATTTGATACGACATTTAAAACTTTACCACGCAGTGGCATAATTGCCTGAGTCGCGCGGTCGCGCGCTTGCTTTGCAGTGCCGCCCGCTGATTCCCCCTCTACGATAAACAATTCGGTTCCTGCAACACCGTGTTTTGAACAATCTGCAAGTTTCGCCGGCATGCGGATGCGTTTAGTTGGGGTTTTGCGGGCAACCTCTTTGACCTGTTTTACGCGGATACGCGCGTTGGCAAGATTTATTATAAATTCCAACAGCGTGTTTGCCGTTTTGGGATCGGATGCCAAGAACATTTCCCATGGGTCGCGTAGTGCATTTTCTGTGTATTTCGCGATTTCAGGGTTCGAAAGTTTTTCCTTGGTTTGACCTAAAAATTGTGGTGTTTTATAGAACACTGACACAATCGCTGCAACCGAATCAAACACATCTTCGCCGATGATATTTGCCGCAGCCTTGTTATTTACTTTTTCGCCGTATGCCTTTATTCCGCGTGTAATTGCAGATTTGAATCCGGTTTCATGCGTGCCGCCGTCGATTGTTGCAATCGTGTTACAATATGAAGCGAAAAATCCATCGTCAGATGCAGCGCCGTTTTCGTCAGTTAAAAAAGTTAACGCCCATTCTACACGACCAGAATCATCTGGGAAATCAATCGCGCCTGAAAATAGTTTTGGTAAAATTTTTGGTTTGTCGCGAGTCTTTTCGTCCAAGAAATCCGCCACGCCGTTTGGATAGTAAAATGTTGTATCGGCCGGAATTTCCATGTCGGCGGTAAGCAATTCCGGATTGCAATGCCAATCAATTTTAACACCGCGCGAAAGAAACGCCTTGGCCCGTGCCATACGATAAATTTTTATTGGTTTGAAAACCGCCGCTTCGCCAAAGATTTCCTCATCGATTGTAAATCGGATACACGTGCCGTGTGCCTTGGACGGGTTACCACGTGATATTTTAGTTGTTGGTTTGCCCCGGGAAAAAGATTGGTGCCATTCGTAACCATCGCGCGCAATTGTCACAATCATTTCGGACGAAAGCGCGTTGACAACTGCACTGCCCACGCCGTGCAGACCGCCACTGGTTTTATACACACTGTTATTGAATTTCCCGCCGGAATGAAGAGTTGTTAAAATAACCTCTAGTGCGGATTTGCCGGGGAATTTTGGATGTTCGGCAACCGGGATTCCGCGGCCGTCATCGGTAATTTCAATCGTTTTTGAATCAATTAAACGGACGGTAATTTTCTTGGCAAAACCGGCGACGGCTTCGTCAATCGAATTGTCCATAATTTCAACCGGCAAATGGTGCCACGCCTTTTCGTCTGTGCCGCCGATATACATTCCAGGTCGCAGACGGACGGGTTCCAGGCCTTCTAGTACCTGGATATCTGATGCATCATAAGAATTGTTTTGTTCAACCATAACAATGCAATTATTAGAACATTATTTCGTTTTGTGCAAGCCTATAAATAAGAATTTTAGGGGCTTGATTTTGTAAAGATACGGACTATATTTTATGCAGATAGAAATATGGACCGTTAAAATGAATAAAAATCCTTATGAAGTTTTGGGTGTCGCGCGCGATGCGTCTGATGCCGATATTAAAAAGGCTTATCATAAATTGGTGATGAAATACCACCCGGATAAAAATCCCGGGGATAAAACTGCCGAAGAAAAGTTCAAGGAAGTAAATAACGCCTTTGATATTCTGAAAGATCCGCAAAAGCGCGCGGCGTATGACCGCTTTGGTGATGCGGCGTTCGCTGGTGGAAACGGGGCTTCGGCCGGTATGGGCGGAAATCCGTTCGGAAACGGCGCGTTCCACTTTGATATGGGTGGTGGCGCAGGAATGGAAGATATACTGCGCGAGGCGATGCGTGGTTTCGGCTTTGGTGGGTTCGATGGTGGTGGCCGCGGTGGTCAAACGGCGCAGGCGCGCGGGCGTGATTTATTGGACGAGGTTGTAATTACCATGCGTGATGCGTATTTCGGGAAAATGCATACTGTGAAATTTGCAAGCAATGTAAAGTGTGAAAAATGCAACGGATACGGAACGTCTGATGGAAAGCCGGCACCAACGTGTCCGCGCTGTCATGGGACGGGATATGTGAATATGCAGCGTGGTTTTTTTGCAATGCAAACACCGTGTCCGGAATGTAACGGACTGGGGCATAAAATCGACAAGAAATGTTCCGAATGCGATGGTACGGGCGCGGTGCATAAAAACCGGACTATCGATGTTAAAATTCCGGCTGGAATTGAAGACGGCGCGCGGTTAAGGTTGGCGGGGCAGGGTGAGGCCGGCGTTAACGGTGGTCCGGCGGGTGATTTCTATTTGGATGTGCGTGTTAAACCCGATAACCGCTTTGAGCGTGATGGGGCGAATCTGATAATGCATGTTGATTTGCCGTTCACGACACTTGCGCTTGGCGGTGAAATAGAAATCGAAACAATTGATGATAAAAAACTTTCGGTAAAGGTACCGGCGGGAACCCAGGTTGGTGAGAAACTGCGTGTGCGTGGACACGGTATGCCGACGGGGCGTGGGGCATCATTTGGTGATTTGTATATCAGTATTGGTGTTGTAATTCCAACAAAACTTACCGAAAAACAAAAGAAAATTTTAACAGAATTTGCTGATACAAAAAATGCGAAAAAAGGTTGGTTCTAAAAAAGTTCTATACGCCGGATTTCGGCGTATAGAGCAAAATTTTGCGCCGAGAAATCGGCGCATTTTTTATTTTATTTTTTTAAGTTTTTGCGCAAAATCACGTGTATATGAAACAGCCGACCAAATGCTTGCCGCCAGAGCGAACCACAAACTAAATATACCGATGTTAGGAAGTGCGTAAATTGCATAAACTAATGCGGTGCCATCGGACGATGCGCCGATTGATGCCCCAAGTGCAAACAGTGCAAGGAACGCGGTTATTGAAATCATCTGCATCGCAGTTTTGATTTTGCCCATTGAAAAGCGTGCGTGTGGGACGGGCATTGGAATCTTTTGTGTGCCCAGAAATTCGCGCAGGCCACTGATGTATAATTCACGCGCAATCATTATTATAATTGGAATTACTGTGAACCAAACCGGCATCATAACGCACAGTAATACAAAAGTGTTCACGACCAATAACTTGTCACCGATATGATCCATAACCCCACCGAGTTTTGTGCATACATCATATTTACGGGCAAGGTATCCGTCAAAAAAGTCGGTAAGTGCCGCGATTAAAAATAATATAAGTGTCGTCATATACATGCCTGACATTAATGTTCCGATAATTGCGAATGATGCAAAGATTCTAAATGCCGATAAAAAGTTCACGAAAAATTTCATTTTGTTCTCCTTTTGTTTTTGGTCTTTGTATTATAGCACATATCTAGTGAAAATGTTCGTATATTTTTTTTGCAGCCGCATTCCCAAGGCCGGGAACGCATTTAAGTGTCTTGATGTCTGCGTCCATGATTGCACGTACAGAACCAAAATGATTTAGCAATAATTTTTTGCGCATTGGTCCAATGCCTTCGATTTCATCAAGGCATGAACCGGTCATTGCCTTGGCGCGAGTGGTGCGGTGATATGTTATAACAAAGCGGTGTGCTTCGTCACGAACGCGACGCAGTAATAAAAATAATTTTGAATCTTTTGGCATGTCGCGATATTCTGTGCCGTCCGGCATTATAAAGTGTTCATCGCCGTTTCGAACTTCGCCCTTTGTTACGCCAAGAACTGGGATGTTTGGCGCGGTTTTATGTGCAATGTTCCATTGTGCGCGACCACCATCAACAATTATTAAATCAAGTTCGGTACTGTTCTTTATGGCGCGTTCTACAAATTCCGCCATCATGGCGGTATCATTTCCTGCGCGTGCGCGATCGCGTAATTTAAAATGACGATAGCCGGATTTTATAAACCCATCATGACCAAATGTTATCATCGCACCAACAGGGTTTGTTCCAAATAAATGCGAATTATCAAACACGCCAGCATAGGTTATTTTTTTACCAATCCATTTTTCCATATCAATAATTGTATTGTTCCAATCTTTTTCTGAATTTGTGCTATACGCCGGATTCCGCCGTATACCGCGAATTGATGTTTTTGTCATTGCGGCAATTTTATCACGTAATATAGCGGCATTTTCAAAATCCATTTTGTCAGAATATTTTTTCATCAGTACAGATAATTCATTTATAATAGGTTCGCTATCACCTGTTAAAATTCTACGCGCAAGTTTTACATTTTTATCATAATCTGGAACAGTTTGTGTGCATGGTGCACTGCATCGGCCAATTTGATAGAGCAGGCATGGTCGTGCGCGGTTTTTCATAAATGTGTCAGTGCAAGTTCGTAAACGACAAACCTTTTGAATCATTTTTATTGTGTCATTTAATGCGTGAACCGAAGGGTATGGTCCATATACATCACGATTCTGTGAAATTTTTCCGCGGAATTTTAAGAGACGTGGGTATTTATGATTGGTTAGCGCCAACATCGGATACATTTTGCCATCGGTTAGCATAATATTGTATTTTGGTTTTTCTTTTTTTATGATTTTTTCTTCTAAAATAAGAGCATCCGATTCTGTGGGAGTGATTTCCCATTCGACCCGCGCGACAAGTGTGCGCATAATTTGTTTATGAATTTCAAGTTTTGAAATATCCACATATTGGTGCAACCGATTCGATAAATTTTTGGCTTTCCCCACATAAAGCAAGTTTCCATCCGCATCGTACATGCGGTAAATGCCGGGGGAACTTGGAGCGTTCGCAATTAAATCACAGAATTGAATATTCATGTTTTTTATGATAAAATAAAAGCGATTAAATAGCAAATAAAGGAATAAAAAATGAAAATGGAATCTGGACGTTCAATGATAGAAATGCTTGGGGTGCTTGCCATTATGGGGGTTTTGACTGTTGGTGCTATTGGTCTTATATCAACCGCGATGCGTACGCAAAAGCGTAATACGGTGAATGAAGAAGTGCTGCAAATGGTGACAGGGGTGCGTCAGTTGCTTGGCGAATACGATGATTTTTCGCATATAGACAATACGACGATATTTGGTGCTATTGGTATGTCGGCCAAGAATCCGTACGGTGGAACATATGAATTGAATGTTGATCCCGCAAATAGTAGACAATTTATTGTAACGATAAATGGTTTGGCGCAGGGGGATTGTGAGTATTTTATTACCAAGGCTTGGTCCGATTCTGTGGGGTATTTAACATCTGATGGAAAGCAGAGTGGCGCAAGCGGCAATTGTCGAATGGATGATGGTAAAAATGTTGTTAAAATAATTTATGGCGAATAGTTGTTATGGCGGATTCCGTAACTGTTTCAGCGGTAGAAGATGGAACAAGGCTTTTGCGTTGGTTCGGGCGTAATTACCCGTCTATGCCACATAGAGAATTTTACCGACTTTGTCGTGGTGGGCAGATACGAATAAATTCTTCGCGGTGCAAGGGGACTGAAGTTTTGCATGCTGGGGATGTTGTTCGTATTCCTCCAACAATTCGCGAATTTGCCGAAGTACCTAAAAAGACGGAATCCGGGGAACAGTTTTCTTTGTCCGATTTGGAAAAATTGCGTCATGCTATGATTTATAATGATGATGATATAGTCGTCTTTAATAAACCTGCGGGACTTGCTGTTCAGGGTGGTAGTGGTATTAGAAAATCTATAGATAAAATGGCGGCGGCTTTGTTTCCTTATCATAAAATTTCTTTGGTACATCGTCTTGATAAAGAGACGAGCGGATTGTTGGTTGTCGCTAAAAATCAAAGGGCGGCTCAGATTTTGTCTCGTGCTTTTCAAACAAAAACTGCAAAAAAAGAATATGTTGCGTTGTTGAATGGCGATGTAAAAGAAAACCATGGGGTTATAGACAACTATTTGTTAAAAGGACGGGCGTTTGATACCCCAGAACGAGAAAACGGCACAGGAGCGCATCCGTCACATGCAATTACTGAATATCGTGTGTTGTCCCGTGTTTCTGGGGTGCTTACATGGATTTTGTTTTCACCAAAAACAGGTCGTACTCATCAGTTGCGTTTGCATAGTGCTCTTTCGTTGGGGGCTCCGATTGTTGGTGATAGTCTGTATGGTCGAAATAAAAAAATGGTTGATGGGTTAGAGTCCATGTTTACAACAAATAACTTGTTTTTATTCGCGTATAGAATAACTTTGCAACATCCATCAACGGGGCGCTTGATGACATTTCGTGCACCAGTACCATCATTTATGGATGCCGTAATGAAATTGTTGGAACTTGAGTTGCCATAAAGGTGAATTAGAAATATGACAAAAAAGAAAAAATTTTTTGTATTTGCGCGCGCAATTTTTTTGTTCTTTGCGGTTATGTTTGTTGCGATAGTTATCGCATTATCTAAAATGGATATGAATGTTTTACGTAAAAATTTACTTGGCGTGTTGCGGTCATCAACAGGTTTGCAGATTGAAATTCTTGGCGATGTTTCGTGGAAACTTTCATTACGTCCACGTGTTACTATGCGTCAAGTTACTGTACCAAATATCGAAGGTGCAAAACATAAAAATTTGTTAGAGGCGGAAACAATAGAGGTTAGTTTAGATTTAATTTCGCTGTTTTCAAATCGCCCAACTATTCAGCGTGTAAAGGTAAATGATATAAAAGTATACATAGATAAAGACAAAAAAGGCAATTTGATTTTGCCAGGGGCGGGCGATGATGATAAAAAGTCTGATGCACCAGAAGAATCCGATGTATACACAGAAGACGAGATTTCGGATTATCCATTTGTTGACCCAGGACTTGGGGGGGTGAATGTTGATAATATGGTCATAAATATCGATAATGAAAAATATAAAGTTCCAGGTATAAATGTGCGGTATATCGCCAGAAATGATTTGCGTGAGTATCGTGGTTGGATAAAATTAAATGATTCTGATTTGATACCGTTCATAGTTTCTTTGGATAAATATAATTTTGAACGCAAGGTTTACCCAGTAAAATTTGCGTTTTCATCTGATGGTGATGCGCTGATTGCAAATGTTGCTTTGGAAGCAAAAAGCAAAATGCCGATAGATTTTATCGTTAAAGGTGATATACCTGATATTCGTCCGATTGGAAATTTGTTGAATATCAAATTTCCTAAAATGCCTGAAATGCAGGTGGATATATCTGGGAAAATAGATGATAAAAAATTCACATTGCATCAATCATCTATGATTGTCCGTGGTAACGAAATAGATTTGTCGGGCTTTGTTGATTGGGGTAAGAAAAAGACGAATATAAATTTGAATTTGTCATCAAAAAAGATAAATCTCAAAGAATTATTTCCTGAACTTTATGGTGGAAATCCACCAGTAAATCGTGAGTTAAATGTGTTCCATGATATGCCTCTTTTTGGTAAGTACATGTATGATAATCATTTGTCTGTAAATGTTGATTTAGGAAAGTTTGTTGTTTATCGCAATTTGTCGCTTGATAATTTCAAGGTAAAATTTAATGCGCACGATGGCAAGGTGCACGTTGATGCAAATACAAAATTTGCAGCAGGAAAAGTAAAAGCAGCAATCGATGGAAATGTAGAGCCAGACGGACATTTGTATCTGCAAATGGGCGGGATAGGGAAAAGTATTACTGTTGGTCAAATACTGCGACAGATAAATATAAATAATTTCATATCTGATTTGCCACTTGATTTTGAAATGTATGTTCGGGCTGATGGTTTTGATATGTCAGACATAATGAAAACGATAACAGGGCCTGTTCGCGTTTATTCTACCGCCAAGGGGTATGCGCATTCTGATTTGGTTGCTTATATGTATGGGACGGATTTTCTTACTTCTTTGCGGCACAGTATTCAAGATATGTTTACTTCGGACAAAAAATATAATCAAATGACAATAAATGGTGCTGTGGCGAATCTGATGTTGCGTAATGGTGTGGCAGAAATAAAAAATGGTGTTGCTATTGAGACAAATGCGATAAATATCCGGCTCGGAGGTGAATTGAATTTGGGCGAAGAAACATTGAATTTATCTTTGACAACTGTGCCAGTGCGCGGAATAAAATTGTCTATCACAGGCAGTATCGTTAATACGATAACTATATCGGGAAATTTAGCGGAACCGGATATTCAAATAAGTGGTGCCGCGGTTGCAGGCAAGGCGATTTCTGCAACTGGGATTGGGTTGTTGCTTGCGCCTCTTACAGGTGGTTTAGGGCTTGTTGCTGGTGCGGGCGTTGGATTGCTTGCGGGTGATTTATTAGAAAATTGGTTGGCAGATGACCATCCTTGTGAGACCGCATTAGAAAAGGGGGCCGCCCCGCGTCGGCACGATCCGGAATGGATGCACGAATCCGCGGAAAATTTGGCGAATAGTGTGTTAAATAGCGGTGTCAAATAAATTGTTTTGTCAAAGCGTGTGTTGTATCTTTTGCCCTTGCACCGAATCGGCATTTTTTGATAAAATACCGTCTGAGAATGTAGAAACAGGAATAACAAACAGGAGTGTGAAATGGAATTTTCTGTGTTTCGTCAGGTTTTGATTCGTGCACTGGGGCACATGCAATCTATTGTGGAAAAGCGTGCGACTTTGCCGATTTTGATGAATGTAAAGTTGGATGTTTCGGACGATTTGGTGTTGTCTGCGACAAATGTGGATTTAGAGTTGATAGAGCATGTTGTTGCTGATGTTACATTGGGCGGAAAAATCACAGTGCCTGTTCAGATGTTGTATGATATTGTGCGTAAATTGCCGGATGATGCCGAAATCTCGTTCAAGCAATCTGGGGATTCATTGATTGTGTCCAGTGGTCGTGCTGTGTTTCATTTGCCTACTTTGCCCGCGGAAAATTTCCCGGCCATGGCGGGCAGTAATCTCACAACTAAATTTCAGATGACAACAGGTGATTTGGCACACCTTATCAATCAAACAAAATTTGCTATCCCGACGGACGATGTGCGTTATCACCTGGGTGGAATTTATTTTCATATTGCAAATGATGATGGTTCAAATAAATTGACTGCGGTTGCTACGGATGCTCAGCGTATGGCGTTGTGCGCGATGCCGGCACCGGCGGGGTCTGCGGATATGCCTGCGGTGATATTGCCACGACGGGTGATTGGCGAATTGTCAAAGTTGTTGGAAGATGCAACGGTTGATGATGTAAATGTTGAACTTTCTGATACCAAGGCGCGTTTTACAATTGGTGCGGCAATTTTGACAAGTAAACTTGTTGATGCGCAATATCCAAACTATCGCGTTGTTATTCCAAAGGGCAACGATAAAATCGCAATTATGGATCGTAAGCAATTCCTTAACGCCGTCGATTTGGTTTCGGTGGCCAGTGTCGATAAAACCAAGTCTGTTCAGTTGACTTTTTCAATGAATAAATTGGTTGTCAATGCGTCAAGTCCTGATGCCGGTACTGCAACCCAGGAATTGGATGTTGAATATAATGGCGATGCATCGTTTACGGTTACATTTAATGTAAAGTTCCTAATGGATGTTGCTGGTCAAGTGGAAGGGGATAAATTCCAAATGGAAATGCAAGACCCGCTTTCGCCGACAATTATCAAATCTACGAACAAGGATACGGATGCTTTGTTCATCCTTATGCCGATGCGGATGTAGTGAGTGTGAGTATTTAATGTCAGTGAAACGGCGCATTGCGCCGTTTTTTGTTATACCCAATGATATTACTAATTATGTTATTGAAACTAGTAACTCTGCGGGGTATGCGCATTGTAATAATTTTGTAATTATAAAAATATAAAAAACGCTAGCCTTTAACGCCGATTAAGGGCACATTGTAATTTGATTTAAAACATTGTGAACATCGTTGTTTATAGAAACTGTTACTTCGCGTTGCAGACCGTCAATGTATGTCCAATAAAACGGTGATTGTTCAAATTCTGGACTTGCATTCCACAAATCCACAAACGGTGCAAGCATAGCAGTAAACCATTGGCGACCGCGACACAGGCAACCATTGCGCACATCTGCAATCACAGATGCCGTTGCTGTTTCTGGATAATTTTCATCTATTTCTGCATCTGACATCATTAGGCAACGCCCACCGATGTTATAGAAATTTGCATCGTCCGCAAGGAATTTATAAACCAGCCCATCAGATGCGCCTGCCTGTTTTAATGAGTATTTCATCCCTTCGGTGCAACATGCCGCTGCCGAACGCATTAACATTTTATATCTGTTTAATAACGGGGCCGCGGTTGTAGAGCTTGCATCCAAGTTCCCAGTTTGATTAAACATGAATAAAATTTCTGCCATGTTTATATCGCGAATTTTTGGGCTGCGCGGGGAAACGGTTTCGCGGATAATAGGCTTGCGCCGCCAAATATTGCATTCCGTTTCTGTTTCAAACGGGCAACCATCATCGGCATTAAAATTACCAACGCCAAAAGCAGTCTGAACCGGTATCGTTAAATCTTGAGCCGTATAGCGTGCATTGCAAGGTGTGGGAAATGTCGTGGTCATTGAAATATCCGGTTCTTGACCACATTTGTTACATGTATTACAGTTTTGTGTACCCAGCAATTCTTCGATTCTTGCGCGTGTGGCATTTGCATCGCACATTGTGTCATTGTACAAATTTACTAATTCTGTATCATTTGAGTCGCGAAAATAAACCTCTGGTAATGGTTTTAACATCCAATCACTAAAATCTTTTTTGCGATAGTCAGAAATTGAATCATCCCAGATTGGGACACCGCTGCGCCAATCCACAGTTTTTACATGTGCCGTAGATTTATAATTTCCGTTTGTTCCGTCCCAAACCGGTGCACGATTGTCAATTGGTGCCGGCTTTATCGATAGCAATTTAACATTGCGCATAGGTGTTAGACTTGATGACGGGTAATCAGATTCAACATATTCGTAAGTTGTGATTGGTTGTCCCGGTACGTTGATATAATCCGCATCAGTATATTCAGCATTCGTTGTTGGTTCGTCCACCATTATGGAATCGTCCCATTCGTATTCAGAAGCAACCGCACCGCCCGCCACAGTAGCGCACAACAATAATGGTAAAATAAAAACTCTTTTTCTCATGTTTTGAATTATATCATAAATTAATCAAGAAAAAAAGATGAAATTATTGTTATTTTTTATAGCCCTAGTGCTTCTGCTACAATTGATGCAACAGTCTTTCCAACATCGCGAGCCTCTTGTTCAATGATTTGTTTTTTATAGTACTCATAATTAATTTTAGGGTCTACGTAGTTTACGTTTGACCAACTGATAAAAGGTTGTGGAATTGTCGTGCGCCCTAAACCTTGATATAAGTGTGTATTTTCGTGAAATATTGTACGAAGTACCTCAATGACATCATTTCTATCGATATTGTACTCAAATATGTTTTTACCATCTTCAAGTTGATATGATCCATGCTTGTGTTCTGGTAAAACTTTACAGTTTACGATTGTTTTATAAGTACGCTGTCTACGTAATGAGGTAAAAATGTTATGGACAAATTCTATAAGGCATATGCGACTTTCTAAACTTTGTTTCTTCCAATGTTGTAATCCTTCCATAAGAACCTTTTTCGCCTCTGGCATAGTACTCAGCTCTTGCAAAAAAGCTCGTGCAAGATCAACACCCATTTCTTTCGCAACATCTGGGTCATATATTCCAGTTTTTATTAGTGCATCTATAGCATCATATTTTGTTGCACTGTTTTTAGCCACGTAATTAAATTTTTCAATTATTACTTCATTGGGCATATTATCATAAACTTTTGCAAAAACATCTGATCTGTCTATTGTTTTGGTAAATACTTTCCAATGAATATTGTTGTTATCAACATAATTTTTTAGTTTTACACCATAAGGGCTCAGGTAGCCATTTAACTTGTCCCATTCTTCAAAACTTAACCTGTCAGGATCAAGCATTTTCCTCTTTCCTTGTGTAATAAGGTCGTTCATGTACGTTCCAAATCGCGAACTGGCTTTTAGTTGTAATTGTGTAAATTCTGCAAGCATTCGTTTTGATTTTGAAAACCATGTTTCTGGTTTAAATATTAAAAGCATTCCAAATAATGAGAAACTCGCAAAATTTCGTATTTTTTTATCGATAGAAATTTTTGACTTATCAACATACGCGATTGATTTATCACCAACAACACTAACGATTTGTTCAATTTTATAGAACAGTTGTTCCTGAACATCTGGGGCAAGATCCTTCATTTCACTGGTCATCAAAGCTGAGTATTGATACAGAACATTTCCCATACACCATTTTTTTATGTCGCTAATTGGATCATCACCGATGATATCCCCTTTGGCAATTTGTTCGCATTCATCTGTGGCGGCGATAAATTCTTTGAAATCTTTGTATGGGATTCTGTCTTGCCATATTTGAATATCTTCAAAAGCTAGGTCGGTTCCAATTGATATAATCACAGGCCATGTTGCTGTCCCTTCAGTAACTAAGGTAAGGACAACACCAGCGACGATTTCTTTAATTAATTTTTCTGTGTATTCAGCAACAGCGGCACTCAGAACACAACCCCCTTTTTCGGATAGATATTTTGTGCCTTTTTCGCCACGTGCGACCAAGCGGTTTCCTAATGTTTCGCATTCTTGTTCTTTTAAACCACGACAATTTTTTTGATCAACTTTGCCACCCAATTGAACACAAGCCATTTTCGATAATCCGCTTTCCCTGGAACGTTCGTTGCTTTCTGATAAATCTGCAAAAACAAAATCTATGGGTTTGCCGTTGACATAGCAGGTTTGGATCTCTTTGGGATTAAGACCGTGAATTATATTTGTTGAGTCGGCGCAATAAAAACCTCGTTCATCAAACGGTATTTTTTGTTTTTGCAATTGTTGCCGAACATAGTTTTTTATTTGTTTATCGGTTTCTTCGCCTGCAACGTATTGAACATCTTTGAATACGGTGTTGTCAATACCATATGCTGTACGAAGGTCTGATGTCTCTGAGATTATTTGCGAAATAACGCAAGACGAAAAAGAACTGGATGGATTAGCATCATTTCTTACACTGCCAATTTCAGATTTATATGAAAATCGGCTTAATGATTTGTTAATGTTTGTGCAGATTTGTTTATCCTTAGTTAAACATGATGATGGCCATGAATAACTTGGGTTTACAATGGTGCCCGGATTAACACCGCTTGTACGGTATTCTGTGCTATGTATTTTACAAACAGCCGCAAGTAAAGAATCAGATATGTCGGCATCTATTGTTTCATGAATATCATTAAATTTAAATTCGTAAAAATGTTCTTGGTCTAAACTGGTGCACCATATTGTATTTGTTTTTTTTGATTTGGCTTTGTTGGATATGCATACGACCTTTTGGTTGTCTTTGATCAATGCATATTCTTGTGCAAGGCCGATCGCTTCCTTTATCCGAACGTGTGTTCCGCTTATATTAAGCGCAGTTCCAACAATGTTTGAAAAAAAATCTTTGTTTACACAGTGTTCTTTTTTGCGGGATTTACCTTTTTCATTGTCACATACATCGTAATAGTATATCATCAGCGCATCGGTGAACTCTTTACAACGTGTTTTATCCATACCGCCTGCGGGGCAAACTTTTTGTTGCAGATTTTCCAACGTGATTGTTCCGTCATTTTGATTCATGTATTGCTCGTATGCCGCGGTTACTTTGTTTGGGTCATATGGTGCAACAACATATTTTTTAATGGCATATTCAACAACATCTGGGTGCGCATAAATCGGTGGAATTTGTGGGATAAAACCACCCGCCGGTTCGGCAAAAGTTTTACCGCAAGCAAGTGTTATAAAGAGTGCGATTAAAATTTTCTTCATTTCAACGCCTCCGTACATTTTGCGGCAACATTTGCGACTTTTTTAATTGCGGATATTTGCGTTGCATTAAATACCGTTGCAACGCCCGATGCCACCGTTGACGCACCCGCCAAAACATTTGATGCGGTGTTAAGGTTTTTCTCTTTATCCGTTCTTGTCCCGCCTTCACCTTGGTTACGTACGGAATCACTGTTTGCGATGCCACTGGTTATCGTTCCTGTAAGGCCAGTTGTTGCACCAATCGCACTTGAAATCATTGCACTCTTTGCACGGGTATTTATCTTTGATGTATCAACGGTTTCAAAACCTTCACATGCCGAAATAATTGCATTAGCTTCACCAACATCCACGCCATCAATCCTTGCACGACCACGGGCACGACGAAGTTCACTAATTGCGGTTTTGCAATTATCAATTTGATTTTGTAAATCACCATCGGTTGTATTTTTGCCCGCAATAATTGCCCCGGCAACATTGGTTACGGTATTACCAGCAAGTAAACCAGTTCGCCAATGCCCCAAACTTTTTGATTGTTTGTCTAATTTTTCAATTTCTGAATCTGTATTTTTATCGTCGGTGGTTTTGCCCCACAAATTGTCAAATTCGCGCTTTGCCACATCGAGTTCTTCGTTTGATGTCGGGGGCGTTTCATTTTGCATACGGCGTTCTTCGATTGTACGCAATTTTTCAAGTTTAAGTTTATCGGCCAGTTGGTCTTTCTGTTCTTTTACAATACCAACAATAGTCGCACCTGCGCCAAGTCCAGTTCCAACACCGGTAATCGCAGTATTGATTCCCGCCATCTTTTTCAAATCGGCAAGTGCTTCATCAATTCCAACACATGCGGAATAAGTTTTTTGCAATGCGGTAACTAAATCCGCTTCGTCAGCATGCGCGAACGCCGGCGCCATTATCGTTAGTAAAAAAATTCCCCATTTTCGTGACATTCTCATGCGTGAAATTATATCATAAATTTTAATACATTGGAATATGGTAAATTCTTGGTTGATATTTTTTTACGTTTGTTTTATTTTTCCAAAAGGAGGAATTGTTTCATTGTGTAAATTTATAGGAATTTTTTTTGTTTCTTGTTTTGTGCTCTGTGGTGCAAATGCTTATCCAACTGGAAGTCAGTTCGGTGTCGGTTTTTCGGCAACGAGTGGTTTAAATGCTTTTATTGGGTATATGAACAAAAACGCAGAATCTTTCTTTGGTCGACGTGTCGGTTATCGTATTGATTTTGCGGGAACCAAGGTTGTGCGTTCTGGGGTAAATTCGGCTATTAACCATGCAATAGGTGATCGTGATATAGAAATCGGCGATTCTTTAAATGTTAATGGTGCAGAAATAGAAGCGAAACATTTTGGTGGTGTAATAGATTTATACCCTTTTGGTGATACATGGTTTCTTGGTGGTTGGCGGCTTAGCGGTGGATATTACAGTGGGCAGTTCGATGTTACGGCGCATGTGGCGGGTGGCGATGGTGATGGCGAATTTGGTTTGGGGCATAATCGATATAAGTATGCTGATGGTGCGTTTCAGGCAATGGCAATCGCTGATTGGAGATACAATGGTCCATATGTGGGAACTGGGTTTGATTTAGGATTGTTTGCAGGGTTAAAAATTTATTTTGATGCAGGTGTTGTTTTTACGCGTAAAGTGGCACAGTTAAGTTTGAATGTGCCGGCGGGCGACCTTTATAAATGGAATGGTGCGGATTGGGCGCTGGTTGACCCTGATGAATTAGAACAAGATAAACAAGATGCATTACGTGATGCGCAAAATGAAGCGGATAAGATAAAATTTTTCCCGATTGTAAAGTTGGGGCTAATGTATCGTTTTTAATCAAAAAAACTTGCGTTTTAAATAGAATTCTTTTAACATTTGTCGCGTTAAATTAAAACAAAAGGAATAAAAATGGCATCTGTGACAGCAAATGATATGCGGGTCGGTTGGGTTATTTTGCACAATGGACGTCGCTATACTGTAACATCTATTACAAAAGTAAAACCAGGTAAAGGGGGCGCATTCGTTCAAGCGGATTTGCGCGATATTGATACGGGAAACAAGGGTGGTGATCGTTGGCGTGCCGAAGACAAGGTTGAAAAGTTGATGGTCGAAGATGTGGAGTGCCAATACCTTTATTCCGACGGAACGGATGCGTATTTTATGAATCTTAATGATTATGAACAATTTACGTTGCCACTTGATTCATTAGGTGAACAGGTTAAATTCCTTGCACCGGAAATGACCGTAAAGACGAATTTTGTAGAGGGCCAACCGGTGTCTATGTCATTGCCGAAAACCGTAATTGCGACGGTCGAAGAAACCGAGCCGGCGTTAAAGGGGCAAACCGCGACAGGCAGTGGTGGCAAGCCGGCAATTCTTGATAATGGTGTTCGTGTTCAGGTTCCGGTTTTTATAGAGCAGGGCGAAAAGATTGTTGTGAATACCGAAACGCTTGAATATGTAGAACGGGCAAAATAAATTATAACGATACATTTACGGGCGCAGATTGCGCCTGTTTTTTGTATCAATAATTAGATTGACAATAATTATTTTTTGTGTTAATAATCATTGCTATGAAAAGTATGTTTAAACACATTTTGGGTACAAAGAAACCGTCGACTGTAAAAAATGTCGTTGCGGGGTCGGGCAATGGTGCAAAAAATCTTGATAAATTGCGTCAATATGCTGAAAGTTTGTACAATTTTGTTTGTGATTCTTGTGGTCAGATTTCTGATATGATGAAATCTTGTGGTCTTGATGTTTTGACGGATGGCGATGGGAATTTGTTGCCAGAGGTAGATAATTACCCCGAATTAAAAAAATTAGTTTTTGAACGTTTGGACAAGAAAAAAGAACTTCAAAAGATATTGTATACTCACCCAGAGTTGTGGCGACCAATCGAAGATGATGCATCTATGTATTATGATGAAGAGAACATATGTCAACAGATTGATGCAGTGCATGATAATGATGCAAAATATATAGAAAATCTAAGACAAAGGATTGATAAATTAGCGGTTAAGTTTGGTGGGCATATTGATGGTGCGACCATACTAATGGATAAAGATGCGGATTTAGGTGATGCGCCAACTCAGGAAATGGCGGATTCAATGAACGAATATTTTTATCTGTATAATTTATATCTTGATGCGTTGGCGACAGTTGCTGATAAACAAGACAAAATTCTTTGGGATGCAGTACCAAAGGTTATCAAAGATAAATATGTTCAGTTTGTAAATGACAAGATGGTGGAAATTTTGGCATCTGATGATGAATTGGCATACTGTGTAAAGAATTTTGATGCTAATCAAATGGATCCTGATGCGTATGAGCGTTTTGCAAGATTGCTTGAAAGAAAATTAAATTCTGGTATTTTCAAAAATGCAAAGAGACCAATCAAAATTGATTTGTATTTTAATAAATATGCTATAGAAAGTGGGCTTTATAATGAAATGACAAACGAACTGAAATTTAATACTGCTAATTGGGGACTGGCAAATGCTAAGTCTTTGGTGCAAGATATTAATATCGTCGTTGGAAATATAAAGCATGAAATTTTTGGTCACTATGCAAATTCAAATTTGTCGGAACTTGGGTTGTATGGAACGCGTATGAAAGAATACATGTTGGGAATACAATCGTGTTCGCACGCTAGTTTGGTAAAAGCTATGGACATTAGGACGATTGTGGTAAAGTCACCTTGGTTGAAACAGCATTATTCAATAAGTATGCCACCGCAAAAGTTCAACAAGAAATGGATAAATACGGTTGGAAAATGTTTTCAACCATGCTTCGTGATGATTTTGATATGTATCAAATTTGTTTCGAAGAACGTTCTGCATGGCTTTTGACACCAACTTATGATATTGAAAAACAAATTGATGATTATCGTGCGAAACATGGGCTGAGCGTGATAGAAAAAAGTAGGTAAATTTATCTCAATAAGTGTTAGTAGTTAGTGAAAATCCGCCTATACGGCGGATTTTGTCATATAGAGCCATCGCGCTGACAACGCAACATACAAAAGCCACGATTAAATAAACATAGCAAAATATGTTCCGGCACAGGGTCAAGTCCGTGTTCATAACGGCGCAACTGTCTTTCAGAAACACGAAAAACTTTTGCGGCATCACGTGCTTTTATTTTCTGATTCTTTCGCGCTCTGTGCAATATCTCTCCATAATATCTTGTATCAACCAATACAACCATTTTCTTTCCTCCATAGTTTTTTTATTGTGAAAAAAAATACCGTCAATAAAAATTGACGGTTGGAGGCTAGAAAACTGTCGGAAACAGTGTCGCTTATTCGATATATTCGCAACCCTCCAACCCAGTGGAGTTATATTCCGAGAGGTTTTCTAGACCTCGCATTAGGCACCGCCTTTTGCAGTGGGCATTATAATAAAACAACAAACGGCTTGCAACGAAAAAACGAAACGGTGCAAATGCACCGTTTCACTAACACTAATCACTAACACTACCCACTATCTCAACCTATTCGCTGAATCCATAATGTTTGTGATTTCTGCGATTGTGTTTTCGTAGACCGCACTTTGCCCCAGCCCCAGATATTTGCGTGGATTAAATTCATTTGGGTTTTCAGACATTTCTAGACGAACGCCGGCGGTAAAGGCAAGGCGCGAATCACTATCCACATTTATTTTACAAATTCCCATTAAAATAGCCTGGCGTAATTGTTCTGTTGGAATGCCGCGTGCGGTGTTTATATCCCCACCATTTTCATTTATTGTATCTACAAGGATTCTTGGAATATTGGATGCGCCGTGTAAAACGAGCGGAAAACCCGGCAAGCGATACGAAATTTCACGCAGTATATCGAAACGCAACTGTTCAAAATCAGAATGGCGTTTGTATGCACCATGGGTTGTACCGATTGCAATAGCGAGAGAATCTATACCTGTGCGCGCGATAAATTCTACCGCGTCGTTTTGGTTTGTGTAAATTTGGTTTGTGGCGTGCGTGTTCTCGTCTTCGTGACCGCCGATTATGCCAAGTTCCGCTTCGACTGTTGCGCCATGGGCATGTGCGTATTTTGCAACACGCGCGGAAAGCGCAAGGTTTTCATCAAAAGACAGCGTGCTTGCATCAATCATGACACTTGAAAACCCGATGTCCAGCGCATGTGCGCAGGATTCAAACGAATGTCCGTGGTCCAAGTGCAATGCGATTTGCTCGTGCGGTGATAATTTTAATCCTGTAATCATCGCCATTAACATATCGTCCCCCATGTATTCCAATGCCGATTCGGATACAGCCAATATAATTGGTGAACGCATATCGCGTGCAGCGGACGATATTGCAACCAAGGTTTCCATGTTATAGAAGTTAAACGCGCCGACCGCATACCGATGTGCCATCGCCTGCGCGAACATTTTTGTTGTATTTACAAGACCAAACTTTTCATAAAGCATGAAACTTCCCTCGCCATAGAAGGTAGAGTAGATTTGGTTTTTATGCAAGATGTTTTTTTGTTAATGTTGGTGTGTGTGTCCGTTAACCACTTACACTAAAAAATCATTGACATGGCGGACGTTTATGCAAAAATATGATTGAACGAATCGGGGGCCGGAGAGACTAAACAAACAAAGGAAAAAAAATGCAAAAAATTTTATCTTTTATGATTGTCGCCGGCGTTATCACTGGTTGTTCATACTATGATTATTACAAGGGTGGTGTTCGCTATGCCCAAGAAGGGGAAAACTGTGTGTACTATTCTAATGAATCTTCGGAACAGTTTTCTGAAAAAATCGGTGAATTTGATGATGAAAATCGCATTGTTTATAGCAATACCCGCTGTGAAGATTTGTTTGCGCGTGATAATGCGGCTCGTATGGACCGTAATAACCGCCATATCTTGGTTCCGGCATCGGTTGCAAATCGTAAACCAAAACCGGCATCGGTTGTGGCAAAGCCGGCGGCAAAACCATGCTGTGATTGCCCAGAAAAAACGGCCATGGTTTCACGTCAGTTTTATTCTTTGACTGAAAAATAAGTTTTTTGGGTTATTATTCGCCGCCCGCATGGGCGGTGTTTTTTTGTTTGAAAAGGTGTTTTTTTTATGATAGAATTACCCAAAGAAAAGGAGATTTATTATGAAAAGTAAGATTTCGAAATATTTTTTGGTTGTAACGACTTTTATTATGGCGAATGTTTCGGCGTTTGCGGTGGACAACGGTGGTGCGTGTGACTTGATAGAACAGTTGAAACCAGTTATTGATACGTTGAGGACATTGGCGTTCATTGGCGCGGCGTTTGTGTTAATGGATATTGCGTGGAAGTGGATTAAAGAGCCGGAAAAAGTCTCTAAGGATGATATAAAGGATAAAGGTATCGGTCTGTTTGTCGGATTCTTTTTGCTGTTTGCTGTCGGCTTTATCTTGCAATTTGTTGGTTCAGAAGCGGGTTCTGATTATTTCGGTTGCGTAAGAGATGTGTTGAATGCAAAGTAGAAAACAACATAAAAAAATTAACGGCGCGTTTTGCGCCGTTTTTTTGCGTCTATATTTTTATCTTGATAGGTCTTGTTTAACATATGCGCCTATGTATTTGTTTATGAACACCTGTTCGCGATGTTCGCGGTCTTTTTGAACATCTGCAACCGATGTGTTGCACATATTTAATGCGGGGTCGTCATCGTTGTTTGTAAAATATTGGCGTGCCGCCAGCATTTCTTTTTTTGCAATCTTGCACAGGTTTTCATAGTTTTTTTGACGCTGGGGTAAACGGTTGTATTGGGTTACTGTATTTTCCAGAGCGTTGGCAAATACGGTAATCAATGTGTCGTTCATATAGTCCGCCAGTGGTTTGTTTTCTGGAATATGATAATACTGCTGAATTTTGGTGATATTTGTATTTGCAAATAGCCATCCAGATAATTTGCTATGAAAATCAGCAAAATAGTATTTTTGTTTGGTCAAACTGCCCAAAATTCCGTTTATATGCGTGTTGCTGTTGGCGACTTTTTCGCGTGTGGCGATTCGCGAGATGTGGCGTGTGCGCGCAAAAATATTCATCAAATTAGGTTGTGGGGATAAAAGGTATTCTGTTTGGAATATAGTATCGTTTTGATTTCCGACTTCCTTCATAATTGCCCACATGCCATATCGCGACAAGTTTGCGGTCAGGCTATCTTCGTTGATGCGAACAATGTTGACGTGATTGTCAAAAAGTTTGAATTTGTTTGCCGGAGACATTGTATTCGGAGCATATTTACGCAAAATTTGTTCGATTGTGGCACTGCTTTGGTATATTTCGGTGTCTAAATTCTTTACTGTCCCAAGGACCTCGTTCATAGGCCAGAACTCGTGGCATGTAACATTTAGTTTTTCCATTGGGATTTCATTTGGCCAAATCGACAGGATTTTGTATTCCTGGGTTGTGTTATGCGTGGCACCCAATGTCTCAAAAATGTCTTTGTATTTGTCTGGAATCATTATATTTTGCATTTTTGTTCCTTTTTTTATTGTTTGTCGTCATCTGTGTTTGCAATCGAAAACAGCACCGATGAAATAAGTGATTGATACGGAACGTGGTGTGTATCGGCGATTTCTTTTATCTTGTCCAATATCGGGCGTGGAATTCGCATATTTATAACCGTATCGGATTTATGAAACGCACGATACGCCGCGTAGTCCCGTAACAGCGGGTCCATGTTCATAACAAAAAGTTGTTGCATCACGTTTGGCATAATTTATCTCTATACGATGTTCAATACCTTTGTATCTACGAGACACTATACCATTGTATTTACAAATGTCAATACAAATGTATAACATTTTGTATTTACTGTAATATATACCTGTGTAATGGCGTTTGTGTTGGTTGACAAGGCTTTGATTTTGTAAGGTGCTTTTTATGTTTTGTCTGCTTGCACTTTTTTTATTTGTAATCTAGAATGCGATGCGAAGGTAATTTCATAAAAGGAAGGAAAAATGTTAAAACGAATTCTTGGATTGGCGTTCGCCATATTATCATACGTAAATATAGCACATGCGGAATTAAAGGTAGATATTGTTGCGGGCGGAATGGAACCAACATCTGTTGCGGTGCAAAAGTTCGAATTGGCATCGGGGGCGGCGACATCGGATGCGGCGACAATACGTGAAGTGGTAGAATCTGACCTGAAACGTACTGGATTTTTTCACATTGTGAATCATAACGCGTTCCCGGAATTTGTAAAGTTGGACAAGGTTCCGACCTTTAAATCGTGGGCGGCGATAAAGACGCAAATTTTGGTTACAGCGAAACTTACCAAGGAAAGTGGCGGAAAATATAAACTTGATTTCTTTGTATGGGATATCCAATCCCAAGAACAGATAGAGGCGCAAAGTTTGGTTGCGTCGAAAAAATCTGTGCGGCGGTTGGGACATATTATGGCAGATGCGATTTATGAACGGCTTACGGGCGAAGTCGGATATTTTGATACCCAGATAGTCTTTATTGCGGAAACAGGGGCGGTGGATAATCGAACAAAACGCATGGCGATAATGGACCAAGATGGTTACGGATTGCGTTACCTGTCGGATACCAAGACATTGGTTATGTCGCCACATTTTTCGCCGAATATGCAATCGGTGGCGTTTCTTTCTTATTATAATGATGACCCGATGGTTTGGATTTTGGATTTGAACACAGGGGCACAGCGGCGACTTGGAAAATTCGGTGGCATGAATTTTGCACCGCGTTTTTCGCCAGACGGTTCGCGTGTTGCGCTTTCTTTGGTCAAGAACGGAATTACACACTTATACGAATACGATATTGAAAACAATTCGTTGCGCCAATTAACCAGTGGTAATTCGATAAACACCAGTCCATCGTATTCCCCGGATGGTCGTAAAATCGCATTTAATTCTGATCGCAGTGGCAGTCAACAAATTCATGTCTTGGATCTTGACACATTGTCCGAAGAACGCATCACATACGGGGCAGGGCGTTATGCTACGCCTGCGTGGTCACCTGACGGTCAATTTATTGCATTTACGAAAATAGCAGATGATACTTTCTATGTCGGTGTGATGGATCCGCGCGGGAAAAACGAAAAGATTCTTGCCGGTGGTTGGTTTATGGAGGCGCCGTCTTGGGCACCTGGGTCGCGCCGAATCGTTTACTATGAAACCGAGCGCGCCGACGACGACATCGAACGCGTAAGTCATATTCGCACTGTTGATATTACCGGTCAGAATTTATATGAAATTGATTTGCCTGAGGGTGTAAATGGTTTGGAACCAACCTGGTCGCCAAGGTTGCCGTAATGAATAAAATTTGTGTCGCCATCTTGGGGGTTGCCTGGTCGGTTACGGCGCTTGCGTTGCCGGCGCGTGTGGAATATATCTTGGACGGTGATACATTTTCCGCGGTGGCCAGTTTGGATAAAAGCACAACTGTTCCGGTGCGTGTTCGTATTCGTAATGTTGATACGCCGGAAATAAAGGGCGATTGTGAATACGAACGCACGCGTGCACGTGCGGCGCGTGACAGATTGGCGGAAATAATTCCGGTTGGGTCGGTTGTTGAACTGACGAATGTCAAGGATGATAAATACCTTGGGCGGATTGATGCGAATGTAAAAAATTCACGTGGTGATGATGTGGGTGATATTTTAATTCGTGAAAAATTTGGTCGTAAATATAATGGTGGTCGTCGCAGGTCTTGGTGTGGATAAAAAAACTTTTTTCAATAAGAATTAGAAATGGCGGGTTTCCCCGCCATTTGCATATTTAACACCAAATATGTGGTTATTATGGATTTTCTGGTTGTGTTCCTTGGCTACCCGCAAGGACTGTCCATTCCAGAGTGCCATTGGAATTAGAAACCAAAGCACAAACCGCACCGGTAAGCAAGCAGTCAGTGTTGGTGCTAAGCGCCGGGATGGTCATACCATTCATTTGTGATTGGACATAGTCAACAACTGCGTTTTCGGTTGTCAATCTTTGACCAGAGTCAGCCAAGTTGGAATCCGCAATTTGACCGCTGGCAAGGTTGATTGTGTAAACACCATTGTTTTGGGTCATTGTTACGTATGCTGTATTTGCCGCTGTTGTCCCGGTTGTTGCCGCTGCTCTGATTTCATTCCATGTGGAATCTGTATCACCGGCATTACGTGCACCAACATATACACCTGTTGAACCCGCTGCTACTTTCGTCTGGTATGTTGCCGCATCCGTAGTGGCTTGTGAACTTACATAATCATACACCGCTTTGGATGTTGCAACCGTGGTATCGTCATCGGTCGAAGCAATCGTTCCTTTGAGCAAACTCTTTACCGCACCGGCGGTTACCAATTTAGCCTGACCAGTGGCATCCAACGTTCCGGTGATCTTTGCGTTGTTATCGGCAAGGTTAGCGGTGATTACGTTAACTTGTTTTGCGTAAACAGGTGCCTGTTCTGTACCAGTGTTAACCGTCGTTACGTTTGTATATGTTCCGTCACCTTGGATATTGTTAACAGCGGATAAATCCGATTCCAAACTGTCAACATAGGTTTTAACCGCAAGTGATGTTGGGAATGTCGAATTGTCTTCTGATGCCCCGATACTTGTGTCAATCAAACTGCTCACTGCACCGGCGGTTACCAATTTATCCGCATCATAGCCTGTTGCGCTTGTATTTGTAACTAACTCGTTTGTATCGGCAAGGTTACCAGTTATAATAGAGACTCTTTTACCAACGACATTATTTTGTGCATCGAGAATATCCGATGTGGTAATATAGTCCGTATCGCCTTGGATATTATTTGCAATGGTTCCTGCCGCACTCAATGCTTCCGCAACAGCTTTACCAGTTACCAACTTGCCATCGCCAGCGGTAGCATCGATTGCCGAGGCTGAATTCCCTGGGGTTTCATAAGTTGTCGTACCGGCCGTTGCACCTTGTTTAATGATTTGACCTTCGGTTCCACCGAATGCCGTATTGAATTTGCCGTCAACATATGATTTAGATGTGACGGTATTCAAATTGGTTTGAGCCGCCATTGCATTGGCCGCAAAAATGGCCGCCGCAAATCCTGCAAAGACCAATCCTTTCACTTTTACTTTCATTTTTTTTCCTCTTTGGTTTATTTGTTGTTTTGTATTTGGATTTGTGGCCAAACGTGGTACAACCCAACTACTTTTCCTTTGGGTTTCCACCAATTTTCATTGATTTTAACCCTCCTACTTTGTGTCCCTTACGGGTGATAGTATATCATAAATTTGGGTTCCAAAAAAGCCCTTTTTGAAAAAAAGTTAAAAAAATTTTTATTATGTTGTTTTTTTCTCTCTCGTCATGCGGTTCATTTACCCGGTGAATGGGGATTTGTCTGCGACGCAGGTGCTTCACATACGTTCGCACTGGATACCGCACCAAGTGCGGTATGACGGCAGAAGAAATCCCAGAGAACCGTCACACCGCGGAAGCGCGGTGCCCAGGCATCGCGACAGCGATGACTTGCCCCGCCGGGGATTTTTCATTGTAAAACAATGAAAAACATGATGTCTGCGACGCAGGTGCTTCACATACGTTCGCACTGGATACCGCACCAAGTGCGGTATGACGGTATTCTGGAAACCATTGCGTTATTACGGTAATCTTGTCATTGTATTAAAATAAAAACGGCTGCATATATGCGGCCGTTTTTCACTAACCATCAATATAATTTATTACTTTACAACCAATTCTTTGCCGTGGGTTGTAATGTGAACGGTGTCGCCTTCGTTGATTGCATCTGATAATATAAGGTCGGCAATTTTATCTTCGACCATTGATGTTATCAACCTTTTCAATGGGCGTGCACCAAACACCGGGTCATATCCGTTTTCGCCAAGCCATTTGATGGCTTCATCGGATACATCCAATTCAATGCGTCTTGCGGCAAGTCGCGCACGCAATCCACGCAGTTGTATCTTTACAATGTCCGCCATTACATCTTTGCCCAGTTGATTAAAGAATATAATTTCATCGATTCGGTTGATGAATTCTGGACGGAAATGTTTGCGAACTGTATTCATATCGGGCAGGTTGCTGGTCATTATTATTATTGTGTTTGTAAAGTTCACAATGTGACCTTGACCATCGGTAAGGCGCCCGTCGTCCAGTATTTGCAAAAATACATTGAACACATCAGGATGAGCCTTTTCTATTTCGTCAAACAATAACACTTGATATGGCCGACGACGAACAGATTCTGTTAGGACACCGCCTTGGTCATATCCAACATACTCCGGAGGCGCACCGATTAAACGCGCAACAGAATGCGGTTCCATATATTCACTCATATCAATTCTTGTCATTGCGGTATCATCGTTAAACAGGTATTCTGCCAATGCTTTTGCAACCTCGGTTTTGCCGACACCGGTTGGCCCAAGGAACATGAAACTGCCCGAAGGGCGACGTGGATCCGAAAGACCTGCGCGTGAACGACGAATCGCACGCGACACAACCGAAAGCGCTTCGTCTTGACCGACAACACGTTTGCGTAATTCGTCTTCGATATTCAATAATTTCGATTGTTCTGCAACAGTCAATCTTTCCGCCGGTACACCTGTCCATTTACTGACCACAGCCGCGATATGTTCAGGCAGAACTGTTTTGTATTCGCGTGATTCTGTGTTCATCTTTTTTATTTTCTCTTCCAATTCTGGAATTTTTCCATATTGCAATGCGGATGCTTTTTCATAGTCGCCGTTTCGCATCGCAGATGCGACTTCGGCTTTCGCCGCATCAAGTGCCGCCATTGCATCCGAAAGACCACGCATTTTTTCTTGCTCTGCGCGCCAAGCAGCAGTCATTTCTTCGGACTTTTTCGTTGTTTCCGCAATCAGTTTTTCCAAATCGGCAAGACGTTTTTTTGATTCTTCGTCTTTTTCTTTCTTTAACGCTTGTTGCTCGATTTTAAGTTGCATTAAATGACGGTCAACTTCGTCCAATGCTTCGGGTTTTGATGCAACCTCTATACGAACACGCGCTGCGGCTTCGTCAATAAGGTCAATCGCCTTGTCGGGCAAGAAACGGTCTGTGATATACCGATTCGATAAACGCACCGCTGCAACAAGTGCACTGTCTGAAATACGTACACCATGGTGACCTTCATATTTTTCTTTAAGACCGCGCAGGATAGAAATTGTGTCGTCAACCGTCGGTTCATCAATATAGACCGGTTGAAAACGTCGTGCAAGCGCCGGGTCTTTTTCAATGTATTGCCGATATTCATCCAATGTTGTTGCACCCAGGCAATGTAATTCGCCACGCGCTAACATTGGTTTAATAAGGTTTCCGGCATCCATGCTGCCTTCGCCTTTGCCGGCACCAACAAGTGTGTGTAATTCATCAATGAACAAAATGATGTTGCCATTTGCATCTTTGACGGCTTTTAAAATCGCTTTGAATCGTGCTTCAAATTGACCGCGGAACATCGCGCCAGCCATTAATGCACCCATATCCAGTGACAATAATTTCTTGTTCTGTAGGTTTTCTGGAATATCGCGAGAAATGATTCTTTCCGCAAGACCTTCTACAATTGCGGTTTTACCAACACCGGGGTTCCCGATAAGAACCGGGTTGTTTTTTGTGCGGCGGGACAAGACCTGAATCGTGCGCCGAATTTCTTCGTCACGACCAATCACTGGGTCTAATTTCCCTTCGGATGCAAGTTTCGTAAAATCTGTCGTATATTTTGCAATCGCCTGTTCTGGGGTTTCTTGCATTTCTTCTGGATTCATTTTGTGACTCCTTTTTATATCGTTGCCGTATATATAATTATCAAAATATCCTTTTCAAGCATATCGGAACAAAAACCGAAAAGATTACTTGACTTTGCACGTTTTTTGTTATAAATTATTCCGGCAATTATAAAGGATTAGATATGCCACGTGTATGTAAAGTTACAGGTAAAAAAACAGAAGTTGGTATGAATGTTTCACATTCTGAACGTCACACAAAGCGCACGTTCTTGCCGAATCTGCATGTTTTAAAGTTCCATAGTGATATTTTGGGACGCGATTTTTCGTTACGTCTTTCTACTGCGGGTTTGCGGACGTTGACTAAACATGGGGGATTGGATGGCTATGTCATGGCAAAGCCAATTTCTCGTCTGACACCGGAAATGGCGGAAATTAAACGCGCGATTATCAAGAAAAACGGCACACCGGCAAAACCGGCCAAGAAACCGGCACATAAGGTGAATCGTAGTGCGCGCTTGGTGAAAAAGGTTGCGGCAAAGAAAACCGCAAAATAAAAGTCGTTTGGCCCTGTGGTGGAATTGGTAGACGCGCTTGACTCAAAATCAAGTTCCGCAAGGAGTGTCGGTTCAAGTCCGACCAGGGCCACCACCAATTTTCGTTAATAAAAAATCGCCGTTCGGCGATTTTTTGTTTAAAAAAATTGAGTGCCTCGCCGCAGCATTGGTCGCAACCAAAGAAATAAACTTCACACCTGTCGGCGGAGGCGGGCAGTGGTCATTGTTTAACCCGCATGTAACATGCGGGTTTTCCTTATGAAAAATTGTTTTTTTGTGATACAATCTTTCATGTATAGAAAAGGATAAAATATGAAAAAATCAGTTAAAAATGAAAATTCAAAAAATATATGGCGGTGGGTTGCGTTGGCGCCGGTGGTTTGGCTTGCGTGGATTGTTACGGTTATGTTGTGTGCATATGTGGACGGTTTGTTTTTCTCGGCAGAATTGTGGGATGAATTGGGCGTATATCTTTTAATTTCTGATTTTGTTATTTTGCCAAGTGTCGCTATATTTTTTGTGGCAAGGTGGATTGCGCCTAAGTATAAAAATATAACGGCTATTTCTGCGACTGTGTTAAGCGTTTTGTGGGGAATATATTTTCTTTATGGTTTAAGTCATATGGCGTATTGAGATTCCCTTACAATATCAAAAATATTCCAATTCCGGCGATGATGATTGCGCCGATGGTTAGTGGCCATTGTTTAACCCGCACATAATGGGCGGGTTTTAAAATTCAATCGTAGGAATAATGTTATTTTTGTTCCCTTGCATTATAATCCGACATCATTTTTTTCACCGCGGTGGGCAAATCGGTTCTTATCACTTCTGGGGTTATATATGCATTTGCGAACGAATCTTTGAAATCTTCGCGGACGGGTCTTTGTATGAATTCATAACAAATCAGGTCAACTATGCGTTCTTTTAAATCTTGGGGAACGCCATATTCACGAATAATCGGGATTTCTATAAGTGTGTGCACAAATTCATGAAATACCAGACTAAATATTTTTTCTTTATCATCAAAAGGATTTTCCGCGCTAAAAGACGGGTTGTTCACACCAAAAACTATTAGTGCCGGTTCTTCGGTTTCTGGATTATAATAACTGCTGTAATCCGGGGAATATAGTATATTTAATTTTTCAGGCAACCGCGTATTCCATGACGACAAAAGTGGCACAAGATATTCATTGGTTTTTTGTTCCAACGTCGGTATCACATACTGCTGAAACACGTCATCCAAACGCAGTAAAGCATTGGCATCATACAATTCGTTCATGAAAATATTGCGATAATGTTCGATATCTTTATCTGTTAATTGTTCCTTGTTGAACATTTCTTCCATGTCTTTATTGCCGGGCACCGGAATAAATGTATCTGGTTTGTGATAGAATTGTTTTAGGTGCGTGTGATACATTGTATGATTATTTGAAATCATATCCCAGGATTCTTCTGCATCTAGGGGTCGTATGGTTATTTCCATAACGTCGTTTTCTGTTTTTAAGATGTGTTTACTGGTATTCGTATCAACATTATCGCATGCGGTTAAACACAGCGCGCCGAGCAGAGCAATTGTTTTTTTCATTTTGATTCCCTTTTGTTTCACAGGGTGATTTTATCATATGTTTTCAATAATTACAAAGCGAACATTAGTAAAATCCCGATGCCGGCGATGATGATTGCGCCGATGGTTAGTGGCCAAAAGAATTTTTTTACTATCGCGTTCGCGCGTTCTTGAAATCGCCAGAGCAGGTAGCCAACGATTGCAAAGCGCCCCGTACGCAAGATTGCAGATAGCCCCAGAAATAAAATCGCTGGAAATCCCATAAAGCCCGCGCATATTGCCATAAGTTTATATGGAACCGGGGTTACCGCACTAAGGAATATGATTAGAACGCCATGTTCGATAAATAAACTTTGCGCAAGTTCGAATTTTTCCATACTTGCGAAATTATTGATAAGCCATACGCCAACCGAATCGAACAGCCACATTCCAATGCAATACGCGATAATTCCGCCGACAATTGACCCAAGTGATGCGGCCAAAACGACCGGAACGGCGCGTTTTTTATTTGCGATAATTGGTGGGGTCATAAAGACTTCGGGGGGAATAAACAAAAACACCGATTCACATACAGTTAAAATGAAAACAATCCATGTATATGCTTTGGTTTCCGCGCGTGATAACAAGTATTCAGAAAATTTCATAATTTTATCCCCAATATAAAAAATTTTTCTTGATTATAGTTGAATATCTTATACCTTAGAATACAATGATAGCAATGGATTCGTCAATGCCAAAAAAACATACTGATTCAAATAGGAACGAGCGCGTCGCCGCCAAGGTACAAACCATTGTGGCGGAAATTTTGCGTAAAGATTATGCCGATGACCCGATAATTTCCAAGGTGTCGCTGGTTGGGGCTGATGGACGTGGTGGGTTGCAGTTCGTGCGGCTGTTCTTTCATTGTCCGATTGATGATATTGATGCGGCAAAGCGTGCATTGGACATAGAAACGCGGACGATTCGTTTCAAAATGGGGCAACAGATTGACCAGAAATATGTCCCACAGATACGGTTCACTTATGATGATACGTTAGAGAGGGCAGAGAGGATAGAAGAACTTTTGGAGAGAGTAAGCAAAGAAAAATGAAGCAGGAAAATATACGAAATTTTTCAATTGTTGCGCATATCGATCATGGAAAATCGACTCTGTCGGATAGGCTTATTGAAATGACAGGTGGGTTGGAATCGCGCGAAATGAAGGCTCAGGTTTTGGATTCTATGGATATAGAGCGCGAACGCGGAATTACAATAAAAGCCCAGACGGTGCGGTTGAACTATCGGGCCAAAGATGGCCAGGTTTATCAGTTGAATTTGATGGATACGCCGGGACATGTCGATTTTTCTTATGAGGTATCGCGGTCACTCGCGGCGTGTGAAGGCGCGCTGATACTGGTGGATGCGACCCAAGGAGTCCAGGCGCAGACGCTTGCGAACGCATATCTCGCATTGGATAATGATTTAGAAATGTTGCCGGTGTTGAACAAGATTGATTTGCCATCAAGTGATGTTGATGCGGTGCGTGCGCAAATTTCTGATGTAATTGGACTTGATGCGGCGGATGCGATTGCGGTTTCGGGCAAGACTGGTGCAGGTGTGCCGGAACTGTTGGAAGAAATTGTGCATAAATTGCCGGCCCCAAGTGGTGATGAAAATGCGCCAACGCGTGCGTTGTTGGTGGATTCGTGGTATGATTCTTACCTTGGGGTTGTTGTGTTGGTGCGCGTTGTGGACGGTACCTTGTGGCGTGGGCAAAAGATAAAGTTTATCGCGACAGGTGCTGAATACACAGTGGAAAAAATTGGATACTTTACTCCCAAGATGGTAAATGTCGATTCGCTTTCTACTGGTGAAATTGGGTTTATTATCACAGGTATGAAGACTATTCATGATTGCAAGGTTGGCGATACGATTGCGGATGCGCGCGCCGATGTTGATGTGTTACCAGGGTTCAAACCGTCGGTGCCGGTGGTGTTTTCTTCGTTCTTTCCGGTGGAATCGGACGATTATCCAACGTTGCGCGAAAGTGCGGAAAAATTGGCATTGAATGATGCGTCATTTGTGTTTACAACTGAAAAATCTTCGGCGTTGGGTTTCGGACTTCGCTGTGGATTTTTGGGTTTGTTGCATATGGAAATAATTAGTGAAAGACTCAATCGCGAATTTAATCTTTCATTGATAAATACTGTCCCCAGCGTGTTGTATAAAATTCATATGCGTAATGGCGAAGTTGTTGATTTGGAAAATCCTGCCGATATGCCTGACATTACAAAGATAGAATATATTGAAGAACCATGGGTGCGTGCGACAATAATGATGCCTGATAAATATATGGGTGGAATTATGCAACTTTGTGCCGACCGGCGCGGTGTCCAAGAAAATATATCCTATGTCGGTAATCGTGCGGTGTTGGTGTATCAACTGCCATTAGCGGAAATTGTATTTGATTTTTATGATCGTGTTAAATCAATTTCTTCGGGTTATGCGTCGTTTGATTATGCGGTGAACGGGTATCGGCAATCTGATTTGGTAAAGGTTTCAATTCTTGTGAACGAAGAAAATGTTGAACCGCTGTCATTCATGTGTCATCGTTCCAGCGCAGAAAAGCGGGGCAGGGCGATTGTGGAAAAATTAAAAGACCTGATTCCGCGGCATCAGTTTAAAATACCATTGCAGGCGGCGATTGGGGGCAAGATTATTGCGCGTGAAACGATTGCGGCGTATCGCAAGGATGTGACCGCAAAATGCTATGGTGGCGACATCACACGTAAAAGGAAACTTTTAGAGAAGCAGAAAGAGGGCAAAAAACGTATGCGGACATTTGGTAATGTCGAAATACCGCAATCCGCATTTATAAATGCACTTAAAGTATAAAAAGGAAAAACTATGTTATGGCAAGAGTTTGTTGATGATGTTAAATGTCTGGCTGAAGATTGTGCGTTTATTCACAGTTGTTTTTCAGATGTTAGAGCAAAACGTAGAAATGTAAGGGCTGTGCGGCGGAATGGTGGACCAGACTATGAAGAAGCTTTGCGACGTTTGGAAATTTCTAAAGCGTGGCGACGTGTACATTTGCGTCATATTTTGGGATTAGAGAAATAAAGGCTTGCTTACAATTTAAAGTATAAAGGAAAAATAAAATGGCAATGTTTGTAAAATCTAGGCGTAAAAAATTATTTGTTAATTCTAAGAACGATAAATGGCAAAAATTCTGTGATGCGTGTGTGAGTGTTCGCAAAGCGCGTGAATATATGAAGGCGCGCCGTGCCAAAATTACTGTATGTCGTGGCGTGTTGGATTATAATGCGAAACGTCCTGAGGCGTGTTTTGTGCAGTACGAATCGGTTGTTTTTCCGGGGATGTCGGTTCAAAATGCAAAATTTATGTCTGTGTGTTCGGATATGGGAAAAATGGGACTTTGTAGAAAATGTGGTGATTGTTCGATGAAATTGGATAATATTATGTATAATTGGGCGGTGAAAAAATTAGAAATAGAAAAGGGTGCGCGTCGTCAGTATTTGCGCGAGTTTTTTGGTTTGGAAAAATAAAGGTAAAAAAATGTTTAATGATTTAAGACAACTTTTTTTAATAACGTGTGATATCAAACGTAAATATCGCAGGGTTCAGCACTTGCAAAATAAAAATCTTGATGCCAAGGAAACAGTAACTGCGGTGCCGGTTAATCGTTGCTCGGATTCCGAAATGGGGAAACTTTCCCGAATGCATTGTGTCTTTTTGTATTTGCAACAAGGTATACCGGATGATAATTGTAAAAAATATTCTACGCATACATATTGCAATGATTCGGATTGCCAGGGATTTGGGGCGCACAAGCAATATATAAGAACAACCAGAAAATTGCAATGTGCAGAACGTGAATATAGGGAACTGTTGGCGGCGCGGCGTATTATGTTTCGCAAATTATTGGGGCGTGGTGGTAAATAAACCAAGGAATGAAAAATGTTAAGTGATAAAATTTGGGATTTAAAATTTGCAAATTTTGTTGTGCGTCATTTGCGTGACTTGCGCAAAAGAAAGGAACAAGATTTTCGTTGTGATGTACAGGGGTTTGATACGGTCATTAAAATGGACAACAATCATATTGTTGAAGTAAAGATGCCGATGCGTTGCGGCGATTATAACTCATGTAAAAAGTGTGAAAAAGAATGCGTCAATCATGATTGGAATAATGGTTATATTGATTTGTTGATGCGTTTGCAAGAGGCAAAACACGACCGCAACATGGCGATTTTGGCTTTGTTATGGTTCCCGCAAAAATTTACACAATTGGCGGAATATGCACGGTTGAGAAAATATGCAAATGCAAAAAAAGTTAAATATGAATCGGCTTTGGATAAATTGTCTAGAATGACCAGTTCGACACCGGGTTACGACAAATTGGAAAAAGACCTTAGACGTTGCTTTTTGAAACAGACAAGTAGTATTAGACAGATGGAAATGGCACGGGAAAAATTATTGGGGTATACAAAATAAAAGGGAGCGGAGATGGCACACCAGTTCTTTTTTAATCCGTATATTTTAGACAATCTAAACGCGCCTTCGCGTGGGTTCGATGTGGTCCAAGATATTTCTGAACCGCGGCTGCGTTTGTATATAACGAGTCGTGGTGTGAAAACGTTTTTTGTACGCAAGCGTATAAATGGTCGTGACCGGCGGATTATAATTGGTAAATATCCTGATATGGATATTGAAGAGGCGCGTGCCGCAGTCGCAACTGCTTTGGAAGATGCATCGAAAAAGGTTTCGATAAAGCGTAAGAAAATTTTGTTTTCCGATTTTATTCAGGTGTATTTAAAAAATCGTGTGCATCGGTCGGTTAGGTCGTATGATAAACTTGTGCGGTCGATAAATATGCACTTTGGCTCGCTGGTTGATAAAAGGATTTCTGATATAACAACGGACGATGTTCGTAAAACCATCGGTGCAATCAAAGGGGGGGCGATTGCAACGCGTATGCACGAATTGTTGCAGAGTATTTTCCGCTATGCGATGGAAACAGGGTATGTGACAGCGAACCCTTTGTTGTCTTTGCCACGGCAAAAACAAAATCGGCGCGTGCGGCCACTGAATAAATATGGGCTTAATCGTTTGGTGGAATCAATAAATAGTTACCCAGATGCCGTAATGCGGGCGGCGTTTTTAATGCTGGTTTATGGGTTCGCAACAAAAAATCAGGTTTTTTCTATGCAATGGGATGATTTGGACTTTAATCGTGATATGTGGGGTGAACGACCATTGTCTGATAAAGCGGTTGTACTTTTACAAGATTTGCCACAAGATGGTTATTGGGTTTTCCCTGGGCGTGGGCATGGGCATTTGACTGATCCGCGCGTTGCATGGGAACGTGTTGTTGCTGATGCGGATATTCCTGATTTGACTATGGACGATGTTTATAAATTCGTTACGCGGCGCCTTGTTTGGGCCGGCGACAAGGAGGATTTGCGCCATAACATGAACGAATTGTTGGAAGATTTGTTTGATATTGAATAATTTGTATTTGTTAGGATTTGTTATAATTTCTTGACATAGTGTGGGGAAAATGATAGTTTTATGGCATGTGTCGTTTTAGGTGACAAAAGGTTTAACAAAAATAAAGGATGAAAAATGTCAACTTTTGAAAAAGTAAAACAACTTGTTGCAGCAAAATTGGGCGTAGATGAAGCAAAAATTACTGAAAAATCTGCGTTTACTAATGATTTAGGTGCGGATTCTTTGGATGTTGTTGAATTCGTCATGGCTGTTGAAACAGAATTTAATATCACAATCCCTGATGAAGAAGCTGGAAAACTTCTTACTGTGGGCGATGCGGTAAAGTATATTGATGAACATACGGGGGCAAAGACTGTTAAAATGAGTGCCGCTGGGGAAGCTTCTGGTAAAAAAGCCGCTTAGTTTTTATTTATGTTTTATTAATCCGTCATGTTGTTTGCATGACGGATTTTTTTCTGTATTTTTTGCGGAAAACGTATTATTATAAAAGCGTAATTTAACTTTATCAAAAGGATTTGTGTTATGAAAAGGGTTGTTATTACTGGTATGGGTATTGTGTCACCGGTTGGGTGTGGTATAGAGTATGCATGGAAAAATATTATCGCAGGACGTTCCGGAATTCGGAAAATTGATGAATTTGATGCATCTGATTTGGCGTGCCAGATTGCGGGTGTTCCTGTGCGTGGGACAGAACCAGGCATGTTTAATCCAGATGTTGCTGTTGAACCGCGCGACCAAAGAAAGATGGACAAGTGTATTTTGTATGCTGTTGTTGCCGCAGATGAAGCAATACGTGATGCGGGTTTGGATACATATACTGGCAATAAAGATAGAATGGGTGTTTCAGTAGGTAGCGGAATTGGTGGATTAAATACTATTTATGAAAATTGCATAGAATTGGCAAACAGCGGTCCACGGCATATTAGTCCATTTTTTATTCCAAAGTGCATTATTAATATGGCGGCGGGGCATATATCAATTAAATATGGTCTGCGTGGACCGAATGTTGCGATGGTAACGGCATGTGCAACGGGTGCGCACAGTATTGGTGAAGGCGCACGTTTGATTCAACATGGTGATGCGGATATCATGGTTTGTGGTGGATCTGAGGGTGCTGTGGGTAAAATAGGAGTTGCGGGATTTTCTGCGATGAAGGCGTTGAGCACGCGCAACGATAACCCAACAGCAGCATCACGTCCGTGGGACAAGGATAGGGATGGTTTCGTTATGTCCGAAGGTGCCGGGATTTTGGTGCTTGAAGAATATGAACATGCTGTTGCGCGTGGTGCCAAAATTTATGCTGAAATTGCTGGTTACGGTTTGTCAGGTGATGCATATCATATTACCGCTCCTGCCGAAGGGGGCGAAGGTGGTGCGCGCGCAATGATGGCGGCGTTGAAAGATGCGGGATTAAAACCGGCGGATGTTGACTATATCAATGCGCACGGAACATCAACTGGGTTGGGCGATATTGGTGAACTTTTGGCGGTAAAAAATATGTTTGCTGGAACAAACGCGTGCATGTCTTCGACAAAGTCCATGACTGGGCATTTGCTTGGTGCCGCCGGTGCAGTAGAGGCGATATTTTGTACGCTTGCAATCCGTGATGGGATTGTCCCGGCGACAATCAATTTGGATAATCCAATTGACGAAGTGGGTGATTTTGATTTGGTACCGAATAAAGCAAAGAAACGCGATGTCAATGTTGCATTGTCTAATTCGTTCGGGTTTGGTGGAACGAATGCATCGTTGGTTGTAAAAAAGTAAAATAGATTATAACGCAAGAAAAAACATAACCAGGTTCAAGAATGATTTGAACCTGGTTTGTTTATTTTCTTTTGGATTTACACATTAATGACGATAGAAAATTACTTGTTTAACTTGTCGCTTTATGATAGAATAAAAGGGATAGTAGAGAGGATTTTCTTATGAAACGGTTAATTTCTGTGTTGATTACTTGTGTGTGCGCAACTAGTGCGGTTGCAGCGTCGCGGCCGTCCACATCGGTGCGCGCTGCGCGCAGTGTCGTTCCAGGCGTGCAACCGTCTGATTCATCACAACAAAAGGTCGTAAAACGTAGTTCTTCGTCATCAAACGCATCAAGTACAACGTCATCAGGTACAACGTCATCAGGCGCAACAGTGTCGGCGGGGCGTTCGGCGGTTCGGGCTGCTGTCAGCGCACGAACTGCGGGGGGACGTTCTGCAACACCACCAGTAAACCCTGGACGTGCAGCAAAGCAAAATGTTATTGGCAGTGGAACAAAAGTTGCAACGGCAAAACAAAATACTACTGTTGACCCGGTGTGTTGGGAAAAATTTGGTGGTTGCATGGATTCTTTTTGTATGTTGGATAACGCAAGTGGCGGGCGTTGTATTTGCAGTGATAAAAATGCCGAATACGATGCGATTTTGGCGGAAATACAAAAACTTGATGATCAAAGTTATCAACTTGCAACTGTTGGTGTTGAAAAACTTGAAATGGGTGAAGATGCCGAAATGATTATGTCCAAGGCCAATGCTGTGGCGGATAGCGTCATAAGCTCAAACACAAAGTCAAAGCGTCAAGCACTTGATTTAACATCGTGGAATTCGTTGGCGGATACAGAAGATGATGATGATTTTACAAATATATTTAGTCTTTCTTCTGACGATAGTTCAATCGAAAATAAAACAGGTGATGCGCTTTATCGTGCATCTGTAAAGCTTTGCAATGCGCAAATTCCCGAATGCGAATCGCAATACAGCATGATGGAGTTGATGTACAAGCAAAACATACGGGCTGATTGTACAGCATATGAAAACAGTCTGCGCCAGCAACGCACCCAAAGCGCACAAAAACTTTATGCCGCCCAAAGTGCTATGCGCGAAGCCGCTTTGGAACAATACAAAACCGCTAATAAATACGACCTTGGGCAATGCACTATTCAGTTTAAACAATGTATGCAAACTACTGGTGGGTGTGGTGAAGATTTTTCGGGGTGCGTTGATTTAGCGGCACGTGCAAACGCTATGGCAGGTTTTGCCGCCGATTCAACAACCAAACAAAAAACTATCAAAGGGACTATTTCAGATATTACAATTACCGCAGAAACTTATGATACTTTGAATGCTAAACGTGAACTTTGTATGTATGTTACAAAGGAATGTGTTAATGTACGTGACCAGGTCTTTGATGCTTTCTTGCGTGAGGCCGCACCACAGATTAAATCTGCAGAACTTAGTGTAGAATCTAATATGCGGACTTCTTGTATTTCTGAAATTTCTAATTGTTTTCAAAAGGCTTGTAAAGATACCATGGACCCTAATGACCCGGAAGGTTCCTATGATATGTGTCTTACAAGACCTGATACTTTACGTTCGGTATGTAAAGTCCAAATCGATCCTTGTGAAAAGGCGGAACCTAAAATCATGGACTATGTGCGCGCACGACTTAAATCTATGCGTGTTGATTCTTGTACTAATGAATTCAAACTTTGTCTCCAATCTGATGACCGTTGTGGTAAAGACTATGCTAATTGTATAGGGCTAAGTACCGATGCCATCATTGACATGTGCCCTATGGATAAACTGACAGGGTGCACTTATGAAAAGTCTTCCAAAGGTGACACATCGACCCAGAATATTCGAAGTACAGCGCAAATTAGGGAAGAGCTTCTTAGCATAGCCCAGGGTATCTTTTTGAACATAGATAATAACCTTTTGGCAACTTGCCAGAAAACGTTGCGAACAAAACTTCTTGAAGTTTGTGGCAGTGTTTCGCAATGTGAAGCTTTCGATGATGATAATTTAATCGGAAAAGATTCTTTGATTCAATTTAGAGATGGGGACAAAATTATCATTGATGGATTGATGAATATGGGATTGTTGGAATTTGATAATGACATTACAGTCAAAGAACTAAAATTTACCAATGCTAGCAAAAACCAATCCATAGGTAAAGAAAGTAGTGCGGAAGGTGAAGCGGACTTGAAGACAATAGATAGAATCAAGGGTGCAATCGGTTCCATAGAGAAAGCCATTCAGCGAAAGGTTGATGTATTATTGACCGATCCAACGTTGGATATGTGTGTTAATGGGCGCGACACCAAATGGAAAGGTACAACAGATAAGACCGGTGGTGCAGGTATTGATGACAAGACCAAATACGGTCGATTCCCACGTTTGTTGGATTCTGCCGCCCGGATGATAATGGGATCGGCACTTGACAAAGCATATATAAATTATAATGAAAAATTCGATGAACTTGTAACCAAGGCCGTTGAAGAGCAGGATGACGATATTAAAACTGCGCTTTGTTCTGCTATAGGTTATAAGCCAGAGTGTACGAAGTGGGATTCGTATAGGTGTGCAAAATATGCGCAAAATGGTTTAACATCCGTCTTTAAAAAACTTAGCGAGACTGATATAGTTGGTTTGAAAAATGGTGGAACACAATACGTTGTACATGTGGCGGATTTGGCAAGCAAAATGAAGGCTATGTCCAATGGTATCGGTGAATTTGTTTTGACGGATAAAGATGGAAATATGCTTGGGTCGATTACAACACAGGCTATTTACAGTCCAACGACCAATATATGCACGGTTAAGACAACATCAATGATGTGTTCCGATATGGAAGCAATAATAGTAGAAACGGAAAGAGACGAATGTGGTAACGGCGGTATAATCAGTGCCGGATGTAACGGGTTCAGTTTAATTGGTGGTACCAGTAGGACAAAATCTGTACATGAATATATGGGCAATATGTGTTCGAAGTATGGTGAGCCAAAAGAAGAAACCACAGAAATCAAAATGTAATAAAATCGCCCGCAAACGCGGGCGGTTTTATTACAGAAATTATTATTTTTCTTCGTCTTTACCAAGACCGATGGTTTTTTTCGCACTATCTAGAGTACGAATCAATGCGCGACGGATTTTGCCCGATATTGTCATAGGCAGGCTGTCCACAAATTCAATCACGCGCGGGTATTTATATGCCGCGGTGCGGTTGCGTACGTGGTCTTGTAATTGGCGCACCAAAACATCTGTGCCTTGGAAGTATTTGTTCAAAACGATTGTTGCCTTGACCGCCATTCCGCGCGATGGATCGGGAATTCCAGTTACCGCAACTTCGCGCACTGCGGGATGTTCAAGGAGTACACTTTCAACCTCAAACGGGCTAATCCGGTAACCCGAAGATTTAATCAAATCATCATTACGACCGACAAACCAATAGTAGCCGTCCGAATCACGATATGCGACGTCGCCAGTGTGATAGTAACCGTCACGAAATGCCTGGGCAGTGAGTTTCTCGTTTTTATGATATTTTTGGAACATTCCAACCGGGCGGCCATTTGCAACAGATATACAGATTTCACCAACCTTGCCATCAGGGGCAGGGCGACCGTCTTCGTCAATAAGTTTGATATCCCAACCGGCCGCAGGCATGCCCATGCTGCCCGGTTTGGGTTTTATCCATTGATTTGTAAATAGTTGAACGGTGGTCTCTGTTTGACCAAAACCTTCGTGTAATTCAATTCCGGTCATATCAAGAAACCGTTCGTAAACTTCTGGGTTTAATGCTTCGCCTGCAACATCAGCCTTGACTAACTTTGAAAGGTTGTATTTAGATGCATCTGCGTGAATTAACATCTTGTAAACAGTTGGTGGCGCACAGAAAGATGTCACGCCATTTTCAGACATTACCGACCATAAATCATGTGCGGTAAAGATACCACTAACATCAAAGATGAAAACCGTTGCACCGGCAAGCCATTGACCGTACATTTTACCCCATGAACATTTTGCCCAACCAGATTCAGAAAGTGTGAAGTGCACATCGCCATCAGTCAGCCTTTGCCAAAATATCGCAGTATTTATATGACCCAATGGATATGCATAATTGTGTGCAACCATTTTAGGTAAATCGGTGGTGCCACTGGTGAAATAAATAACCATTGTGTCGGTATTTTCATTTGGGACACGTTCAAATTCTGTTGGCATAGTATTTATCGAATCGGCGATTTCTTCGTTTGATATAAGCATGATATCCGAATCGCCAATCGCAGATTTTATTTCAGGTATAATATGCCCATCATCAAAAGCAATAATGGCGCGCGTTTCGGCAGTATCGATTCGGTACTTGATATCTTCGGCCTTTAATTGGTTTGTGGATGGAATAGGAATGATGCCAGTTTTGTGCATTGCCATCATCAAAATCCAATATTCCCAACGGCGGCGCAGAAAAAGTAAAACCGTATCACCTTTTTTTAGACCGCGTGATGTTAAATAATTCGCAACCGAATTAGACATCTTGGCGAGGTCTGCAAAAGTAAAAACTTTTTTTGTTTTTGAATCATCAACCCAGATAATTGCCACTTTTTCAGGTGTTTCGCGTGCAATTACATCAATAACATCATACGCAAAATTAAAGTTTTCCGGCACAATAGGTGCGCCATTTTCCAAATAATCTTGGTAATTTTCAAAAGATTCTTTTTTTAAAAACCGTGTTGCAAACATCGGGATACCTCTTTTAAATTTCAGGGTGAATAATGCCATTTTTCAACGAAAATACAAGCAAAAATATATTATTATGCAGAAAAAATTAAAAAAAAGTTGCAAATATAAATTTAGTGCCCTACAATCCACCTGTTCTTTCAAAAGAACGTTTGTTTGTTGTTGTGTGTGTTCGGAGTATAGCTCAGCCTGGTAGAGCGCTACGTTCGGGACGTAGAGGTCGTAGGTTCGAATCCTGTTACTCCGACCATAAATTAAAACCGCGTCGTCCCCTCGGCGTGGTTTTTAATTTATCGTGGTCGGTATTACAGGATGAGAACCGTGGTTCGACACGATAGTTGGTTTGCACAAGCGATAGCGCAGTGCAAACCTTACGTGTGGTGAGTGAAACGAACAATCCTGTGACGTAGACCATAAATTAAAACCGCGTCGTCCCCTCGGCGTGGTTTTTAATGTATTGTGGTTGTTTTTGTGATATAATTTCCTGTGATAAAAGGATAGACAAATGGGAAGTGTAGCAGATTTTGAGAGGGCAATGGAAATATTGCGACAAAGAGGCAAGAACTTTGAAGTTGTGCCGGGGTATCAAGATTATAATGTCTATATTGCAACTGGGCGGTCTGAAGCAGACATATACATGTCAGATATGAACAATTGGTGTTTGGTTCATGCCACTAGGTATATTCCATCACGAAATTTGGATGGACGTCTTTTTATTCCAACAACATCTATGGCAACAAATTTTGATGATGTACGTCCGACTGTTCACACGACTTTAAATCATGTTGTTTCTTCAAATGGTGGTGGAAACTGGGATGGTGTGCCTTATGTCATTTTAGCGCGATATAATGATGTTGTGGCATTAAATGGTAATCCTAAAGAGGTATCACAGTATGATACATTTTTTATCCCAGATCCAGATAATGGATTGGTTTTGCCGCAAGATGCATGTTTGGTTCGACCATCAAATGAGAAAAATGGCGAATTGTATGTAATTGGTGAACATGAGGCGACATATAAAACTAGTAATTTTACAGATGATGAGATTGAACGGATATTGAATATGATACGCGAATCTTATGGGGCAACGGAAAGTGGGGATTTGTATTATAAATATGATAGTTATTTAGGTAAAGAGAATGATGAAGAAACTATGCGTATTCTTTTGGGAAAAGATGAGAAACTTTTTAAAATATATAAAAATACCGTGAACAAAAAAGATTTTTTAAAGGGGCTTTTAGCCGAAGATCGTGATGCTATTATGGCAAAGTTTTTGCGTGATGCGGTTGTAAAATTGGCAATGGAGAAACAGGGTTTTCGGTATGTGAATCCCAGTGAAGGTAGTGCTTGGACAGATAACATTGCTCGTACTGCGCGTGAGCATGGAATAGTTGCATCTAGCAATAATAAGGGGCATAGTGCAAGTATTGAAATGGAAATGGAAAGTGGGGCTAATTGGTTGATAGCCAATCTTAAAAACTTGTATGCCCAAGGTCAGGATATCGATAAAATATTTTCTTTAATAGAATCTAAATTTAATGATGATGGAGACAAACGGGTAAATAGGCTGTTTAAACAGGTTGTGTGGTGTATGAAAACAGGTAAACCATTAGACCTTTATCCGAGTTATCAAAGGTTTTTTATGACAGCTGTGGATATGTATGAGGATAAATATGATGGGCGCAAATATGCGAACATATCTGATTATAGTTCTGCATTAGATATAACAATGCGTCGTTCAGCTATCGTCGTAAAAAATACATTTAGTCAGTGGCTAAATGATATCAAGCGTGGGCCGAATCGTGAAAAATTCGATTCAAAACTTGCTGAATTTTTGGGTAAATTTGACCAGCATGATCTGATTAATGCGTTTAAGTCGGCTAATTCTAGATTTTAATTGTTATTTATATTTTGTAATCATTATTTGCAAAATAAAAATTATCTGCAATAATTTCCAAAGTTATGCGTAGGCGCAAAAGAAAAATCTTTTCACGTTATATTCTTGGTATCGCGGTGGTAATGTTTGCCGTGATTTATTATGCTTTGTGCATTAAATCAAGTGTGCGCGAATCGGTTATGTTTAACATAAATCCAGGTGATACAGTAGCATCGGTTGCAAGACGAATCGATTCGAAAAAAATTGTTTTTTCAGACATGGCATTCAAATTCGCAATTCGTTTGCGTGGGGCGCGTGTACAAAGTGGCGAATATGAAATTCCAAGTGGGGCCTCGGCTTGGCAAATTGCGGGGATGTTTGCGCGTGGAAAAATCGCGATGATAAAAATTGTTATACCCGAAGGTCTTACTATTTTACAAATCAAAGATTTGCTGCGTGGGTATTCAAAATTGACTGGTGATGTCGATTGCCATGATTGGCGCGCCGTGTGCAATGTTGCTGATGGTGATATTTTCCCAGATACATATTATGTTGCAAAGGGAACTTCGCGTTTGGATGTTTTGGATGTCGCGCGCAAAAAAATGGACGAGATAAAAAACAAATGGTTGCGTACACGGCGGAATCCGCCCGCGCCACTTACGGGTTGGAATGATGTTGTGACACTTGCGTCCATTGTGCAACGTGAAACGCCACGAACAAGTGAGATGAAAATTGTTGCAAGTGTTTATATAAATCGGTTGCGACGTGGAATGCGATTGCAAGCGGATCCAACGGTAATTTATGCGTTAACTGATGGATATGGCGATATGCGGGGTGAACCATTGTTACGCGGTCATTTAAAGATAGACAGCCCTTATAATACATATCGTAACAAAGGCTTGCCACCGGCACCGATTGCAAATGTTGGTTCGCATGCGATTCGTGCGGTATTGGAACCGGCAGATACCAAGTATTTATTTTTTGTTGCAGATGGTCATGGTGGACATAAATTTTCAACTGATTACGAATCGCATTTAAAGAATCATGCCGATTGGCGTGAGATAAAAAAAATGAATAATCCAGACTTGAACTTTGATAATGATTAAATAGTGCAACGAATCGTTACCAAACAAAATTTTCTCAATGTGTATAAAAAACTTTGATATTACGAGCTTTTGCACGCGCTACGAAAAATGTAAATTTAAATCGGCGTGCATTGTATCATATTTTTTTATGTTTATCAAAAATCTTTTTTCTTGAAAAAAATCCCAAGCATGGGAAAATATGCTTAACTAGAGAAGGGAAAGTTCTAGTTTCCAATTAACAAACAAAAGAAAGGAAAGAAAATGAAAAAAATTGCTTTGACTTCTTTATTAACTATCGTGGCGGCATCTGTGGCACACGCAGGTGTTAATGTCATGGACGGAAATCCGTTGTATATGCCAAAGGCGGGACATTTTTATAGCGAAACCGCTTTGTCATCTCATTCTGAGCATGGTAAAGATTGGACTTTGGGCGAAGTATTTGGTTATGGTATTAACAATAATTTGGCTTTGACTGTGGAAACAAGTGTTTCCGAGATAGATGCTTTTGATGGCTATGCTTGGAATGATGCGTCTTTTGGTTTGACCGCGCGTTTGTTCAAAAAACAAGGATGGGTTGCTGATATATATGGTGGATATGGTGTAGCACCAGTTTGGGGCGATCACAGACCTTTTTTGGATAAAGATGATACTGGATATGCTTGGACGGCGGGTGTTCGTGCAGGTTATATGACAGCACGTTGGACTGTGGCTGGATTCTTCGACTTTAATTACCTTGGGTCAGAATCATTTAACTGGGATGAAGAAGGTCGTCATGCGTTGCGTGCCGGTGTTGCAGGTCAGTTTGTGATTGATGCTAATTGGAATTTGGTCGCAGATGCAACGTACACAGGTTGGACTGATGATGGTGTTAAAAATGCCGGGTCATGGGAAGGTAAATTTGGTGTGAATTATAACATTGATTCGACAAAGTATATCGGTGCTTATATTTCTGCCGGATTGGAACATTCTACGGGTGATTGGGAATGGGCCGATGGCGTTGGATACGGTGTTAAATTTGGTATCGATTTCTAAAAAATCATGACAGATACGCCCTATGATTTTTCGTGTAGGGCGTATTCACTTTTATGAAAGAATTTATTTTTTTCTTGAAAGTAGTCATATATTTAGGATAAGATACATATAACTAGGATGGGAATAATTTCTAGTTTCCAAAAAACAAACAACGAAAGGAAAAACAAAATGAAAAAAATTGCTTTGACTTCTTTATTGGCGGTTGCGGCGGTTTCCGCGGCACACGCAAGTATTAATGTTATCGACGGTAACCCGTTGTATATGCCAAAGGCTGGTCATTTCTATAGTGAAACGGCCTTGTCGTCACATACAGAGAATGTTGATGCGGTGACATTGGGTGAAAATTTTGGTTATGGTATCTTGGACAGCCTTGCTGTTTCTGTAAATACATCGCTTAGTGAAGCAAATTGGTTTGAAGCCAATGCTTGGGATGAATTGGGTGCTGATTTGACATGGCGTGTTATTGATGGCAAAGCGTGGAAGTTGGATGTTATGGGTGGCTTTGAAATGGGACAAATGTGGGGTGACCACTTGCCGTTCTTGGACAAGGATGCCACTTTCTATGCATGGTCCGCTGGGGTTCGTGGTGGTTATGTGACCAACGATTGGACATTATCTGCGCACGCGAACTTTATCTATACGAATAGTGAAGCCTTTAATTGGGGCAAAGATAATCCGTTCTGGGCAAATCATGCTTTGAACTTTGGTGTTGCGGGTCATTGGACAATGAGTGATACATGGAGCGCACTTGTTGCCGCAGACTATTACAAAGTTATGGATCATTACAATGATGAAGAAAACAAGGGTTATTGGGATTTGACCTTGGGGTTGAACATGAACATCGATACGACAAAGTATGTTGGTGTGTACTTGACCAAAACAATGACACGCGAAGCTGAAGGCGAATTGGATGTTGATGATTACGATGGTTATGGTTTTGGTGCTAAGTTCGGCATCGATTTCTAATCGATTGAATAAACAAAAACGCCACCTGTTTGGGTGGTGTTTTTTTTAGTGTTAGTGGCTAGTGTAAGTGGTTAGTGGGTTTTGGAATTGCTTCGCAATTACGGATTTATTCTAGAATCTACTTAACCACTAATCGCTATCACTAACACTAACCACTAACACTTCTGACTTTTTTTATCGAAATCCCTTGACAACCGCTATGTTCGGGGTTATAGTAATGACGCTTTCTGTGTAATAAAGGAAAGTGAAAATTACAGAAAAACGCCGTATTTTGGCAGATTTATAATTGCGGTCTCGCCGTTTAAAATAAGTCTGATGCGGGTTTTTGTGTAGAAAAAAGGTTAAAAAAAATAACAAAGAGATTTTGAATGCCAACTGTAAATCAATTGATTCGGAAACCGCGTAAAAAGGTCGCTGTGAAATCTACAGCACCTGATATGATGGAAAATCCGCAAAAACGTGGTGTGTGCACTCGTGTTTATACAACCACACCGAAAAAACCTAATTCCGCGCAACGTAAGGTTGCACGTGTTAAACTTGCCAACGGACGTGAAGTTACTGCGTATATCCCTGGCGAAGGTCATAATTTACAGGAACACAGTGTCGTCATGATTCGTGGTGGCCGTGTAAAGGACTTGCCCGGTGTGAAATATCACATAATTCGTGGTGTTTTGGATACCAAGGGTGTGGAGAGCAGAAAACAGGGGCGTTCTTTGTATGGTGCAAAGAAAGCAAAATAATACATGCGGGAAATCCGTATGAGTAATCCAAGTAACGTTGGGTGAAGAAACAAAAAGGAATAAAATATGTCAAGACGTAAAGCCGCAACAAAACGTGATATTTTGCCAGATTCTAAATATGGCAGTGAGGTCGTTGCAAAATTTATAAATTGTCTTATGTGGGACGGCAAAAAGGAAGTTGCCGAAAATATAGTTTATGGTGCTATGGAAGATTTGAAAAAGATTGCTGAGGATGGCGATGAATTAAAAACTTTCTTGAATGCGTTGGATGCGTTGAAACCATCGGTCGAAGTGAAAAGTCGTCGTGTTGGTGGTGCAACATATCAGGTTCCTGTTGAGGTTCGTGCTGATCGTCAGCAAACGCTTGCGATTCGTTGGGCGATTCAATATGCACGTAAACGTAGTGAACGCAGTATGCGTGCCCGCGTCTTTGGTGAATTACGTGATGCCCTTAATGGAACGGGCGGCGCGTTCAAAAAGAAAATCGATACTCATAAAATGGCAGAGGCTAATAAAGCATTTGCTCATTTCCGTTGGTAATCTAAAAGAAAAGGAAAGAAAATGTCTGTTGGGAAAACCGCACCATTACATATGTATAGAAATATCGGCATTATGGCACACATTGATGCTGGTAAGACTACAACTTCGGAACGTATTTTGTTCTATACTGGAAAAACGTATAAAATTGGCGAAGTGCACGATGGTGCCGCGACTATGGACTGGATGGCACAAGAACAAGAACGTGGTATTACAATTACTTCGGCGGCAACGACATGTTTCTGGCGTGACCATCGTATCAATTTGATTGATACACCGGGGCACGTGGATTTTACAATGGAAGTGGAACGCAGTTTGCGCGTTTTGGACGGTGCGGTTGCGGTTTTCGAATCGGTATCTGGTGTTCAGCCACAGTCTGAAACCGTTTGGCGCCAAGCTGACCGTTACAATGTTCCTCGTATTTGTTTTGTGAACAAGATGGATCGTGTTGGGGCGAATTTCTTCCGTTGTGTTGAAATGTTCCGTGAACGGTTGGGTGCAAATCCGGTCGTCTTGAATTTCCCGATTGGTGCTGAGGCAGATTTCAAGGGTATTGTTGATGTTTTAGAAATGAAGGGTTTGATTTGGGAAGACGAAATGGGTTCACATCCGGTTACTATCGAAATTCCCGAAGAATTAAAGGCCAAGGCCGAAGAGTTACACAACAAATTGATTGAAGAAGTTGTAACACTGGATGATGCGGTCATGGAAGAATATATGGAAGGCAAAGTTCCTGACCACGACACAATCAAAAAATTGTTACGCAAAGGTGTCATCAATCAGAATTTTGTTTTAGTACTTTGTGGGTCTTCGTTTAAGAATAAAGGTATTCAACCGCTGTTGGATGCGATTGTTGATTACTTGCCGTCACCGTTGGATGTTCCGGCGATTAAGGGAACCAAGATGGACAAGGAAACCGTTGCAGAACGTCATCCGGATCCAAAGGAACCGTTTAGTGCGTTGGCGTTCAAGGTCGCGAATGATCCATTCGTTGGAAATTTGATGTTTATCCGTATCTATTCGGGTAAATTGACATCTGGTTCTTACATCTATAATTCGAATCGTGATAAACGCGAACGTGTTGGTCGTATGTTGCTTATGCATTCCAATCAACGCGAAGAAATTAAAGAAGCTAGTGCAGGGGACATCATCACCTTGGTCGGTATGAAGGAAACAATTACCGGCGATACACTGTGCGATGAAAATAATCCGATTATTTTGGAAAATATCCATGTTCCAGAACCAGTTATGTCTATTGCGGTTGAACCAAAGACCAAAGCAGACATTGAAAAAATGGCGTTGGGTCTTCAGGCGTTGGCCAAGGAAGATCCATCATTCCGCGTTTCGGTTGACGAAGAATCTGGTCAAACCATTTTGGCGGGTGTCGGTGAATTGCATTTGGAAATTTTGGTTGATCGTTTGTTGCGTGAGTTCAAGGTTGATGTGAATGTTGGTGAACCGCGTATTGCGTATCGTGAAACGTTCCGTAAACCTGTTACCGAAGAATATACTCATAAGAAACAGTCTGGTGGTTCGGGTCAATATGCCCAAGTAAAGATCGAATTTGAACCGTTGGAACCTGGCAAGGGCTATGAGTTTGAAAACAAGATTGTCGGTGGTGCGATTCCAAAAGAATACATTCCTGGGGTTGAAAAAGGATTAAAGATAGCGCAACAGACCGGTGTTCTGATTGGCTATCCTACTGTGGATTTCAAGGCAACATTGGTTGATGGTAAATATCATGAAGTCGATTCGAATGTGCTTTGCTTTGAAATTGCGGCGCGCGCCTGCTTCCGCGAAGCTATGAAGAAGGCGTCGCCAAAGTTGTTGGAACCGATTATGAAACTTTCGGTTAATACGCCGGAAGAATATGTCGGTGACATCATCGGTGACTTGAACAGCCGTCGTGGACAAATCAATGGTATTGAAACCCAGTTTGGAAATCAGGTGATTTCGGCGTACGTTCCACTGGCGAATTTGTTCGGCTATGTCAAGACACTGCGTTCTTTGTCCCAAGGGCGTGCAAACCCGTATATGGAATTGTCGCACTATGACGAAGTCCCGCAAAATGTCGCAGATGAGGTTATAAAAAAGCTGACAAAGTAAAAAAAGTTTAGACATTTGATTTTTTTGATGTAGTATCAGATTTCGGATGTCAAAAGAAAAAACAAATTAAATTAACCAAAGCCCAAGGAGAAAACCATGGCAAAAGAAAAGTATGTAAGAACTAAGCCGCACGTTAATATCGGTACTATTGGTCACGTTGACCACGGTAAAACGACATTGACTGCTGCTATTGTGCATTATTACGGTGTCGGTGCTGATGCACAAAAAGGTGTTAATGAAATTGACAGTGCCCCAGAAGAAAAGGCACGTGGTATAACAATTAATACCGCACACGTTGAATATGAAACAGCTAATCGTCACTATGCACACGTTGACTGTCCAGGACACGCCGACTATGTTAAAAACATGATTACTGGTGCGGCTCAGATGGATGGTGCAATTTTGGTGGTTGCGGCAACTGATGGTCCAATGCCTCAGACTCGTGAACACATCTTGTTGGCGCGTCAGGTTGGTATTCCGAAAATCGTTGTTTATCTGAACAAATGCGATTTGGCCAATGATCCAGAATTGTTGGAATTGGTTGAAATGGAAATCCGTGAATTGTTGTCGGCGAATGACTTTGATGGTGAAAATGTGCCGATTATTCGTGGTTCTGCTATTTCCGCGTTGGAAGGCAAAAACGATGGCCTGGGCAAAGAATCAATTGATGCTTTGTTAAAAGCTTGCGATGAATACATCCCAATGCCAGAACGCCCGGTCGATAAACCTTTCTTGATGCCAATCGAAGACGTGTTCAGTATCACTGGTCGTGGAACTGTGGTTACGGGTCGTGTCGAAGCTGGTGTTATCAAAGTTGGTGACGAATGCGAAATCGTTGGTTTGCGTCCGACACAGAAGACAACTGTTACCGGTGTTGAAATGTTCCGCAAATTGTTGGATCAAGGTGAAGCCGGTGATAACATTGGTTTGTTGTTACGTGGAACAAAGAAAGAAGATGTGGAACGTGGTCAGATTATCTGCAAACCGGGTTCTATTACCCCGCACACAGATTTCGAAGCCGAAGTTTATATCTTGACCAAAGAAGAAGGCGGACGTCACACAGCGTTCTTTAGCAACTATCGTCCTCAGTTCTTCTTTAGCACAACTGATGTAACAGGAACTATCACTTTGCCGGCTGATAAAGAAATGGTCTTGCCGGGTGATAATGTCCGCATAACGGTTGCTTTGATTGCACCTATTGCTATGGACGAAGGTCGCCGTTTCGCTATCCGCGAAGGTGGTCGTACCGTTGGCGCAGGTGTTGTGTCAAAGATTATTAAGTAATAACAATGTTCGTTTGGTCGCCCACAGGAATCTGTTGGGCGACCAATGACGGTAATAGACAAAATAAGGGAAACAAGCAAAATGGTACCAGCATCAAAAATTCGCATCAAATTGACGGCTTTTGACCATAGAGTTTTGGTTGAATCGGTGGAGGAGATTGTCAAAACTGCAAAGCGTACCGGCGCAGATGTCGTAGGACCTGTTCGCTTGCCGACATTGGTTCAAAAATTTACAGTCAATCGTTCGCCGCACGTCGATAAAAAGTCGCGTGAACAGTTTGAAATTCGCAATCACAAAGCGGTTGTGGATATTGTTAATCCAACCCCTCAGACAGTTGATGCACTGATGAAGTTGGATTTGGCATCGGGTGTTGATGTAAAAATTAAATTGTAATGGTTTGTTAGCGTTAGATAATTGTTGACTTTTTTAAACAATGTTCTAACCTCTGGCAGAAAAAAAGGCAAAAAAATGAAACGTAGTGGGTTGATTACAACAAAAATAGGAATGACACGTCTGTATGATGATACGGGTGTTGCACATGCGGTCACGGTTCTGTCCGTTGGTGATTGCGCAGTTATCGGCAATCGTACGATTGAAAAGAACGGTTATGTAGCAAATGTCTTGGGTATTCGTGAAGCCAAGGCAAAACATATTGCAAAGCCTCAGGCAGTTGCTGCGGAAAAAGCGGGTGTTAAGCCGTATCGCAAAATTGTGGAATTTCGTTGCAGTGATGATTGCGTGATTCCAGTTGGAACGAATATGGTTGCATCTCATTTTGTTGCTGGGCAGTTTGTCGATGTCCAGGCAACCAGTAAGGGTAAAGGTTTCCAAGGTGCGATGAAACGTCATAACTTTGGTGGTAAAGAAGCAACCCATGGTGTGTTAAAGGCGCATCGTTCACTTGGTGGTACAGGTATGCGTGAGTGGCCGGGTCGTGTTTTGCCGGGCAAAAAGATGTCTGGTCAGATGGGTAACGAAACTGTTACAGTTCAAAATTTAAAGGTTTTTGGCATTGATGATGCAGAAAACCTGGTCTTTGTTGAAGGTGCTGTGCCGGGTGCAAATGGAACATTTGTTCTGGTTACAGATGCAATTAAAAAAGAACAGAAAGATTTGCCAATTCCGACGTGTGAAGTAAAAAAGACTGCCGCGGAAGAAACTAAGACGGAAGAAACCAAATCAGAATCTGTTGCAGAGTAATAGGTTTTGACAGGCAATAAGGTGAACTAAAATGCAAGCAAATGTTATAAATTTTGATGGCAAGACAGTCGGCAAGATTGAATTGCAAGATTCTATTTTTGGTTTGGATGCACGTGCGGATGTGTTACATCGTGTTGTGACCTGGCAGCGTGCCAAGGCGCGTGCTGGGACACATGCGGTTAAGACAGTGTCTGATGTCGCGGGCAGTGGTAAAAAGGCCTTTAAGCAGAAGAAGACCGGTAACGCGCGTCAAGGTGAACGCTATAATGTGCACATGCGTGGCGGTGGTGTGGTTCATGGACCAGTTGTTCGCGACCACAGTATTGATTTACCTAAAAAGATTCGTGTGCTTGGTTTGAAAATGGCGTTATCATCTAAAGCAAAGGACAACGCTTTGGTTATCGTTGATTCTGAAAAATTGTCGGCAACAAAGACCGCGACTTTAGCAAAGCAACTGAAAAAGTTGGAAATTTCTTCGGCTTTGTTTGTTGGTGCAGATGCGTTGGATGAAAATTTCAAAAAATCCGCTGCGAACATCAAGAACGTTGATGTATTGCCTACGGTTGGGTTGAATGTTTTGGATATTTTGAAACACGATAAATTGGTCTTGACGCAAGACGCAGTCAAGGCAGTAGAAAAACGCCTTGGTGCATAAGGGCAATCGGTTTGACAAAAGAGGTTATAGATATGGCAGAAAAAAAAGTTCATACAGAAAAGAAAACCGCTGTGACAGCTGGTGTTTATGATGTGCTTCGTCGTCCGATTGTTTCGGAAAAAGCAGTCAAGTTGTCGGAAGGCAATGCGGTTGCCTTTGAAATTGATGCGCGTGCAACCAAAGAAGATGTTGTTCGTGCAATTCAGGCAATATACAATGTGAAACCAAGCAAGGTGAATATTGTTGTTGTCAAGGGTAAGGTTAAACATTTCCGTGGTCGTGGTACAGGAACACAACGTACAGTAAAAAAAGCATATGTTTCTTTGCCAGCGGATGCGAAATTAGATTTAGCTACAAATATATAAACATAATGTCCCCAGCAGATAATCCACTGTTGGATGCTAATGTTGGGGTGATAAAAGGATAATGAGATGGCATTAAAGAACTATAAACCGATAACCGCAGGAACACGTGGTTTGGTTTTGATTGACCACAGTGAATTGCACCGTGGTGCACCGGAAAAATCTTTGACCGTTGGTTTAAAATCCAAAGGTGGTCGTAATAATTTTGGGCATGTTACTGTTCCACACCAAGGTGGCGGTCACAAGCGCAAATATCGTTTAATTGATTTTAAGCGCAAAAAATTAGATATGCCGGCGACGGTTGTGCGTTTGGAATATGATCCGAATCGTACCGCTTTTATTGCTTTGATTGAATATAAAGATGGTGTGCGTTCTTATATTTTGGCACCACGTGATTTGAAAGCGGGCGACGTCGTTATTTCCGGAACACGCGAAGATATTAAGCCTGGTAATGCGATGCCACTGAAAAATATGCCGATTGGTACAATTGTTCACAATGTTGAATTGAAACCTGGGGCTGGGGGGCAGTTGGCACGTAGTGCAGGTTGTTATGCTCAGCTTATGGGTAAAGACGGTGTTTATGCTCAGATTAAAATGAACAGTGGTGAGTTGCGCAAGGTTCATTCTGATTGTCGTGCGACGGTTGGAACGGTTTCTAACCAAGATCAACGCAATGTTAATTTGGGTAAGGCGGGTCGTGCACGTTGGTTGGGAATTCGTCCATCTACGCGCGGTATGGCACAGAACCCTGTGGATCATCCGATGGGTGGTGGTAATGGTCACTCTAAGGGGCATGAACCGGTATCAAGAACTGGTATTCCAGCCAAGGGTTATAGGACGCGCAGAAATAAACGTACAACCAAGATGATTATTCGTAGCAGACATTTGGCAAAGAAAAAATAAACTAAAATAAAACGGAGTTAAATAAATGTCTCGTTCAGTTTGGAAAGGTCCCTTTGTTAATCCTTCTCTTTTGGATAAGGTCAAAGCGGCGCAAGAAAAAGATGATCACAAGCCAATTAGAACTTGGTCGCGTGGCAGTACGATAGTTCCACCAATGGTTGGATTAACTTTTGAAGTTCACAATGGTAACAAGTTTATTCCTGTATCCGTTGTTGAAGATATGGTTGGACATAAACTTGGCGAATTTGCGCCGACACGCACCTTTAAGGGGCATGCCGCAAATAAAAAGGCCGCAGCAGGTAAGTAATCAAAAGGTGTAGATTATGACAAGATATGGAATAAAAGATAATCAGGTTCGCGCTTTCAATAAAATGATACGCATCAGTACGCAAAAATTGAACTTGGTTTGTGCCATGGTTCGCGGTTTGCCGGTCGCACGTGCCATTGATGTGTTGAAATTTTCGAAAAAACGTGTTGCTGGTGAAGTGTTAAAAACTTTGATGTCTGCAATTGCTAATGCAGAACATAACAAGAACTTGGCTGTTGATACCTTGTTTATCAAAGAAATTTGGTGTGGCAAGGCATTGACTATGAAACGTATAATGCCGGGACCACGTGGAAGTGCGCGTCCAATTTTGAAACCTTTTTCAAATTTGACGATTGTTTTGGAAGCGGGGGTCGCACCGAAAAAAGAAACAGCAAAAAAGAAAGAAACCAAGAAAAAAGAAACAAAATAAAAGAACAATGTTTGGTGGTATGGGGGGTAACCCCGGAATAAAGCCGAAAGGTTTCAAGAACACTAAACATAAACGTAAGGAAAAAAAATGGGACAGAAAGTATCGCCAATTGCACAGCGTTTATCCATAAATAAAGTTCCGGATTCTCGCTGGATTATGGACAAGAAGCATTATGCAGCTTGTTTAGAAGAAGATAATACGATTCGTAATTTTATCGAAAAGAAATTAAAAAAAGCGGGTATAGCGAAAATTGTTATAGATCGTATTGCAAGAAAAGTCGTTATAACAGTTCATACGTCTCGTCCAGGTATGATTATTGGTAAGAATGGCGCAGATATTGAGGCTTTGCGTAACGATATTAAAAAATTGGTCAAGAACGATCAGGTTGTTGTGAATATCTATGAAGTTCGTAGACCAGATTTGAATGCGCAGTTGGTTGCCCAGGGTATTGCGCAACAGATTGAAGGGCGTGTTTCTTATAAACGTGCTATGAAAAAAGGTATACAAAACGCGCAAAAGGCTGGTGCTCAGGGTGTTAAAATTATGTGTTCTGGACGTTTGAATGGTGCAGAGATTGCGCGTAGTGAGCAAATTCGTGAAGGGCGTATTCCTTTGCATACTTTGCGTGCAGATATTGACTATGCTGCGGTTCAGGCCAAGACCACATATGGTGTTGTTGGGGTAAAGGTTTGGATTTATACTGGTGATGTTGTAAACAAAGAAAAGTGGGCATCAGAAATGGCTCGTCCAACTGAGTATGCCGGAACAAGTGACAACAGAAGAACAAAAAACAATTAAAGAAAGTTGAGGTTTTATCATGTTAATGCCAAATAAAACAAAATTTCGTAAACAGCACAAAGGTCGTATTCATGGTGTCGCCAAGGGTGGTAGTGAATTGGCTTTTGGTTCTTTTGGGTTAAAAGCCTTGTCGCCGGAACGTATTACTGCACGTCAGATAGAAGCGGCGCGTCGTGCAATTACGCGTCGTATGAGACGTATGGGCAAACTTTGGATTCGTGTTTTTCCTGATGTTCCTGTGACAGCAAAACCGGCTCAGGTTCGTATGGGTAAAGGTAAAGGTGCCGTTGAATACTGGATTTGCCGTGTAAAACCGGGACGTATAATTTTTGAATTGGATGGTGTGAAGCCAGATGTTGCCCAAGAAGCTTTTGCTTTGGCTGCGGCGAAGTTACCAATCAAAACGAAAATTGTTGAACGTAAAGTTAACTAAGTTTTTGGGGATAATAAAAGGTGGCTAGGATGGCAGAAAAGAAAACGGAATCTTTAAAGAAAGAAGAATTGAGAAGCAATTTGGTTGATTTGAAAAAAACTCAAATGAATCAACGCTTTCAGCATGCGGCTGGGAATTTACCAAAAACACATGTTTTGCGGAAAACCCGTCGTGAAATTGCACGTGTGAAAACAAAATTGAATGCGGCGCAATAAAAAGATACTAATTTTGGTTGAGATTTCTATTTTTTAGAGTATCATATGCCAGGTTAGGTTAAAGTAAACAAAAAAGTATATAAGGGATAGTGTTATGCCAAAACGTATACTGCAAGGAACGGTTAGAAGTACAGCAAATGATAAGACGGTTGTTGTAGAAGTAGAACGTCGCTTTCGTCATCCGTTGTATGGAAAATTCGTGAAGCACAATAAAAAGTACAAGGCGCACGATGAAGACAACAAGTATAAAGTTGGCGACATTGTTGCGATTGAAGAGCATCGTCCGATATCAAAAACCAAATCTTGGATTGTCAAGGGGTTGGTTGGTGTATCGAAAAACGACGATGTAGAGGTAACAGACTAAATCAACCCAGGGGTCTTTGAGGGCGCAGTGGTCTTTGGACTGTTGCATCAGTCGGATCCCGTAACAAAGCATTGGGGAACAGCCCCGATTGCAGGATGAGGATAAGGTTATGATTCAAAATGAAACAAGATTGACGGTTGCGGATAATTCTGGTGCGCGTGAGGCTATGTGCATCAAGGTGTTGGGCGGTTCACATCGTCGTTATGCCACCGTCGGTGATAAAATTGTGGTCGCCATCAAAGAAGCAATTCCGCGTGGCAAGGTGCAGAAAGGGACAGTGCAACGTGCGATTATTGTACGGACCAAGTTCCCAGTTAAACGTCCGGATGGTTCAATAATTCGTTTCGATGACAATGCGGTCGTTTTGATAAACAAGAACAACTTTGAACCGATTGGAACACGTATCTTTGGGCCTATTGCGCGTGAAGTTCGTCGTAAATATGATGTTCAAAAAATTGTATCTTTGGCACCAGAAGTGTTATAATAACAGGATTAAAAAGGTTGCAAGATGAAAATAAAAAAAGGCGATGAAGTCGTAGTTATTTCGGGAAAATACAAGGGCGTCAAAGGTCATGTATTAGAGGCGCGGCCGGCAGAATCACGTGTTGTTGTTGAAGGTGTCAATCGTCACAAATGGCATGTGAAACCGACACAAAATCAACCTGGTCATATTGTTGACCGTGAGGCACCTATTCATGTGTCTAATGTTGCGTTGGTGGATCCGAAAGCTAAAAAAGCCACGCGTGTTGGGTACAAGGTTGAAAAAGGTAAAAAAGTTCGTATTGCCAAGAAGTCTGGGGTCGAATTGTAAGAAAACTATCCCGCTGTTACGGGAAATAACGTTAAGGATAAAAAATGCAAAGCAGATTGCGTGAAATTTATGAAAAAGAAATTGTTCCTGAATTAGTTAAAGAATTCGGATACAAGAATATGTTGGCGGTTCCTAAACTGTCGAAAATTGTTTTGAATATGGGTGTTGGTGAGGCGGTTCTTGATAAAAAGAAACTTGATGCCGCGGTCACAGATTTGACTGCTATTGCGGCACAGAAGCCGATTATTACCCATGCGAAAAAATCTATTGCGACATATCGTTTGCGTGAAGGTCAGGCGATTGGAACCAAGGTTACATTGCGTGGTAAACGTATGTATGATTTCTTGGATAAATTGATTATGGTTGCTTTGCCACGTGTCAAGGATTTTCGTGGGCTCTCGAAATCGAAATTTGATGGTCGTGGAAATTATGCTTTTGGTATCAAAGAACATTTGATATTTCCAGAAATTTCCATTGATAAAATTGATTCTATTCGTGGTATGGATATTGTAATTGCAACAACTGCGAAGACAGATGACGAGGCGCGCGCATTGCTGACTAAACTCGGCCTGCCGTTAGTATTGAAATAATAAAAGGAACGAAAAATGGCTAAATTAGGGTTAAGAAATAAACAGAAAAAACGTGAAGGGATGGTCAAAAAATACGCTGCAAAGCGTGCCGCGTTAAAGGAAAAAATGTCACGTAATGCGACACCCGAAGAACGCAAAGAAGCGATGCTGAAATTGGCAAAGTTGCCGCGCAATGCCAATCCGACACGTTTGCATAATCGGTGCAGTATTACTGGACGTGCGCGTGGGTTTATGCGTATGTTTGGTCTGTGTCGTCAGCAGGTTAGAACCCAGGCATCCGAAGGTAAATTGCCGGGAGTTCGTAAGTCAAGTTGGTAAAAAAGTAATGCCGATTGTGGACAATGCAATCGGTTATAGAATAGGAGTAAAAGATGTCATTATCACACCCAATCGGAGATATGGTTGCCCGCATACGTAATGGTCAGAATGCCGGAAAAGAAACCGTAACTGTTCCGAATAGCAAATTGCGTGCCGCAGTTTTAGCGGTTCTTAAAGAAGAAGGTTTTATTGAAGATTTTCGCAATGAAAAAATCGATGAACATCGTTCTAATTTGGTCATCGTATTAAAATATGTAGGCGGAAATGGTGCAATCCAAGAGATTTCTGTGGTGTCGAAACCGGGGCGCCGTGTTTATTCAGGTGCCGCCAAGATGCCACGTGTTTTGAATGGACTTGGGGTTTCTATTGTATCAACACCGCATGGTGTCATGACGGATCACAAGGCGCGTTTGATGAACGTCGGTGGTGAAGTTTTGTGCAAGGTTATATAATTAAAAGGATGTAATTATGTCTAGGGCAGGAAAATATCCAGTTAAATTGGTTGATGGTGTGGTTGCATCTTTGGATGGCGACAAGTTGATTGTCAAAGGACCAAAGGGCGAGTTGGCTGTAGCGATGAGTACAAAAAATTCTTCGTTGGTTGATGTCAAGGTCGAAGGAGCCGAAGTTGTTGTTACCCCAAAGAACGCAGAAGATAAAGCTTCGCGTGCGATGTGGGGAACGATGACTCGCAATATTCGCAATGCGGTCGAAGGTGTGACAAAGGGCTTTTCCAAGGCGATGTATATGAAAGGTGTTGGATACAAAGCATCGGTTAGTGGTAAAAAGTTTACTTTGGTTGTTGGTTTTTCGCATGATGTTGTTATGGAAATTCCGGATGGTTTGACTGTGACAATGGGAGAAACGCCTACAGAATTTACCATTAGCGGTAATGACAAATGTGCGGTTGGGCTGTTCGCGGATAAAATTCACAAGATTCGCAAAATGGACCCGTACAAAGCCAAAGGTATCTTCTATAAGGGTGAAAAGATTCGTCACAAAGAAGGTAAAAAGAAATAATCGTGTAAAAAGGGGACTGTTTATGGATAGAAATATCGTTGCTAATTCAAAAATTTTTAATAACCTAATTCGGTTTTGAAAAATATTTTGGGTTTATACAGGCGATTATTTCAGTGGTCATAAATGGGATAGAGTTACTGAAAAACAAAAATGATTTCCGCTGTTACGGGAATTAGAAAAAAAGGGAAAAAAATGTTGAAACATTTATCTACAGAACAAAGACGCAAGTTGGTAACACGCGTTGCGTTAAAAAAGAAAAATCCTGGGAAAATCCGGTTGTCGGTTTTCCGCAGTGGTCGTCACATTGAAATCCAGGCTATCGATGATGTAAAAGGGTATACTATTTGCGCGGCATCGTCCAAGGAAAAAGGTTTCAAAGGGCATGGTTGGAATGTTGCAGGTGCCGAATTAGTTGGCAAGGCATTTGCGGAACGCGTTGTTAAGGCGAAAATCGCAGATAAATGCTATTTTGATCGTGGGGCTTATCGCTATCATGGTCGTGTAAAGGCATTGTGCGAGGCAATCCGCGCTGGTGGCGTCAGAATCTAAATAAATGGAGTTTATAAATGGCACGTTTTGATAATAAAAACTTACAGACAGATAATTTATTAGTGGATAAATTGGTTTCTGTGAACCGCGTTTCCAAAACGGTGAAGGGCGGTAAAAATATGTCTTTCTCGGCTTTGGTCGTTGTTGGAGACAAGGCCGGTAAGGTTGGTTTTGGTAAAGGTAAGGCTTTGGAAGTTCAATCTGCAGTACAAAAGGCAACCAAGGCTGCTAAGGCAAAAATGATTCGCGTTCCGCTGAAGGAAGGTCGCACATTGCACCATGACATTTCGGTCAAATATGGTGCAAGTAAATTGGTTCTTCGCAGTGCGGTTCCTGGTACCGGTATCATCGCGGGCGGTGCATTGCGTGCGGTGTTCGATTGCCTGGGGGTGCAAGACGTTGTTGTGAAATCCCAAGGTGCGAACAACCCGAACAATATGATTCGCGCGGTGTTCTTGGCGTTCTCTAAGATGAATTCGCCGAAAACGGTTGCCGCGCGTCGTGGTAAAACGGTTGCGGAAATTGTTGCCGGTCGTGATGGTAAGAAATTGGCCGAAGAAACAACAACGGAAGACAAATAATAAAAGGTGATTGTTATGGCAAAGAAAATAATTGTAAAACAAGTCAAAAGTGTTATCGGTCGTCCGGAATCGCAACGTAAAATTCTGGCTACATTGGGATTGGGCCGTATTGGCAAATCGCATGAATTCGCGGACAATGCCACGATTCGTGGCATGATTGCCAAAGTTGCGCATTTGGTTAGTGTAACGGAAGAATAATAAACATGAAATACAGTCAAGGATTTTTTTCTGTAAGTAGGGTATTGAAGGATTGGTATACTGTTCAGACTAGTGGTTTGGATGTTAGCGGTCTTGCAAGTTTCGCTGATAAATGTACACATAATGTTCAGATTACCAAGCATGACCAGATAGTTCCTTTACTTGCTGGGTTTGCCTGCGATTCTGTACCGACAGATATTAGAAATTTCCTGCTGTTGAAGTGTGCAGAATTTTGTGGACGGCGGTCTATAGGTACGTCGGAAGATCAGTCCATGAGATCTTTGGCTGATCATGTGGTTAGTAGACTGTCGTTCAAAATGATAACAGAACCTGCTTTATACGAAGTTTTTGACGCTGATGAGAAGACTATTTGTAGAGTTACAAGGACGTCATCTCGGTATATACAGTATAAGGATGCGATCGAAAAGTTTTATCCACAGCTTTTTGAAGCGTATCGTAAGTAAACCGAGTATGCGGACACTTGTCCGTATGCGAAACAGAACTATATAGAGTTCATAGGAGTAAAAAAATGAAATTAAATGCTTTGATGGATAATAAGGGCGCACGCCAAGATATTAAACGCGTTGGACGTGGTATGGCATCGGGTTATGGTAAGACCGCTGGTCGTGGTACCAAGGGTCAAAAGGCACGTGCGGGTTCACGTAAACAGGCAACTTTCCAGGGTGGTCAGATGCCGATTTTGCGTCGTTTCCCGAAATATGGTTTTACAAACCCATTTGCGAAACACTATGCGACAATCAATTTGGGCGATATTGAAAAGTTTATCGCGGCCGGTA
>JAGCVZ010000011.1 GCA_017962125.1 Alphaproteobacteria bacterium
GATGTATAATTCGTCGTTGTTAACGTGAATTTTGATTCGACCCATGTTGCAAAAAGTGTGGTTGGTTGAACTGTAAACTTTAAATTCCCAGAAACTATATTACCATTTGCATCAACAACTTGTGTTCCTGTACCGTTTTCGCCGGTATAAAACCCACCAAATAATTTGCCAGATTTTGTTGGTAATGTTGTAAGTCCGGTAATCGCGGCCGTTCCATTTGCATCGCTATACCATCCGGTATCATAGGATAAATATACCGTTGATGGTGTTGCGGCGGTTGTCGCACCGGTTGTGTCAAGTGTAATCGCCATCGGCGTTGTGGATACACATGATACCTTGCCATTCCAAAGAGTTTTATTAGTTGTATCGGTTCCTTCATATCCCGTAATATATTGTACGGTTCCCGTCGGACAGGTTTCAACCAATTGTGTGCCGGCAAATGTACTACCCCACATATTATTATACTTTGGTGCCCCGTTTGCGATTAATCCCGCAAAAGTGGATGGCGGTATATACCCGGTTATATTACTACAATTCCAAAATGTGCCGCTAAACATACCGAATGCCCCGGATGTGAAAGAACTAAACAGCGTTGCCGGGATAGACGTTAATCCAGTGCAACCCCCAAATGTGTAGTAAAACATAGTTTGTGCCCCGGTGGTATAACCACTGAATAATGTGTCGGGGATGGACGTTAAATTGGTTGCACCATAGAATGTGTAACTAAACCGCGGTTGTGCACCATCCGATGCGTTTTGTGTTATGTATGGGAACATCGCGGACAAACTACCAGAAATCGATGCGATCTTGGATACTGTATTACCAGTGAAATTACCAAATTGTATCGCCGCTGTAGTTGTGCCCGTACTATAATTCGTGGCAAGACCACCAAACCTTATTGTTTTTGTCCCGGTTGTCGAATATGTACATGTATAGATATCTTCATTCGTATTATTCGTGCGGTCAATTGTATTTCCGGTTACGCCCGTCCCCGAAAGCGTTCCTCCATCACCACAATCAACATAAAACGTTCCCGCCGCAGATATCTGGAAAGTGAAAGTTCCACCCACAGATGTATAATTCGTCGTTGTTAACGTGAATTTTGCGGTTTCACAAAGGGTTCCGTCACCATTTACATCAATTTGCGATTCGGTACACGCGGCATTCGCGCGCGTAATACCCACGCCACCAAGCGTGAACGCAACAAACACGAACAACGACGCAATCAATCTGAACATTTTCCGATTCGTATTTTTGAACAACAACATGACCAGACTTCCCCCCAAAATCCTTTCTTTCCTTTGTTTTCTGCGAATAAATGGCGAATGTCACCTATTCACATTCTCACTGTAGTAAATATAAAAAATTTGCGCAAGCGTTTTATCATGATTTCTTTTTACACATTTTGGTTGACTTTTTCTACTCGATTGTTATGTACATAAAAAATCATTTGAAAAGGTCGCAGATATTGTTATTATATATGTGTCATGAATTCAAAAACATTCACATTTTTATTGGTTTTCTGCGTTACGCCGGCGTTTGCAGAATATAAGACCAAGGCAAAATCTGCTTTCCTTGTGGATTATGATTCTGGTGCGGAAATTGTGTCAAAATCGGCTGATGAACTTATGCCACCATCGTCAATGCTGAAATTGATGACACTTGCCGTCTTGTTTGACGAGATTAAGGCCGGGCGAATATCTTTGAATGACCGTTTCCCGGTTGGAAAAAATGCGGATTACCAAGATCCGGTTTGGTACCCGGCAAGTAAAATATGCCTTTCCGCCGGCCAGGATATTTCCGTTCGCGACCTTGTTTTGGGTTTGATTGTTTTGTCTGGGGGTGACGCGTCGGTTGTTGTTGCGGAAAAAATGGCGGGGACAGAAGAAAAGTTTACCGACCTTATGACCGCCAAGGCACGCGCGATTGGTATGCCACTTTCAACTTTTGGAAATGCAAGCGGATTACCAAACGACAGAAATTTGATGACGAGTCGGGAACTTGCAACGCTTGCGTATCACATAATTGCTGATTATCCCGATTTATACCCGATGTTCGCGACAAAAAGGTTTGAATTTGGCGAATATAAAACTGATTGGTGTCGCGACTGGGGGCGGACACATACGGTAAACTATAATAAGTTGCTATTTACAATGCCGGGTGCGGACGGCCTTAAGACTGGACATACGGACAAGGGCGGTTATGGCATGGTGGCAAGCGCAACATCTGGGGGGCGCCGTCTTGTTGGGGTTATAAATGGGTTTCATGGCAAGGGACACGATGCCTTGGCGGCGGAAATGAAGTCTTTGTTGTCGCATGGGTTTAATACAACGATGACCAAGGTTTTTTATCGCCCTGGCGATGATGTGACGGCGGTACCTGTTTGGTATGGACGCGATGATTGGGTCCAAGGAACGGTTGATAAAAATTTTGCAGTTACGGCTTTGAAAGAGCAGGGGTTGACCGGTGTCAAGGTCCTTGCGCGGTATACCGACCCTATGCCCGCACCGATTAAGGTGGGCGATATTTTGGGTGAAGTTATTGCCGAACGTGACGGAAATGTTATCGCAAGAACAAATTTAGTGGCTAAATCTGGTGTCGGGCGCGTCCGTTTCTTTGCCCGCGCATGGCGCAATATTATTGTAATGATTATGGGACAATAAAAATGGCACGAAAATCAAATATGCCCGTTTACGAATTTCCGCACCCGATGGACAACAATAACACAATCGGACACGATACAACTTTGCGCGCTTTTATGGAAGCCTGGCAAAATCGTGACATGCATCCTGTTCATCCTGTATGGATGTTGTGTGGCCCGCGTGGCATAGGCAAGGCGACACTTGCATATCAAATTGCCCGCATGGTTTATGGCAATGTTGGCGACTTTTTTATCATAGATTTAGACAGAAACATTGATAAAGATGGTCGCGTTAAGTCTGATGGCAAATCTATATCGGTTTACACTGTTCGTGCTGCGATTGAAAAGATGCAACTTTCATCAATGTCGGGCGAGTGGCGGGTTGTGCTTATTGATTCTGTGGATGCACTAACTACTGCGGCGGCGAATGCAATTCTAAAATTACTTGAAGAACCGCCGGCAAAGACACTATTTCTGCTTGTTACACATCAATTATCAAGTGTTTTGCCAACTGTACGTTCGCGTGCGCGGGTTGAAAAAATGCATCCGTTATCAATTCCTGATTTGCGCCGTCTTTGTGCGCGTTTTATGCCGGACGAAGTAATTGATGATGAAACATTGCGCCTTGCAAATGGGTCTTTTGGGCGTATTGCAAACTTAAAACAATCGGGCGGTGATGCAATATATGAAAAATTGGTTGAATTTGTAACAAATAAACACGCATTGCCATCGGATGCTATGGGGATTGCGCGCCAAATTGCACCAAATCCGGAACTTTACGGAATTTTGTTGGATGTGATTGCGCATTTTGATTTGGCGGAACTTTATCCATTGGCAACACGTGCTATTGCCGATATAAGTCGCGTCAATCTGGAACCGGAAATATCACTATTTAAAATTATCCTAGAGATACAAAAATGCTTATAGATACACATTGTCATTTAACCTATGATTTTTCAAGCGTTGGTGGTGTGGTGGCAGTTATAAAGCGCGCAACCACAGCGGGTGTAAAATACATAATATGCCCGACGGCAAATCCAGTAGATATCTTGCCTGCGATAAAATTGTCGCATGAATATGATAATATTTTTACAACAATTGGAATACACCCTGAATACGCAGGAACAAATCCAGCCAATTACATTACAGATGAAATTTTATCTGATCCGCGTGTGCTGGGTATTGGCGAAATTGGGCTTGATTATCATGAAATGGAAAACAATACGCGTAATGCGCAAATCGAACTGTTTGAAAAACAATTGGAAATGGCTCGGCGCGCAAAACTGCCGGTTGCAATACATACGCGCGAAGCAGAGAATGATACCGTAGAAATTCTGTCTCAATATTCGGATGTTGTTGGTGTTATGCACTGCTTTACATCAAGTTATGATATGGCAAAAAAAATGCTAGATTGTGGATATTATTTTTCGGCAAGTGGCATTTTAACATTCAAAAATGCAGGCGATATTCGTGAAACATTTGCACGTATTCCACTCGACCGCCTTGTGGTTGAAACCGACAGTCCTTATTGCGCGCCCGTTCCACATCGCGGAAGTATTTGCGAACCGGCATATGTGATTGATACAGCGCGCGTTTTGGCTGAAATAAAAAACATTTCATTTGAAAAAATGTGTGAAACGGTAATGGAAAATATAAAAAAACTGTATCCAAAGATACAGTTTTGATTCATGCAACGACACTTATCGGTCTAGTATTGTCGATGCCCGTCTTAACGCCAACGAATTAAAATCATTTTTTCCAGGTTTCAAATCTTCGGTATCAACGGTTCCTGAAAAATAGGTTCCAAGGAAACTGTCCCACACAATCGTAGATACGTGCCCAGCCTTTTTCTGTTTTAATATATTGGCAATATAATTGGCACGTTTGCGCTCCTCACGAACATTTTCTGGTACCAATTCATCATACATTATTGCGATTAATGTGGTTATAACACGCGGATTAACTGTCACAGGGTCATAGTAATCCAAAATCACTTGGTTATTACGAACAAATTCGCGAACACATTCAAAAGCGCGTTCCTTATCAAAAGCCTGTACACCAAGCGTTTTTTTAATTCTGTCCTCAAAGTTGCTTATAAAATCAAGTGCGATTTCATCCGGTTCCATTTTTGACTCCTTTTATCTTCTTGCCTATGTTAAATGGTATCAAAAAACATAAAAAATTGCAATAAATAAAAAACATTTGGATTTTGACGATTTTTGGTATAGAATTTCACATTATGCCACGTAGTATGATAAAATTTGGTCACGTTTCTGAAAACCGCAAAGCGCGGTTCGCCTATACTATTGAAGACACGATAGAGGCGGGCATAGAATTAACCGGGGCCGAGGTTAAATCATTGCGTTATGGTTTGGTCACGATTGTTGACGGCTTTGTGCAAAAACGCGGAACTGATTTATACCTTGCAGGTATAGAAATTCAAAAATTACCCACTGCGGCACGCATTACAAACTTTGACGAACGCCGTTCGCGCAGGTTGTTGTTGCACCGCGCTCAAATAAACCGCATGATTGGACAACTAAACGAAAAAGGTGCGACTATTTTTCCGTTAAAACTATATTTCAATAATCGTGGTCGGCTAAAGGTTTTGCTTGGCATCGGGCATGGTAAAAATCGTGCAGATAAACGTGAAACTATAAAACGTCGCGAATGGGAAAAGTCCCGCGCAAGATTGCTGCGTAACCACTAGCCATTGACACTATCGGTGCAAATCCATTCCGGTCGCGGTCGTCCGGTCCACCGATAGAAATTCGGTTTTTGTCGATACTTTTCACGAATTCGGGCGCGATTTTTTTCTATATCTTCATCTGTCACAAGATATTCGCCGTCGCCACAAAGTCCACACGTATATTTTCGCAAATCGTCCGGCGAAAAGTTAACTGCAAAACCGCGATAGTTCATTTCGTTACAAATACTACAAAATCGGTCGCAGGTAAATTTCCAACGCGCGCGCGCCCAACGCATATGCCCGGTTCCCAAGACAAAATAGTTTGGGGCATCAGAAATATCAATTTTTTGTTTAATAACACGCGGCAATTCGTGATATTCGGCAATTAAATGCTGATCTGAAAGTTCCGATACAGGTATAACATTTACGCGTGTCATAAGTAAACTATGACGAAAAATTAGGCCATTTTATATAGTAAAGAAATCTTAAATTTTGTTTCCAATTAACAACGTTTCATTTGCATCTGTAATCTTTACATTGCAAATTGTTCGTGGTGGAATATCTGTTCCGATTATTTGAACCGGTATATCATCAGGAGTTCTTCCAACATTATCAGATTCAACTAAAACCTGAAACGTATTGCCAACTAAATTTTTCATAAAATTGCACATGTTTTTATTTGCTATATCTGTAATTTTGCGCACACGTGCCTTTGCGATATCGCGCGGAATTTGATTGGGCATTTCTGCTGCAACTGTTCCGGGGCGTGGCGAAAAAGGAAAGGCGTGAATTCGTATAGGTTTTAATTCTTGTGCCAAATTCAAGGTTTCGCCGAACAATTCATCTGTTTCACCCGGGAAACCACAGATTATATCCCAACTAAAACTAATTTTGCCATTTGCTAATCTTACTAAATCACGTATTTTGTCCGCCGTATGCCGCCGTCGCATCATGTGCAAAATCACATCCGATCCAGATTGCATGGAAAGATGCAGATGTGGCATAAACCGCGGTTCTTTTTTCATCATTTCAATAATGTCGCATATCGCCGGCACTGCGGGATCAACAGACGAAAGGCGCAACCTTTGCAGGTTAGGCACATCATCCAACAATTGTTGGCACAAATCAGAAATTAAAAAAGGACGCCCATCATGTACGCGTACATAGGATGCTATATCTACGCCAGTTAAGACAATTTCCCCAAAACCGTTTTCGGTCGCGGAACGAACGTTTTCTAAAATTTTATCGTATTCAAACGATATCGCCGGCCCACGCAAAAGACGGGTTACACAATAAGTACAATCATGATTACAACCATTTTGAATTTGAACAAATTGTTTTGAAAGTTTGTTTTCTAAATCAAAGTTTCCGCGAATTCCCGGCTGTAAATTGCCGCAAATTTTTGGCGGTATTTTACTCATGTATGTGTCCAAATCCATTTTTTTTTCGTTTGGCACAATTACCACACCAGAGATTTTTTCGAATAATTTCGGATTCCTTGTAGCGGCGCAACCGGTTACAAAGATAATTGTGTTTGGGTTTTCCCTGGCAATTTTTCGTACAGCTTGTCCGCACTGACGTTCCGCTTCTGCGGTAACCGCGCAAGTATTCACAACAACCGCGCAAATTCCGCATGCGCAAAGCATGTTTTTTATCTTTTCGCACTCCATCGCGTTAAGACGACAGCCGAAAGACAAAGTTTTGATATTATTTTTATTATTTTCTGCTTGCATTTTGACCATTTTTGAATCATTATAGCGTAGTTAAAATATATTTCAACAAAGGAATTTGATATGGCACGCACAACTAATTCTGATACTTTACCATTTGTAGAAAGCCGTTATGAGCTTGGAATGCTTGCATCACAGCGGGTTCGCGACTTAAACGGAGGTGCAACACCGGTGGTTGAACGTAATGGCGACAAACCTACGGTTACAGCATTGCGTGAAATTGCAAGCGGAAAACTAGACATTCCGGCTATACGCCATGAATTTGTACAATCGTACAAAGAAACTCCGGTCGTCGAAAATGCCGAAGAAACATTGGAAGTTAGCAGTGATAACCCAGAATTGCGGGATATTGACGCAGAATTAGAGGAAACACTGATTGGTGATGAGCCGGTTGATGCGACGGAATTGGTCGCCGAAGATGTTATGGACGACGATACGGAATCCGACGAAGAATAAGTAAAAGTATAAAATCCGGAGATGTCGCATAGTTGGTCTAGTGCGCCACATTGGAAATGTGGTATACGGGCAACCGTATCAAGGGTTCGAATCCCTTCATCTCCGCCATAGTAAAAACTTAAAAAATTCGCCTTGTGCGGATTTTTTTTGTTTTATCGGCAGAGATAGGGGGATGTGTGCGAGCGGTAACGCCACGCCATAAAAATCCAACACCCGTTTTGAATGTTGTACTTATGCTATTTGCATCTAAACAACTTATTTATTAAACGCGACCATCTTTGGCTTTCATAATCTTGTAATTCTTGTTCTGCTTTTTCGATATTCCCATCATATTCGGCTTTATGAGCCTCAAAATCAGCCCATGCTGTAAAGTAATCATCCTTTGCTTTGCGATAACTTTTATAGATATATCCAGAACCACATGTTTCACAAGCATATCTAAGACCAGCAATGTAACATAACCCTTCTGTCAAACCAAAACATCCACAACTACCACAAGTCGTAGACACTCTCTTGTTGTAGTAATCATATACATTGCCCTTTTGGCGTAATGTTTGCCTTGCGGTTTGCAGTTCTTCCCTAGCTCGCTTTATATTCTGCTCTAAACGTATTCTTTCTTTGTTCATAATAATGTTTGCATCCTCTTTGTTATGCGCATATGGTACATCAACCGCACAGATTGTCAATTATATTTTACAATGGTTCATAAGTGAATTTCACATTTTAAAATCGTAATTTTGTTCTTGCCAATTCGGTAATTATTTCTTATAATTCTACCGAATAACGGGGGTTGATATGGCGACAAACACACCAAAATTTACTATTACAACAAATATTACTAATCTTGTTGCAGAGATATCTGAAAAAATCGGACAAATTCAAGGTAAAAAAGAATACGAACGTAATCTGCACTTACGTAAAGTAAACCGCCTGCGTTCTATTCAATCTTCCACAGCTATCGAAGGCAATTCTTTATCGTTGGAACAAATTACTGATGTCATCAACGGCCGTCGTATTATTGGTAATCCGCGTGAAATCAAAGAAGTTCGGAATGCTTATGATGCATACGAACATGTTTTGACATTAAACCCTTATAAAGTTTCTGACTTTCTACATGCACATAAAATGATGACAGCCGAATTGGTGGACGAAGCGGGTAAATTCCGCAGAGGTAATGTAGGCGTATTTTCAGACGAAAAAGTAGTACACATTGGTGCAAAGCCAGAATACCTGTTATCATTGATGACAGATTTATTCAAATGGGCAAAAACGACCAAAGAACATCCACTGATTAAGTCCGCAGTTATGCATTTTGAAATTGAATTTATCCACCCATTTGCAGATGGTAATGGTCGTATGGGACGTTTGTGGCAGACATTGATATTATCTACATGGCAACCAGTATTTGCATGGATTCCGGTTGAAACCATAGTATATGAAAATCAAGCGGAATATTATGCTGTTTTGGGACGCGCAGAAAAGACCGCAGATTCAACAGAATTCATAGAATTTATATTGTCTGCGATTTTGCGCGCTATAAAAGAATTGTCAAATATTACCGAAATAATTCCCGAAAAAATTACCGAATTATTGACTAAAACACAACGGGATTTCTTAACAAACATCATCGGATTTATACAAACTAATGGCGAAATAGATAACTATCGCGCCCAGTTATTGACTAACAAATCACCAGAAATGACTAAAAAATTATTGGCGGCTTTGGTGGCAAATAATGTGCTTGTTGCGACAGGTAGGACAAAGGGGCGCAAATATAAATTAAATCCAGATTTATAAAACATAAATTCCCTGTTATTGCAAAATAATTCCCTGCTTTTTTAGCAGGGAATTTTGGATAAAAGTGGCGGTTTTCAGTCACTATTTAACGTGACACACGGTAAAAACACGTATTTTTCGTAAAAATTCCCTGTAAATACCCTGTATTCATTATATCTAATACCGTTCTTTCTTACAACTCCGCCATGTTAAAATCTTAAAATTCCACCAGATGGTGGATTTTTGATTTACAAACTCTGGCTGATTTTACTATTATATTTCGATAGAAAAGGAGCCATCCATGGAATATCTTGATATTTATGACGAATATATGAATAAAATTGGGCAGGAGCCCAGAGATACGGTTCATCAAAACGGTTTATGGCACAAAACTGTTCATTGCTGGATGTACGATGATGATGCTAATGTATATTTCCAAGAACGCTCTGATTCTAGCAAATTATACACAACCGCATCAGGACATGTGTTGGCGGGGGAAACAGTGCGCGATGCGTTCCGTCGTGAAATCATGGAAGAAATCGGTGTTGATACCGATGCATCAACTGCAACGCCGCTGCAAATCGTATTCTGGCGCCAAGATAAAGATGCCAAGAATTGGCACGACCGCGCCTTTGCGCATGTGTATATGAACAGGTTGCCGACGGGCTTTATGGATTTTCATTTTCAATCGACGGAGGTTGCCGCCGTTGTTCGCATGCGTGCCAAGGATTGTGCGGATTTATTGATGGGAAAAATTTCCGAAACAACCGCAACACGAATAACACAAAATGGTGCAAATTCGGTCACAATCAATGTTGCGGATTTTCTGGTCGCGCCCGACGAAACGGCAATAATCAAATACGGTTACATATTACAATCAATCATGCAAGTAACGGCGAAACAATCAAAAAATTCCCCTTGCCCCTAATACCAGAAATGCGGTAAAATTACTGCACAGAGCAGGGGGGATTTTGACACTAAACGGACTATCTTTGGCGGCGATTGAGCAAAACCGTAAAAAGTACGGCACGAACAAAATGCCGGATCCGCACGTTAAAAGTATGTGGGATTTCTTGGTTGATGTTTTTCGTACGAAAATAAACCTAATTTTACTGATAATGGCGGTTATATTTATTGGGCTCGCAGCGCTTGGCTATGGGGATATTACCGAAGCGATTGGCATAGGTATTGTTGTCATTATCGTCGCAATAGTAAATGTTATCACGCACATGCGCAGTCAGCACAGCACACTAGAGTTGCGTCGGCGTGCAGCCGCCCTTGTATGCAACGTTATCCGTGGTGGTCGCGTAAGGAATATAGATAGTACCGAAATTGTCGTTGGTGATATTGTCTTACTCCAGGCAGGGGAAAGAATTCCGGCAGACGGTTACCTGGTTCATGGACACGTTTCTGTGAATAATTCAGTGCTAAATGGTGAAAGCGAGGAAATCCATAAATCACCAATTCCAAATTTCAAATATGATCGTGCAGCACCGATAACTGCGAACGATTATACCAATGCGAACTACGTCTTTGCTGGAACGACGGTCCACGGTGGTGGTGGTGCTATGCTGGTTACGCGTGTCGGGCTGGATACCGAAAATGCCAAGATATTAAAGACATTATCAGATATCGACGAAGAAAAAACGGCACTGCAACGGGGGTTAGATCGATTGGCGGGGCTTATTGGTGAAATTGGTGGTATTTGTGCATTTAGTATCGCGGTTATTATGGTTGTTATGCATTGGTACCTGTATGGATTTAGTGGCTTTGGTGATGTAGTATTCACAGTAGCACACGCGATAACTTTGGGACTTACTATATTTGTGGCGGCGGTTCCAGAAGGTCTGCCTTTTATTATTGAAATTATAACCGCTCAAAACGCACATAGAATGACAAAGGCGAACCTGCTTGCAAAAAATCCGAATAAAATTCCAGAGGCTGGCAACATTCAAATCCTTTGTACAGATAAAACTGGGACTATAACATACGGCAAAATGCAGCCTGTGGCTAATTATACTGGCGATGGGACAAATATAGGTTTTAATCAAACAACGGGTGGCATGGTTATACAGCACCTTGTAAAAAATATCGTTTTAAATGGCCGTTCCATGCTTGACACAGACGGTAACATTGTTGGTGGAAATAGCACAGAACGTGCACTGTTTGGAGCATTAGGATTAAATTATAAAAAAGTTTCGGCTATAAAGCGTGAACATCCAGTTTTGACTAAAACTTTATTTAACAGTGCAAACAAGTTTTCTGCAACAACAGTCAAAACCAAGAACGGTCCGCGCACATATGTTATGGCGGCACCAGAGATAATTCTTGCGCACTCAAAATTTTATATTGATTCAAGCGGTCAAACGCATCCGTTAAATCGTGCAACAGTGCGACGAATTATCATGTCTAACGCCCGCCGCGCCATGCGTGTTATTGCAACGGCATATTATGATGGTTCGCACACAAAAGGCAAAATGCCAGATAACTTGATATTTGTGACGGTTTCCGCATTGCGTGACGATGTACGCCCCGGTGTTAAGAATATGGTTGACGACTTACACAAAGCGGGCGTATCGGTTATGATGATAACGGGCGACATTTTGGAAACGGCGCGGGTTATTGCGCACGAAAGCGGAATTGTGCAAAGCTCGAACGATATAGCAATAACCTCAACAGAGTTTGATAAAATGTCGGATGCGGCCATCAAACGCATTTTGCCACAAATTCGTGTGATTGCACGTGCAACCCCACATACAAAATTGCGTCTTGTTCAAATTGCACGTGAAAAAGGGCTTTGCATAGGCATGTGTGGAGACGGCACAAACGATGCGCCGGCATTAAAAGGTGCGGATATTGGGTACGCCATGGGCGACAGCACTGATGTATGCAAGGAAGCAAGTGATATCATCATAACCGACAACAACTTTGTATCTATCGGCAATAGTATCCTTATGGGTCGAACATTTATGCATAATGTTACAGGATTTTTGCGATTTCAATTACCAATAAACTTTACATTAGTTGCTGTAAGCATTTTATTTCCTATGATTGTTGGCATAGAAGCATTGATGGCTGTTCAAATATTGATAATAAACATTGTAATCGACAGTTTGAATTCACTTGCATTTGGGGGCGAGCCAGCACGCACAGAATATATGACCGAACCACCCGTGGGCAAAAACGCAAAACTTATTACCAGCGACACAATCGCGGGGGTTATATGGACAACAATTGCGGGGGTGTTTATATTCACACTGACCCTAACCGAACCATTTGTTGCAATTTTTGGCGATGCGGCAATGTCGGTACGGTTTGCATTGATAATAATTATGGCTATGCTGAACGGATTTTGTGTCCGTGTACGCGGGTTTAATATATTTTCAGGGCTGTCCAAAAATCCAATGTTTTTAATTGTGACATTTGTTGTTTTTGCCGGCCTTTATGCATGTGTGACTTTCGGTGGTAATGTTTTGTCACTTGAACCATTAAGCCCGATTCAATGGTTGACCACCGCCGGCCTGGCATTGCTTATCGTGCCAATAAACTTTATTTACAAGATGTTGCGATAGAAAAATCTTGAAATTCGGCTTTTTTATGATAGGGTGCACCACGGACATAAAAGGATTTTATATGCATTGGGCAAATGTATCGTATTTAGAGCGCACGGAAATGGAAGGACTGTATACTTCGCCTTATAAGTCGGAACTGATACAGATGTATGCCGAGTTGATGACTAATCCGGTTAAAATATCATATCCCGAAGGGCAACCGTCAAACCGTCCAACAACCGACGAAGAACGGTGGAAATTGAAAAATTTTAAGTGGAATAATCGTTTTGAAACGATATATACCTTTGGTTCTTGTAAAATTGAACATTACGACCCAGAGGAATTTTATATGGAAGTGCCGGTGACCCAGGAATTGCGATTTTTTACCGATCGGAAAACTTATGATTTTGCATCACTGAATTATTATCACCAAACAGACGAGATACAGGATAATATTAAAAGACCGTTAATGCCATTATATCAAAATGTTAAAAGCAAATTGTATGGCAGGCCTTTTACAAATCCATTAGAAAAATATATGCAAAATCATATGAGAGAACTTTGGCTATATGCACAAAATGCGTTAGACGAAGAACAGGCAAAAGTGGTGCTTGCCCAACTGAATGAGATTAAATCTGCCTTGTGTTCACAAAGCATAAGCAAATAAAAGCATAATGTCACTAACCACTTACACTACCCACTAACCACTATTTTCTTGCTTTTTCAAAAAAAATGGTTTATAGTGGGCACGCTGAATAGAATCAGAACTGATTAAGCATCGGTGCGTTTTGGTCCCGGCGCGATAAGGTTTCTGTCAAATGTTTGGCACAAACAAAAAACCAAAAGGATTAAATTATGGCAAGAAGTGGTGCAAAACGCAGTACCCGTAAACTTAAAATTGGACGCAGCCTTGGCGTTAATTTGTGGGGTCAGGCGAAATCTCCGTTTAACAAACGTAAATACAAACCGGGTCAGCATGGGCCTACATCGCGTGGCGGTAATATGACCGACTATGCGAAGCAAATGCGTGCAAAGCAAACATTGAAAAATTACTATGGTAATATCGGTGAAAAGAAATTCCGTGCCTATTACCTAGAGGCCGACAATATGCGTGGCGACACACCGGATAACCTTATTGGGTTGTTGGAACGTCGTTTGGACGCGGTTGTGTATCGTGCAAAGTTCGCACCGACCGTCTTTTCATCGCGCCAGTTGGTTAGCCATGGACACATCTATGTTAATGGCAAGCGCGTGAAAATCGCATCATACCAGGTTAAACCGGGCGATGTTATCACGGTCAGCGACAAGGCAAAACAAATGCCATTGGTTGTGTTAGCATTAGAATCTGGCGAACGCAATACACCGGACTATATCAATGTGGACAGTGCGAATTTTGTTGCGACATTTACGCGCGTACCTGCATTCGCGGATGTTCCATATCCGGTTCAAATGTTTCCTGAATTGGTCGTCGAATTTTATTCACGGTAAATTTGGAATCGTCTGGAAAAATTCAAAAATCCGCCACCTGGCGGATTTTTCGTCATCTACGCATGTTATGACGAGATTCCTGCTATTGATTTTCACATAAAAAAAGGTTATAATGGCACAAACAAGAAAAACGGGTTAAAGAATGTCTGAATCGAAAGTTTTTTTAACAGGAATAAAACCGACTGGGACTGTGCATTTAGGCAACTATATTGGTGCCTTGCGACAGATTCGCGACATTTCGGCAACGCACAAGACAATAGTTTTTGTCGCAGATTTGCATGCATTGAATATCGTGCATGATGCTGATTTGGTGCGTGAACACACTTATGAAATTGCTGCAATTATTATGTCGATTGGCGTAAATATGGATAATGTATTACTTTTTCGACAATCTGATGTATCATCGGTGTGCGAATTGTCCACAATACTAACTAATGTCACCCCAAAGGGACTGATGGATCGCGCTCATTCGTACAAGGCGGCGGTTGATCGTAACACCGCGGCTGGCGCAGATGCGGATGCCGGGGTAAACATGGGGCTTTATACTTATCCAATTTTGATGGCGGCGGATATATTGCTCTATGGTGCGGATATTGTTCCGGTTGGTGCAGATCAAAAACAGCATGTTGAATTCGCGCGTGATATCGCGGGACATTTTAATACAATTTATGGCAACATCTTAAAGTTACCTGATGCGCAAATTTCTCCCGATGCAGGAATTATACCGGGGCTTGATGGCCGAAAAATGAGTAAATCTTATGATAACGTGATTCCACTTATGGCGAATTCAGGCGAACTTAAAAAGAAAATTATGCGCATTATTACTGATAGCAAAACGCCCGAAGAACCCAAGGACCCCGAAACATCAACAATCTTCCAACTGTACCGGCATTTTGCGGACAAGGATAGTACTGAAAAATTTGCAGAAATGTTTCGCGCGGGTGGCATGGGATACGGCACTGCAAAAACAATACTGTTTGAAAAATTAGATTCTGTGTTGGCGCCGATGCGTAAACGTTATGAGTACCTTATGGCACACCGTGATGAATTGGATGCGACATTGACGGCTGGGGCGGAAATTGCACGTAAAATTGCCGATAAAACAATGTCACGCGTGCGCCGTGCAACACTTGGGAAAAAATAAAATGAAAAGTAAAGGAGAAAAGAAAATGAATAATAAAATACTTTGGGGTGCGGTTGCCGCTGTGTGTGTATTGGTTTTGGGTTGGTTTGCAATTGATAGATTTGCACAGCCACGAACAATCAGTGTTGACGGCGAATGTCTTACATCGGTTCCAAAGGATAGAACGGCAATAACATTACGCGTAAGTGTTACAGACAAAAGCGCAGCAAAATCTATGAAACTCGCATCTGCCAAGGTTGCGGAAATGAATACATTTTTGAAAACTTTGGATGTCAAGGTGCAAACCAGTGAATTTAATTCATACGAAAAATCTGAATGGAATCACACAAAACAGAAATCCGAATTTATTGGTATAGAAACAACAATTGCACTTGATGTATCCGCCAAAGATATTGATACGATTGAAAAAGTTCTGAATCAATTTGCCGGTGTCGAAGACATTTTTGTAACTAACCTGCGCATGTTTACATCCGCGGAAACGATGAAGCCTGTTTTAGAATCTTGTCTTGGGACTGCGGTGGAAAACGCGCGTGATCGTGCAAATGGACTTGCAGCAGGCGTTGGTAAAAAAGCCGGCAAATTGCTTGCTGTTTCATATTCGAACGGTGTGGCGTACACTGCGCCAACCGCGAATTTTAGACTCGCCAAGGCGGAAATGGCGGTTATGGATACCGGTTCGGGCTATGCCGGTGGCGCGATAACAGGTAAGGACACTGACGTTTCCGTCCGCGTTTCTGCAATCTTTGAAATAAAATAGAAATGCAGGATATAATCGACGAATTTATCAAATACTTAACAGCGACCAAGAATTATTCGGCGCACACGGCGGTTGCATACCAGACAGATATTGCAGATTTTGTGAAGTTTCTTGAAAGATTTGCGGGCGCAATACCGACGTTGCAAGACATCGAAAAAATCGATACAATTACATTTCGAGCATGGCTTGCTGATAGGCAGCGGCGCGAACTTTCATTCAAATCAACGGCGCGCGCGCTATCATCGATACGCGGATTATTCAAATATATTGCCAAATATCACGATATAAAAAATGATGCAATTGATTTAATATCTTCGCCTAAGATTCCAAAAAAATTGTCAAAAGCAATTAATCCATCGGATGTTGATGATATGCATGGCGCGATAAATGCAATCGATGAAAACGAACCTTGGATTGCCGCGCGCGATTGGGCATTGGTAACACTATTATTCGGATGTGGCCTGCGTATATCAGAGGCGTTATCGTTAAAGAATTGCGACATCGCCGGCGCGCCGGAAACCCTGCGCATAATGGGCAAGGGGAGTAAAGAACGGATAGTTCCAGTTTTGCCCGCCGTCAATCGCGCGATTGAAAAATATATCGCCGTTCGCCCATTTGGGAATACCGCAACAGACCCACTGTTTCGCAGTGTTCGGGGACTGCCTATGTCGGCGCGTATGGCGGAAAAGGTTATTGAAAAATTGCGGCATTACTTGCAATTGCCGGACTATGTCACCCCACATGCATTGCGCCACACTTTTGCAACAGCGTTGCTTTCCGATGGCGCGGATTTGCGCAGTTTACAAGAATTGCTGGGGCATTCGTCATTATCAACAACCCAACTTTACACAAAGGTCAATATGGCGGAAATCATGAATATATATGAAAAGTGTCATCCACTTTCGGATGACACAGAAAATTAAACAACCGTAAACATTAGCGTTTATTGTTTTGGCTTTGTTTCCCTAGGCATTTTTTCATTTCCATAATACGATTGTATGATTCTTTAATCCGCGATTTCTTTATTTTCCCTTCGCGAACAAGTTTTTTAATTATCTGATGAACTTTTTCGCCTTTATCTTTATCATAACTTAGATTGTTGCCAAATATCAGGATATCGTTCCCAGCATTTATTGCCATCTCTATCGCCTGTTCAGTGCCATACTCGTTTACAATTGCACCCATATCCATATCGTCAGATATAATAACCCCATTGAACCCCATGTCGCGTATCATTTGAATCGTTTTTGCGGATAGCGAAGCAGGTAAGGTGTCAATCTTACCATTAACAACATGTGCAACCATAACAGTTGCGCATGGTGACGCATTTTTAACAAGTTCTTTATATGGTTCTAACTCTTCTTCTTTCCAAGTGTTCGTCACATCGGTATAGCCATTATGTGAATCACCAAGGGCGTTCCCATGCCCCGGGGCGTGTTTAAACGAACTAATAACGCCCACATCATTCAATCCGCGTGCAAATGCGCCACCATGCGCAATGATTACAGCTGTACTATCTGAAAAAGCGCGGTCCAAACCGCCGATCGCTGGCGAATTAGGATTGTCAACGTCCAACACCGGTGCCATATCGGCATTTATTCCCAACTCCATCAAACGTGTTGCCAAATCATACGCGATTGCATAGGTCTTTTTTGGATCGCCTTTGCCCATTTCCTTGGCAGATGGAATTGGTGCAAAACCATGCTCTTGTTTCAAACGTTGAATTTTACCACCTTCTTGGTCAATGACGATTAGTAATAACCCAGGCGCAATATCCTGCAAATGTTGGTTCATTGCTTTGACTTGTTCCAGATTTTTTATATTTGAAGAAAATATATGCTTCTTTGCCTCTGGAATTGTCATACCTTGGGCAACAAGGCCGGATATATCGACATCGAACAATATCACACCGCCGACATGACCGTTTTTAACCTGATTTTCAATTGCGGCAAAACCTTCGGTATTTTCACCCATGCCATCGCCATGAAATCCCGTCACAATCATTTGCCCAATCTGTTTATCTAAACGTTTTTGCATTGAACAAGATGTACCACCCGCAACCAAAGCTGCAAGCAAAACCCAAAACAAAGTTTTCTTATAGTTCATATTTTTGCTCCTCGTACGGGAATTCTAGCACACAGAGGGAATATATTCAAGTTTTTTTTGTAAGACCGAAGATTAGTTTTTATCATGTTGCAAAAATTTATTTGTTGGTTTATCATGCTGTTGCAACGAAAGGTTTTTATATGTCTTTAAAAATTTATAATGTTATGTCGCGGCAAAAGGAAGAGTTTGTGCCACTTACCCCCGGCAAGGTTAAAATGTATGCTTGCGGTATAACCGTTTCTGGGGATGCACATGTTGGTCATGCGTATCAGTCGGTTGTCTTTGATGTTATAACGCGTTATCTTGGATATCGTGGATATGATGTTACGTATGTTCGTAATTATACTGATGTTGATGACAATATAATAAAAAACGCGAACACAATTGGTCAGGATCCAATGCAGTTTGCCGAAGAACACATTGTTACAACCGATGCCCAAATGGATGCATTGGGAAACAATCGGCCAACCGTTATGGCGCGCGCGACACGATGCATTGATGATATCATAGGGTTTATCAAAAAATTGATAGATGGCGGTCATGCATATGTTGCAGATACGGGTGATGTTTATTTCAAATTGGACACTTTCTCGGGATACGGAAAATTGTCACATGTAAATTTGGATAAAAACGAAGTTGCTGTGCGTAAAGATACAGAACCCGGCAAACAAAATGAACTTGATTTTGCATTATGGAAATCTGCAAAACCTGGGGAAATTTATTGGGAATCGCCGTGGGGACGTGGTCGTCCGGGATGGCATATTGAATGCAGTGCTATGAATATGCGGTTTCTTGGGGAACAGATCGATATTCATGGTGGTGGCCGCGATCTGATTTTTCCACATCATGAAAATGAAATTGCCCAAACAGAATCTGTAACAGGCAAACAATTTGCAAAATATTGGGTGCATTGCGGTTTGGTAAAGATAAATGGTCAGAAAATGAGCAAATCTTTGGGAAACGGGATATTATTACGTGACATGCTTACACAATATGATGCTGATACAATAAGGTTCGCGCTGTTGCGTAATACATATTCAAATGACATTGATATAACCGATGACTTTTTCCCAGTGGCGCATAGGCATGTTTATCGGATGTATTCGACACTAGCGGCTACAAAAACCGCGGACAAATCAAAGGTAGATGCAACCAAGACCGCACAAAAAATTGCTGAAATCACATCAGAATTTGAAAGTGCAATGGATGATAATTTTAATACATCGCATCTTATTGCAAATGCATTTGGTTGGTTTGACTTTATCGATGGTGAATTGCGTAAACCATGTTCGGCATACAATTTGAACGCGATTGGTGAACATATTGTAAAATTATTTGGGGTACTGAATATTTTGCAACAGGATGCTGTGAGATATGTGGCCGATACCAAAGTAGCATTTTTACAGGCCAAAAATATAAGTAAAGATTTCATAAATGAACGTATTGTCGAGCGGGCACGTGCGAAAAAGGAACGCAACTTTGCGCGTTCTGATGCAGTGCGCGATGAACTGCTTGCACTTGGCCTTGACATTCGTGACACCGCCACCGGAACCGTTTGGGATATAAAACTTTAACATTTTTTACAAAAAACCGCTTGAATATGGTGCAAAATGTGCTATATTTAGGCACAGTGAACAAGAGGATACCTTATGAATTACCCATATATGCCGAAATCCACCGCTTTGTGGTTGATTGAAAACACTGCGTTGACCTTTGAACAGATTGCTGATTTTTGTGGTCTGCATGAGTTAGAAGTTAAAAATATCGCCGATGCCGAAACTCAAAAAATCCAAGGTCTTAATCCAATTTTGAATGGTCAGCTCACACGCGAAGATATTGCTCTTTGCGAATCCGACCCAACGGCGCGTTTGACACTTCAAGAAAACATCGTTCGTGCACAAAACGCCCAAAACAAAAAGGGAATTGGTTATACTCCAAAGATTTTGCGCCAAAACCGTTTGGGTGGAATTTTGTGGATTTTAAAAAATTGTCCAGAATTGACAGATGGTCAGATTGCAAGACTTATGCGTAGTACCAATAATACTGTTGCGTCGGTCCGTAACAAGACGCATAAGAATTACTCAGAAATTCAGATTCAAAGCCCGATTGTTTTGGGATTGGTTTCAGAATCAGCATTACACGATGCTATGGCCAAAGCAAACAAAGAAAAAAAATAATCACAAAAAATCATAAGGGTTTTTTATGTCCAAAAAACTTGATGATGCAACAAGACTGTTAGTAGATTCACTACCAGAAAATTTACAAAAACTTGCGGTTTCTTCAATGGAAAATGGCTATTTGTCGCAGATGGATTTTAATGCTGCGACAGATGCCGATGAAATTCCCGAAGAAGAGCATCAAGAAGTTCTTGATTTTTTTAAGCAAGACTTGGGGTTGGAAATACTGGAAACCGGAAATTATCAAAAAGATATAGAAAGATACTATGACGATGATTCCGATGAAAACGCGGAAAAATATCGCAATTTGTTAAATAATGACACAGAGCAAGTCGATTCTGACGAAGACTATGAACATTATGCTAAGCAACTAGAACGCAGCCAAACAGGGACATTGGTTCTTGGCGTTCAAGATTCTGTTCAGTCTTATCTAAAGCAAATCGGAACCGTACAATTATTGACGGCCGCAGGCGAAGTTGCAATTGCCCAACGTATAGAAGCGGCATCGCGCCTTATGATTTATGGACTTTGTGAAAGCCCAATGACAATTCAAGCAATGCTTGATTGGTATCAACAATTACAGAATGACGAAGTTCGCTTGCGTTACATCATAAATCTTGAAGCGATGTATTCCAATGAAGCGGAACAACGTTCTGTTGCGGCACTGTCAGAAACTTTGAAATCCAAGGGCGTCGAACAGGTTGATGATTTGTCAGACGAAGATTTTGATGATTTAACAGAACCAACTGTTGATGACGATCTTGATAATGACGAAGATGTCGAAGATGAAGACGAAGAAGAACTAAAACGTGAAGATAGTCCTCGTGGTACATCAGGGGTACCAATTCCTGTGATGGAAGAGGCACTTATGCCAACAATAACGGATTTGTTTACTAAGATTAAGCGCACATTTAACAGTATGCAAAAGTTGCAGGCGCAACGCATGGAAAAACTGCTTACATCTTCAAAGCCGGATGACGAATTAGAAAAAAAGTATAACAAGATGCGTTTAACTTTGTTCGAAAGTGTTAGCAAGATTCGCATGAACGATGATCGAATTGCAGAAATTTTGGAACGCCTTACGGAACGGGATCAGTTGTTAATGGGACTCGAAGGGAAACTGTTACGTTTGGCAATGGCCAACAAGATTAAACGTGAAGATTTTCTAGCCGAATACGTTGGTAACGAGATAAATCGTAATTGGGTCAAGAAATTACTTAAACACAAAAATTCAAACTGGGTGAATTTTGCAAAGAAGCATGGTGACGATATATTAAAAATACAATCTGAAATAACTGCGATTGCTGATGAAACAGGTCAACCCACTACCGAGTATAAAAAAGTTGTTGAACTCGTTCGTCGGGGACAAATAGAAGCTGCACGCGCAAAGCGCGAAATGATAGAAGCAAATTTGCGACTTGTTATAAAATTTGCAAAGAAACAAAGCAATCGGGGGCTGGGGCTTGATTTTTCTGATCTCGTTCAGGACGGCAATATCGGACTAATGAAGGCAGTTGATAAATTCGACTATCGTTTGGGAAACAAGTTCTCGACTTATGCAACAAATTGGATTCAACAGGCTATTCTGCGCAGCATTGCTGACCAGGCACGAACAATTCGTATCCCTGTGCACATGATTGATAACATACATAAAATACAACGTGCTTCACGTCAATTTATGCACAAATATGGACGTCAACCGACCGCAGAAGAATTGTCCAAGATAATTTACTTACCTGTGGATAAGATTCACAAAGCCCAGAAAGTCAATGTGCGTCCAATTTCATTAGAAGCACCTGTTGGTGCCGAAGATGACAGTTCTCGTATGGAAATTATTGCTGACGAAACGGCGAAAAATCCGTTCACTTCGGCGGCGCAAAAGAATCTGCGTAAAATAGTAACACAGATTTTATCAGAATTGGATCCTAAGGAGGAAACCGTCTTGCGTCAACGTTTTGGTATGAGTACTAATAAAACCAGCACATTAGAAGAGGTTGGTGAATACATTGGCGTGACACGTGAACGTATAAGACAAATTGAACAAAAGGCATTGAATAAGTTAAAACACCCAACGCGGGCGCGCAAACTTCGTAGCTTTTTGGAAGATTAAGGAGGGGCATCGTTTGATGCCTCTTTTAAATAGCAAAAAATAAAGGAAAAAAATGCCGACTTTATTAATATTTATAGGTTCTTCTAATACAGGAAAAACAACATATATCAAAGATCATCTAATAAAGGAAGGGTTATTTCACCTGATACGTTCATACACAACACGTCCATTACGTGAAGGCGAAAAACCAGGCTTCCCTTATACAGTTAAACCAAAAACGTTTTTTAGACGTAATGTAAAAAAATTTGCAGTTCGTATATTTGCCAACAAGACAACATATAAAACTGATGGCAAAGAATGGCACTATGGGGTTACAAAAGAAGAAATAGATCACTATGCGAAAGAAGGGCGAAATTTGGTATATGATGTTATTCAGCCATGTTATGCCAAATCAATGATAGATTATGTTAAAGAAAAACACCCACAATACAACGTTAAAATAGCATGGTTTTTACCACCTAAACAAGAAGACAATGTTGTAGCCGAACGCGAAAATATGTTAAACGGTGTCAATGTGCGCAAGAAAAACAGTTGCACCCAAGATGATATTTTAAACGCGGGGCTTACTGTTGATTATAAACTGTGCCCCAAAGGCAATCAGTTTAACCAACAAATGGAAGATGATATTGCGGAACTTCACAAAGAGATGATGTGTGCAAAAGCAGAAATTTATGGATTTCCATTTAGCAAATAAGCTTATACATATTGCACCAAAGAGGAATATATAACCCCTAAATCGGTTTTAATCAATGCAGCGGTCAATTTATCCGGTGTATCAGTATGTTTTGCTCCGTCAAGCAATCTATCAAACGCGTGCACAAATTGTGTTGCCTGGGAACGAAACACAGAATCAGATTTTAACAAATCACGGATTTGCTTTTTATTGGCAGCCTTTACAACCTTGGCCATCCATTTTGCAAAGATTGTTTTATCGCCATCATGATATTTTTTCCATACAACATCCGGAATATCCGTACCCATTGCGCGGGTCAAATCAATTATTTGTTCATACATCTTATCAAATTCATGTTTTGACTGGCTAACAAAATCACGACTGCTTGGCCCAGGTGTGGGATTCCCCTTGGTAACGGTTCCTATCGCCTCCATCGGCGCGGCGGCACGCGCGACAGCCATTTGTTTATTAAGTGTCTGCATAGTATCCACAGCCTTGGCGTAATCGGCCATCAAATCAATCATTTGTTGACGGGATTGACCTGCCAAAGTATCAAGTTTATTTGCCGATTCTGACACAGATTCAGTAGACCGCGCCACTGTTTCGCGCATAGTTAAAATCTTGGCATCCAATTCTGCAACAATCGCGCCAAGCCGCATACCAACATCATTTGATGTCTTGGCAAGTTCGGGCAGGGCGGCATAATATTTTTCAATCAATTCAGACAGCGGTTTTAATTGTGCCGTAGTATCCACAGACATCTTAATAAGTCCTTCGGATTGCCCCGAAAGTTGTGTGTGTGCAGCGTTCATTTCAATAAGCGTTTCACGTACCCCGGTTGCCATTGACTTAACCGACTCTGAAAAAGCCCCCGCAGCAGTTTTGGTGTCTTTCAAGGTGTTATTAGCAACCCCAGAAACAGTCTTTAATTCTGATACAACATCTGTGGCAAACTCTTTGATTTCTGTTTCAAAATGATTTGTAAGGCCAGACAATTCACTTGATATCCCGCGCACAGAACTTTCTGTTTCTGTGGCTGTTTTAATAACAGTTTCGACAAATTCGGTCAATTTGCGTATCTGTTTTTCCACAGATGATTCTGTCAACATAACCTGGGCACCAACAATGTTCGCCGTATTAGTCAATGTGTTCATCTGACTAGTTAATTGCTTTTTTGCCTGTCTATCAAAGGTTTCAAGTTTTGCAAGATATGTGTTTAACACTTTATTGTTACTATTTATTACGTTTTCGTAATTTGATGCACTAGTTTTTATACCGTTAAACCCCTCAACCGAATTTTGAGCAAGTTCAGAAATTTTATTTTTCATTTCTTCTGATTCTGTGGACATCTGTTGAAATTTCTCGGTGCTTACATCAATTACATTGTTCAACTCGGTAGCAAGATTTTGCCCATTTTGGGTCCAGGCGGCAATTTTTTCATCAAATTGTGTAATTTTGTCACCAGAATCTTTAGTAATCATATCTATTTTATCGAGTGTTTCACCAATCACAGTTGCAAATCTATCGGTGGCATTTGCGACATCTTGCCACGAATCAGATGCTACAACCCCCTGCAATCCGGACACAGTATTGTCAACCCTGTCGGTCATCTGCGAAACACGCATGACCGCATCATTTGCAATCTGAACTAACGCTTCATTACGAACAGCAAGACTTTCACGTAATTTTTCAGCATCTTCTATTTGCGATTGCAAAGTTTCACGAATTTCCTTAAAACACGCAACTATTTTTGCCATCTCGCCGGACATTATCGTTTGTAAAACACGAGATGCATCAACAATTTTTGCACGATCTGGCGCGGTTATAATATCTATCATAGACTGCATCACTCGCTGAGATCGACGCGAAACAAAGAAGAGTGCCATCAAAACACCAACAAAAACGACACCAAATACTGAACCAATAACAATCCAAACACCCGTTAAATTCATCTTTCCCCCCATTGCACGAGATTTTATTATTCCTTGCAGTTCGGTCTTATTTATAATAAAATTAAAAAAATAAAGCAAGGACATAAATGATAAAAAAAGATTCTCTTTCCGACGAACAGGAATACGCCGCAGAACCAACAAGAAATGTATGGGTTCAAGCAAACGCTGGTACCGGAAAGACGAGCGTCTTAACAGAACGACTTTTGCGCATATTGTTCCGTACCAAAACAAAAAACTCTGGCATTTTATGCCTTACTTATACTAATGCTGCAGCAAGCGAGATGCGCACAAGGATATTAGTTGCACTACGCCGTTGGGCAATGGCAACGAATTCCGAACTACGAAATTTATTATATGGCATATCACCAAATATACCCCCATCGTCTGAAGATATAACAAATGCTCGGTCGGTATTTTTTAAATACATCGATACCCCAGAATTGCTTAAAATCAAAACAATTCACGGTTTTTGTGAAGAGATTTTACATCGTTTCCCCACCGAGGCTGGGATATCACCATCATGGACACTTATATCAGACGCACCACAAAAAGTCTTGCTGAACGAAGCTTTAAACAAACTTATCAATTCTACAAACAACGACGAAAAAGTTAGCGAGGCTTTTGACTATTTAATCGGGGCAATATCTGAACACAAAATCGACGACTTGTTAAAGCATCTTGAAAGTCAATGCAAAAATTTTTTTAAAACAACAGATTTTATTAAATATAGAAATTATTTTATTGATACTATTGCAAAAAAATTAAATATAAACGACAATACAAAAGACAAATTCCCGGCTTTTTCGAAAGAAAAATTACAAAAAATCATAGAAAACGCTGAAAAAGACAAACAAACCGGGACAAAGTTAAGAAATTTAATAAATTTAACCAAACAATATATTGATTCTGCTATAGATTTTGAACAATACAAACATATATATATAACTAATAACGGAACCCCGATTAAACTTTGGCAAAAAAAACCATATTTAACAGAAGAACAACAAAGAGTTTTTGAATTAAATGCGCGGCACATAAATGAAAAAATATACTATGATTCAATCGCATTGTTTGATTTATCTGCGGCATTTGCAAAAAAATATCAAGAGCTAAAGCAATCACAAAACGTTCTTGATTTTGAAGATTTGATTTTGTATACGCACCGCCTGTTTTCTAATCCAGAAACCATGGGCTGGATTTTATCTCAATTAGATTTATCTTTATCGCACATACTGGTTGACGAAGCACAAGATACAGGACCTATTCAATGGGAGGTTTTACAAATGTTGGCCGGAGATTTTTTTACCGAAGGCGACGATAGTGACATACCACATTCTTTGTTTGTTGTTGGTGATACAAAACAGTCAATATACGGATTCCAAGGCGCGGATGCGGACGCCTTTATAAAGAGCAAAAAAGAAATATCAAAGTACATTAAAAACAGCACACGAGAAATACAAGAAGTGCCTTTGACACAAAGTTTTCGCTCTGTTGAGCCTATTTTAAAAACCGTCGATATGTTTTTTAGTGATTCAGAAGTAAAAGCAAAGACCGGCTTTATCAATAACCCTCATAAATGTTTTCGAATTGGCGACAAGGGATTAGTTGAAATACACCAATTAACATCTGGCAAAGATTCTGAATTAACCACAAATAAACTTCGCAAGCAATATGTGGCGGATATAGCCGATAAAATTGCAAACCTTTTAACAACAAAAAACTATAAACCAAGCGACTTTATGATTTTGGTTCGTCAACGCACACCGATGGTTGCGCCTATGACATACGCTTTGAAACAGCGCAACATACCCGTCGCCGGCAACGACAGAATTGTTTTACCAGATTTTCCTGTTATCAAAGATTTAATGAATTTATTACGTTTTTGTATGAACAATTCCGATGATTACAGTTTGTGTTGCGTATTAAAAAGTCCAATGTTTAGATTTTCTGAAAACGATATTTACAAACTGTGTACCACACCAAATAAACAAACAATTTTTAAATTACTGGAACACAGTTATCCCGAAGTATATGATATTCTTTCTGATTTTATAAAAATGTATTCTGTATCTGGGCCGTATAGTTTTTTTTGTTATGTTTTAAACCATTACAATATGCGAGAAAATATGGTTGCAGCACTAGGCGCGCACATACTTGACCCGTTGGAAGAATTTATAACAATTTGCTTGTCATACGAAAGAACACGTCCAGGCACATTGCGACATTTTATCAAATGGTTCATTACCGGTGCCAGTGAGATTAAACGAGACATGGATTCAAATGACGGCGTTCGTATCGTCACCGTCCATGGCAGCAAAGGACTCCAGGCTCGTGTTGTTTTTTTGATTGACACAGTATCAATGCCACGCCCAATTTCTCTATATAATCTTTCGTCAGATAAAGACAATTTGCCTGTTTGGCTCTGGACGGCTCATACCCCCACAGAGTACAGTCCACAATTTGATGATATTAAATCAAACTCAGTACGCGCATCTACCGAAGAAAACTTTCGTCTACTTTATGTTGCTATGACCCGCGCACGAGATGAACTTTATATATACGGTTTTTCACAAAACACAAATGCACCTGAATTATCTTGGCACAGCATGTTATGGAACACTTTGTCAGATAAAATCGGCGTAACAGACAATACAATTAGGATTTCAAATGAAACAAACTAAATTAAACGCACTTATGCGCGACTTAGAATCAAAAGACTTCGCAACTACCGCCGGAACAGATATGCATTTACGCATGTCTAAAATCGTTTTTCATGATGGCAATTTTATTGGCGACACAGATATAGTATCTAGCATAAAAAAAGACCCAGAATTACGCGAAATTATGGGGCCTCTTTCTCGCACCGAAGTTCCATTAGCAGGTTACATAAACGGCAAGTTTTTAAGTCGTCGTATTGATCGGCTTTATGTGAATTTAAAAACAAAAACGGTAATAGTTTTGGATTACAAAACCGATACAGACAAAAAAACATACTATGAAAAATACCACGTACAATTAAGCGAATACCAAGAACTATTAAAGCAAATATATCCAAATTTTGATATCAAATGTAAAATTCTTTGGCTGTGCGATTTTACACTGGAAAATATAATATAAAAAGGTATCATTGCAAAGATATGCTTACACACATAACAATTTTTAATATAGTTCTTATTGATAAACTGAACCTTGAATTTGGTTCTGGTTTAAACATTTTAACTGGCGAAACCGGTGCAGGGAAAAGTATATTACTTGATGCATTGTCTCTTGCGCTTGGGGCGCGTTCAGATGTTGGACTTATTCGGCATGGGACAGATTCCGCATCAGTTACGGCGGAATTTGATTCGTGTCCATTGGGGGCTGTGTCAATTCTTGATGACTTGGGAATCGAACATAACGAAGCGATAATATTACGACGCACGCTTGGGACAGATGGTAAAAGTCGCGCATGGATAAACGACACCCCAGTGTCTATCCGTGTTCTTAAATCTGTTGGCGATTTATTGTTGGAAATTCATGGTCAATTTGCAAACCACGCGTTACTTGATCCGGCAACACACCGCACAGCACTTGATAATTTTGCAACAAGGAATATCAATGGCTTTGAAACTATTTTGAAAAAAGTTGCAAAAACATATGACGAATACCATTCAGCAACAAAAAAATTACAAGAAACACAAGATTTCCTTGAAAAAAATGTTACCGAACAGGAATACCTTGAACACAACATTGCAGAACTGCGCGCATTAAATGTGCGCCCTGGCGAAGAAAACGAACTCGCAGACAAACGCACCGATATGATAAATGCCGAAAAGAACGCGGCAATTTTAGCGGATGCGGTTGCGGCAATGGGACGTGGTGGCGATACATTGGACGCACAAATTTTCACAGTGGCGCACATTCTAGAACGGGTAAAAGGCGACCCAAATCCATATTCAGAACAAATTGATAACTTGTATAATGCGGCGGAAATTGTTGCACGAGTGTCCGAAGAAATTGCACCAAATGAAATTGATACGGATACTGTGGATTCAATCGAAGAACGTCTTTTTGCAATTCGCGCCGCGGCGCGCAAGCATCATGTTGCGGCCGACGAATTGCCACAAAAATTGGTTGAAATGGAATCCCAGTTAAATACGATAACCAATTCAGATAACGAATTAAAACGATTAAAGTTGCTTGTTACAAAAACGCACGAAGCCTATCAAAACGCGGCACAAGAACTTACCAAACAACGCAAATACGCGGCAACAGAATTGCGGGCACGATTGTTGTGCGAATTGCCGGATTTGAAACTTGGAAATGCGGATTTTAATGTAGAAATCACGCCACACGAACCATCGGCGACAGGTATGGACGATGTGCTGTTTATGATAAAAACAAACCCTGGCATGCCGTTTGCGCCATTACACCGTGCGGCATCGGGTGGCGAACTTGCGCGTTTGATGCTTGCCATGCGCGTGGTTTTGGCGGACAATGATGCTTCACATACTTTTGTTTTTGATGAAGTTGACACTGGAATCAGCGGCGCAACCGCAAGTGCAGTGGGCAGCCGTTTAAATCGCCTTGCACAAGATTCCCAGGCCATTGTTATAACCCATTCGGCCCAGGTTGCAGGCTTTGCCGACCATCATTTCAAAATAGAAAAAACAACAAACGACGAAACCACTATAACCAGTGTTCGTGAAATTACCGGCGATGAAAAATTAAACGAAATTGCGCGTATAATCAGTGGTGCGGAAATAACCCCTGAATCCGTCGCCACCGCAAGGACATTACTGAAGGAGTAATGTTATGATATATACAGGCTATTGGTCAAAAACCAAAGAGTATGAACAAAACGGTCTGACCCCGGTTGGAATATCTGGGTGGACACCTGACGGATATACAGGAAGAACATATAAAAAATTGGCGCCGAAGTATTCATGGTGGAAGGAATGGCACGACAAAAAATTATCTGAGGCATGGTACACCGCGAAATATAATGAAACTGTATTGGCCACACTCAATCCAATCGTGGTGGCAACCGAAATTCAAAGTTTTGGAAAGGATGTCGTTTTACTTTGTTTTGAAACGCCAGAAAAATTTTGTCATCGACATATTGTGGCACAATGGTTAAATAAAAAAGCCAATCTTGATGTACAAGAATACGATTTGATAAAAAATCAAAAATAAATCTACAGATTTAAAACCCCATCTGCGAATTCAACCGATGCTATTTTGGGCACACCAGTGGCACTTGATATAATCGCGCCGTCCGCCGCACGCGCAATGGCGTAACCGCGGTTTAGCACATTTTTATACCCCAATGAATTCAGCATTTGCCCCATATGTTCCAATACGCGCCACATGTTCAACATTTTATTGTTTAGTATATCGGGCATGCGCGCGACAATTTCCATTTTATGTTTGGCATCCGTCATTTTTGCATTTATTATAACCCCCAGTGTTCGCGTGATATCATCAATTCTTTGCATCCGTTCCATCAGCATTTGCCGCGGGCTTTTTATATTTATGTTGTCGATTTTTTGTTCAAGGTTTACAAAGCGCGTAGCAAAGCCCACTGACAATCGATGCCCCAGGTTTTCCAGGTCTTGAACGAGAGATATTTTTGTTGGCACAACGGCTTCGGCCGCGCCAGTCGGTGTTGGTGCACGAAAATCCGCCGCGAAATCAACCAACATCCAATCTGGTTCATGTCCAACGCCCGTTATAACCGGAATCTTGCTATTTGCAACCGCGCGCACAACGATTTCTTCGGAAAAAGGCAGCAAATCTTCCAATGCCCCGCCACCGCGCGCCACAATTATAACATCAACATTTTTCGCACAATTAAAGTATTCAACGCCAGCCGCAACCTCCGCCGCTGCGGTCGTCCCTTGAACGGTCGCAGGATACAAAATCACATGCACAGGAAATCGTTCACGCAGGCGGTTCTGAATATCTTGGAACGCAGCACCGGTCGGACTTGTCACCACACCGATTGTTGTTGGTAATTTCGGCAACGGCTTTTTACGCGATGCATCGAACAACCCTTCGGCCGCCAATTTTTGTTTGCGTTCTTCAAGCATTTTAAGGATTGCACCAACGCCCGCCATTTCAATACTTGATGCCACAATCTGATAATTGCTGCGCGCCGGATAGGTCGTAAGTTTTCCGGTAATTATAACCTCCAACCCATCGGACAGCGCAAAATTCACTGGTGTTCCGCGCCAAATAATGACAGACATTGCGGCACCAGAATCCTTTATCGTCATATACATATGCCCCGAAGTCGCGCGCGTAATTTGCGACAGTTCACCACGAATCTTTATAACCGGGAACGCGGTTTCAACCACGCTTTTAAGCAATGCCGAAGCATCGGTTACGGAAAAAATCGTATCGGGTTTAACAAACGGTTCCGGTTTTTGCATAGTTTAACCTTTTTCTATGTCTAAATTATTATCAAACTCCGAAAAAATTGCAATCCTTTAATTATCGTGATACAATAATGACATGTTAAACGATGCTCAACAGATAAACACAAATAATCCACGCGAAAGTCGCGTCGTTTCAGATGGTAATTATGTAATAAAAACGCCTGTATCCACAAACAAATCCCATATCGCCGAATGGTTGCGAAAACAGCACTATGCAAATATGGTTGTTGGGAATTTATTGGCATATAAAGACAAAGTTGGCGGGTATTTTATACCAAAAATTATAAATATTTCAGATGGCGAAAATCCATCGGTTCGCGAGGAGCGTGTTCGCGGTGACCCAATAACCGCCGAATATTTTGCTAAATTATTGCCAGAGCAACAAGAATCGATATATAAAAATTTTTCCAACTTTTTACATGATATAAACCATTGCAATCCTGTACATGATTTGGAGTATCAACTTGGCAATGGTTTTGCAGATATTATCGAAAAAACAAAATCATACTTACTCAAAGAAGACATTATAAAAATCACACAGGCCTATGAATTGTTTAAATCACACCAAGAAATGGTCGCATCATTTGTGTTCGCGCACGGCGATATGAATGAAAACAATATCTTTTATGACAAAGATACGGATACATTATCAATCATAGATTTCGCAGAGGCAAAATATGAAAGCGCGGATTACATGTTTAACCACGATGTTGCAAAACTTACGTGGCTGGACACAAATAAACTAATTCAAGAATATGCGAAAATATCGCCATATATAAGAATAAAAAGCAATCCAGATATGTTGAAATTATTTAATGACTTGCGGTCGATTCAATGGACGGGTGAATCGTTAATTGCACAACCCAAAAATTCAAAAATCTATATGATGATGCTACACGAAAACATAACCAAACTTGAGAAAGATTACGTATCTATCATAGAATATATAAAGAATTCAAAACAATTTCACGAAGCGCGACGCAGTTTATAATTCTGTCAATGGCCAACGCGGGCGCGGCGCAATCGGTTCGTGGACGATTTTGCCGACACGATAGTTTTCAATTCCTGCCCATGCAATCATTGCACCATTATCAGTACACAAATTCATCGGTGGCGCAGCAAAAATCATATTGTGCCGGTGCGCCAAATCTTCCATTGCGCCACGTATAGCACTGTTTTTTGCAACGCCACCTGCAACAACCAATGTTTTTGGTGCGCATGCACGAACAACCGGTGACTTCATTGCGTTGTTTAGGCGGTTTATAATACAATCGACGACCGATGCCTGAAACGATGCACAAAAATCATTTATAAACTCATCAGAATAGGGCGGTTCTTGTTTTGCCAACATCGCACGCGCCGCAGTTTTAATACCGCTAAACGAAAAATCACAACCCGGTTTGTCGGTCAACGGTCGCGGAAAATCAAAGGCTCGCGGGTTGCCCAACTTTGCGCATTTATCAACAATCGGCCCGCCGGGATACCCAAGTCCCAACATCTTTGCAACTTTATCAAATGCTTCACCGGCACTATCGTCCAATGTTTGACCAATCATTTCATATTGCCCAACACCACGCACCAATAAAATCTGACAATGCCCGCCGGACGCAAGCATAAGCAAATACGGAAATTCCACATCGACATTTGCCCGCATATCGTCCGCCGTTGTCGCGCATAGGCGTGGCACCAATGCGTGCCCTTCTAAGTGATTCACAGCGACAAGTGGTTTGCCGGTTGCCTGGGCCATGCCGGTCGCCGCCATCCACCCAACCAAGACCCCACCAATCAACCCCGGACCCGCGGTCGCCGCGATAACATTAATATCATCTAATGCTTTGCCCGCACGCGAAAGCGCAAGATTTATTACTTCATCAATGGCCAATATATGTGCACGTGCCGCCAATTCCGGAACCACACCACCGTACTTTTGATGTTCTGGAATTTGCGAATAAATTATATGTGAAAGAACATTTTTATTTGAATCAACAATCGCCGCACTGGTTTCATCACACGAAGATTCAATTCCAAGGCATAAGGTCGCACCCGCCGTCAAAGCACCGCTTGCGACCGCGCCCATATCCATTTTTATAATTGTATCGTTTGTCATTTTTTTATTTCCAGAATTATTATACCTAAATTTTTTTCGCTTTTCATCATTCTATGTATATATTTTTGAAAGTCAACATCAACAACCGCACCTGACCCACGTGATGCATGACGCAAAATGCCACCAGGCAACAACAACCCCATATGGCGAACCGCTAAATCCGTACCAATTTTATCGCGAATTTTTGGGTTGTTGCGCAGGGATAAAACCACAACCGGTCGTTGAATACGAATATCCGTAGCATACTTATACGGAATATATTCCAAACGCACAGTGCGTGGTGTAAAGTCAGTATTTATTTTGTGTGTCTTTTTGAACCAATTCTTTTTGTCAATTAAAACAGTGTGTACGACAACAGGCGCATAACGACTACTAACATTTTGAACAATATCAGAATTATTTGAAAGCCAATCTGTTTCAATAAAATGATTTCTATTGACAAAGTCTGGCCTGCCATCAGAATATCTAATTTTATTTAATTTTTCAAGACTGCCATCCGCTAAAACTGTTTCTACAAAAGTCGTACAATCAAACGCATCAAATCGTATAAGCGGGTCTGTATCAGGCGCAACGCCTTCCCCTAATGGATCGTTCACATATTTGACTCCCAAATACTTGGCACCAAAATCACCACTACAACCGTCACATGCGCATCCAAACAAAACAAACAGAAGTATTACGCGCCACATTACATATTATTCTTTAATTGCATGCCGACAAAACAAAGTTCCATTGCATCACGCACCGGCATATCCGCCGAATCTGGCAAAGTTGCCATTTTATCAACACACGCAACCAGCAAATCAAGATTGTTTTCAGATGCAGTTAAAACCCGTGCTGCAGTAATACGACGTTCAACCGTTGCACCACGCCAATCCTTTAGATGCGCACTTTCCAAAGCGGCATCCTTTCTTGGCAAAGTAAAGAATACAAAAATTGCCAAAAGCAACACCCCAACACCAAGAGTAAAAATCATACCACGAACAAGAATTTTTTTCATCCGCGCCCCCTTTTAATTATTCACACCGCACCAACCAAACATCATAATCGGCATTTTGAACCGGATTTTTCCCAGGATTATTCCGATTCATCCAATTGCTATAAAACATTTCCCCATCAGATTTTGAAATTTCGGTAAAAGCATAGAAATTTTCCGCATCGAATGGGTCAGATTGCTTGCACGCCCGCACAGTTATGTTTAATTTTTCAAAAACAACCGCCCGACCCACTGGTGCCGTAATGGTCTGAGTCTTGCCGGCGGCCTTGTTCATAACCTGAAGCACCGCGGTATCACGATCAATATATGCATGCGCCCCAAACGCGGCAAACACAACCAATAAAGGAACAATTATCTTTCTCATACTCACATGCTAGCCCCACATTGGCGTTAAGTCAAATTGAAAATTTTGTTTATTTTATCCTTGACCGTCCGTGATTTTGTGGTATTTATACAAAAAAGGAGCAAAAATGGCGAATAACGATAATTTTGAAAAAGAAAAAATACAATCTGATGACCCAATAATTCAAAAATGTTTGGATATTATCCGTAATAAAAATGTCATAGTTAAAGATTTGAGTGGCGAAGAATTTTATCGTGTTTATATCGGTGACGAATACCAGTTTTCATTTCATAAATATGATGAGTTTGACGAATACCAGATAGGCATAGATTTTAAGGATTGGTTTTTTTACAAGAAAAGACCAGATCTAGAAGAACTGTATAGATTGTGTGTTGCCAAATATAATGAACAGGCATTAAAAAAAGAAGAAAAGACAGGCAGGAAACCCCTGACCCGGGGACAACGAACCGGTATTTTATTTATGTCGTGGGGATTGTTTATTATAGCTATAGGTATAATAGACTATGTAGACTTTAAAAAAACGCAACGCGTGAATAAACAGGTTGAAGCATTTGAAAAGACTCTGCCAGCAGAGTACTTGGAATATAAACAGGCGGTCGAACACTACCGCGATAGTTTAATGCACACCAAAGGCCGGTAAAAATAAAAAAGGAGTGAAAGATGGCTCAAAATAATAAACACAATTATGTTAATTATGTTGATATGGGTGATGGTTGGTTTGTCCCAGAAATAAACGTCGCTTCTTTGTTTGAAAAGGAACTTGATAAGAAATTGAAGTTCTTGGTGGGTGCCATGGAAAAGAAAAAATAAAAAAGGATAAAAAATGTCATCTTGGTTTTGGGATGATTGTGGTGGTATGTCAGATTTTCAACAGGAGTATGTTGCAGCATTCCTGGATGGTAAAATGCCCGATTTAATGAACGAAATTATGGAAACCGCTGAAAAGTTCAACAATGATGTTTGTAAATCTGATATTCCAAATACAGAATACATAACAATAAACGCCAATGGTATCTTTGTTGGTGGTAAACCTGCGACGCATTATCGTGGTGAAGAAATACAGTCCTCGGACTTTGCGATTAGCATTTTTGGTTCCATACAAAGAGAAATCAATCCAAATGTTCAAGAATTACATGTTTTGTCATCTGAAACCAGGGGGCATCGTGCGCAAACAGGGAAACCAAGTGCTAAACATGGCGAAAACGCGTGGTATCGTGTAAAGTTTAATGATGGAACATCTGATTGGGTTTTTCTTTCCTCACAAGGCAGTGGCCCAAGTTGTGCACGAATTTGCGCATATATTTGTGCGGATGATGCCCGCTATTCCCATCAGTTTCTTCCTGTGATATCGCCAAGCAAGTCAGAAAAACCGGAAGAAACGCTGTCCGCTTGCGAAAGAATAAAAAGATTTTTTGATAAAAAATCAACCGAAATCCAAAAATAAAAAGGAAAATAAAAATGTCTGAAAAAATTGAAGACAAAAACCAATAAAAAGGTACATTATTTACACTTGAGCCAAAATATAAAACAGGAATTATGTTTTTTTGTGCCTACAACTTGACAATATATAATTTTTGTATTATTTTTGGTAGTAAATAAGACAAAAGGAGCAAAATATGCTTGTAAATTTGTATGTGCGTTTGCTTGTAACACGCTGGAAATGTGAACGAGCGGGGGAAGTAGTGTCAAATCTTACGGACGAACAACTTAAAGACAAAGCCCCAAAAGAAAAAAAATTTAGGTTGGTCCGAATGTCTGATGGTCAATCATTTTTTATAGAGGTTCCGGCGCCTGCTAGATGTATGAGTGGAAATTGTATATGTCCACTTTTTAAACGTGGTTCATCGTGCGGACAACGGGATTGCGACGGCTATGAAGTCCAGCACCACTATGCTCGTGCATACAACGTATTCGGAAAAAGACTTAACAAATACATACAGACAAAAGAAGCGTTGGACGAACGTTTAAAACGTTTGTATCGCGTATTTGGCAAATAATCATACAAATAAAAACGTCGGTTAAAAAAATTTTACCTATAAAACCGATTTTATGATATAATTCTCCTGTTATCGCAGGGGATTTTTATGAAAGAAATAATTGCTTATGCTTTTTTATCTGTTTATACCATTTTGGAATTTGTTGCCTATATTCCCCAGATTATCAAGATATTAAAGACCCGGCATGCCGATGATTTAAGTTTAACATCTTGGTTCGTGTGGATCACAACCGATTTGTCTTATTTGGGGTATGTTCTGTTGGAAACACCAGAGGTTGGTGTGATATTTATCGCCACACTAGATTTGGTATTTATTGTGACCGTATTCTTGCTAACCGCATATTATCAAAAACACAACAAACGTAAAAAAAGATGCTAGCACTAAAAAATCCCGCATTTGCGGGATTTTTGTGAATCAGATGGGAATTTATTTTTCGGTCTTTTCGGATTTTGTGCCTTTTTCTGCGCTTGCCGCCGCCAAATCTTCGACAATACGCGCCTTTTTACCGGACAATTTCCGCAAAAAGAACAATTTCGCACGACGCACGCGACCAATACGAACCTTTTCAATCTTTTCGATTGCCGGGCTGTACAATGGGAACTTGCGTTCAACACCAACACCATAAGATTCGCGGCGAACCGTGAACGATGCGGTATTACCCATGCCACCATCACGCGCGATAACGACCCCCTCAAACAATTGAATACGGAATTTGTCGCCATCTTTGATTTTTACATGCACACGCAGAGTATCACCAGCCTTAAAGTTTGGAATAACCTTGTCACCTTTGACCTTTGCGATATTTTTTTCTTCGATTTTTTTAATAATGTTCATTTTTCATTTTCCTTTATTAAGTCCGGACGACGTTCTTTTGTTATTTCGTCCGATTGTTGTTTCCGCCACCGTTCTATATTGCCGTGGTGACCAGACAGCAGGACTTCTGGGACTTTTCGTCCACGCCATACTGACGGGCGGGTATATAACGGCCATTCCAACCCCCCGATTTCAAAACTTTCCGCAGTGGTCGATTCCGAACCACCACCCAAGACATTATCCAACACGCGAACGCAACTGTCAATAAAAACTTGCGCGGCAATTTCACCACCAGATAAGATGTAATCACCGATGGATAATTCCATAATATTATACTCCTCAATCACCCGCTGGTCAATTCCTTCGTATCTACCGCAGAGCAGGGTATAAACTGCAGTTTCCGGGTTTTCCGCGAACCCGCGAACCATTTTTTGAGTAAGCCGCGGGCCGCGCGGTGAAAAATATATAATTTTTCCCGGTTTTTCAATAGAATCTATCGCCGCACCAAGGGCATCTGGGCGCATTACCATACCTGCGCCACCACCAAATTGCGTGTCATCAACACTGCCATAATCATTTATTGCAAAATCGCGAATGTTTACGACATTATATGACCAAATTCCATTGGCATGCGCGCGTCCAACCACCCCAGCACCAAGTGTGCCCGGAAACATTTCTGGGAAAACGGTCAGTATATTAAAATGCATCGTTTTATTTTGATTTAGGTTTGGGTCCTTGTGCTTCCTCTTTTAATCTATCCCAACATTCTTCGCAAATATGAATAACTTGTTGATGGTTTTTATTTTCTTTTTCCGCCTTGATTGCCGGGCAATTATCCATTGGTAAACACGTCATATGCACGCTGTTGAGTATCGGATAAACGAAATTTTCAAAAGTTCTCATATTTTCCCTTACTTGCGTACTTTACAATTATCACATAATCTTTTGGCCATTGCGGCATAAGATTTAGCATATGCAGCGAACAATTCAGAATTTGAAAAAACATACGTTGGCCCATTGATGCCCCCGGTGCATTGAAATTTAAAACCATTAGTTTTTAATGATTTAACCGCCTGACATTCTTCAGCAGGCATATTACATTCCCGTGTGAAAATCACTGAATCTTTTTGCCCTGGAATGTTTACTATAAATTCTTTTGTTTTCATGTATTTATTACCTTTGTTTTGTTTTTTGCAACTCACCCCAGCGACAGTTGTCGCAAAGGCTTTGCACCACATTGCATAAAAATTTATCGTTATCCGTTGGACGCACACAAATGTCGGTATTAATCCAAGGATATCTTGTTGTTTTTGTATATGGTATACTATGCTCTATGGCATACCTCAGAACCCCACAATTCATACGAAAAAACGGCCATACACCACACCCCGCTTCAATTCGCACTTTTTTCTGATTTACATGTATCGTTCGCATAATAATTTACCTTTTTTTACTTTTGCAATCTATACAAATTCTATTTACTTCATCAAAAGCAGAGATAAATTCAACCCGAGCATCCGCATAAGATTTAGTGGGTGCAAGAATCGACTCATTGATTGTTTCACGAAATAACCCCGTACTAGCCAAGTATTGTCGTGCAGGACATTTATCACCACGAAATTCTTCTGGACAATTTGTCATTACAATTTGAAAATTAAATATTTGATGCATAATTTATCCTTTTATTTTTATAATTTTATTTTCAAAATCTACAGACACGCCACGAAAAGAAACCATATCACCAGTATCCAATTCCATAATATCCCCGGCACCAAAGTTTTGAAAGCATGCAACGCGCCCCAATTTCACATCATCACGAATAACAGTCATACCGACTAAATCTGCCTGATAATATTCGCCATCTTGCGATACAGGTAAATCATCGCGATTTACAAACAACCCCGTTCCGCGCAACATTTCCGCCATGTTTCTATCGGCAACCCCATCAATCCGTGCGATAATAACATTGGTATTCGGCACCACGCGCACAAAGTGCAGGGCACCAACCGGAATTTTATCACCAAAAACCGCCAGACTTTGGAAGTCCGACGGTTTTTCAGTAAAGGTCTGAACGCGTACCTCGCCCCGAATCCCTTGGGGTGCAACAATTTTTCCAACCAAAATACGCGCACCTGATGGCATTGTTATTCTGCAGATGCTTCGGTTGCTGGTTCTGTTGCCGGCGCCTCAGCCGGTGCTTCTGCTGCGGCCTTAGCGGCAGCCTCCGCAGCAGCTTTTTCTTCGGCTATTTTGGCAAGTTTATCGGCTTTGTCTTTAATCTTTTGCAACGTCTTTTCGGATTGCAAATTCTTTTTAGTTTGTGTTGGAACAACACGTTTTGCAACCAATCCCGCGTTCGCCAAGAAACGATACACACGGTCAGACGGTTTTGCACCCTTTGCCATCCAAGCCTTGATTTCGTCGATTTTAAGAATTACGCGCTTTTCATTGTCGCGCGCCAACATCGGGTCGTATTTACCAACAACCTCTAACACATTACCTGAATTACGCGCATTGCGTGAATCAGTTACAACGATGTGATAATACGGGCGTTTTTTTGCGCCATAACGTGCCAAACGAATAACAGTTGCCATATTTTTACTCCTTTTTGTATTTTAACTGTTTAACCCACAAAGAAAACCGACACCAAGGTTGAAAACTCAACGGATGATGTGCCTTGTGCATACCGCACACAGGATTGATTCAAATGGCAATCTTTGGGATTTGCAGAGCAATTATGTATTAATTTTTTTCAAAAGTCAAGTATCACTAAATTTTATACTTGCGTTTAAATTGCGGATTTTGTTAGGATAAAAACGGAATCGAAAGGATTTTCGGTTTTGGACTGTCGTAAGTCCGTATCTAGGTTTGGTGCACAGTTACCGCGCCATGTTTATATGCCCCCGTATTTCGGGGTGCCAATGGTTATAATGCATTGTCAAAAGACCTTGGAAATCTTACTAGATACGATTTACGAACACCCCGATACCGTTGTCCTTTGGCACGGTGTTTTTGTTTTACAGAAAAAAAAGGAGAGGAACATGAGAAAGTTCATGGTATTTGGGTTGTTCGCAGCATTTATTGGTTTCGCATTCGCCGATGATATTGCCGACAGGCAAACAGTAACATCACTAACATATGTAAACGATGAACTTTCTGAAAAACAAGATATATTCGGTGCACAATCAGGAACAAAAGTTGCAACTTTTACCAATACCGCCGGGGAAATCACACCACGCGAAGTAAAATCAGATTTAGGCAATAACACAAACGACACCGCATTACCAACGGTTGGTGCAGTGAATGCGAAATTAGATGCTACACAAAATACACTCGGTGAAAATAAACATGCAAATTATGTTGCGACATATACAAATGCGCCGGGTGAATTAGGTGAAAAAGGGATTTACCAAGACAATGGAACATATGCGAATCAGACAAACACTCTTGTTGATGCGGGAACATTTAATGCGGCATTACAAAACGGATTGGATAATGAATTTGTCTGTGCCGGCAATGACCCCGCAACCGGTAATTGTTGGCTTTGGACGATACATGATGGGGGCATTGGGGGGAATTTGATTAATTCCTCTGGTCCCCGTGTAACATCTCTCGCGCAAACACTTACCAATTTGCAGCAAAACTCTCCTGTATATTGCACAGCAAATGTTTATACTGGCGCAACCGTTGGGGGTACTCTCGCTTTTTCTAGTATTCAAAATACTATTGCAGTGCCATTTACACTTGGGGACACATATAAATTTTCATATTCTGGGAACGGCTCTTATACTTCAAGAAAAAAATGGTGTACAACCGATAATTCAGGGCATGTAATTGAAATGTCGGAGTATACTAGTAATATAGCACCAACTTTGCCGGCGGATTACATATTTATACAATGGGCAAACAATATGTCCCAAGAACAACTAGAAGCAACGACCATCGTTAAAAATCCACGGCCTGCAGGAAACACCCTTTTGCCCCCAGGTTATACTCCATTGGAATATATTCGAGTAGCATCTGATAATCGCTTTATCCGGCTAGGGCTATCTGGCGATATTCGTTTTTCTTTCGTGGCGCAATCGACCAGAACTGCCGGAGAAACGCAGGTATTATTTGGGTCTAACGATAACGTCATAAAAGGAACTTATTTTGGAGAATCCGGATCTAGTGGTTTTTGGGGGTTATTCATAAACGTTGGTCAACGTACTTCTATTTCGCCCACAACAAAAATTTCAGGAGATATCACATTCGACTCCAATGGTGCAAGGGGAACAGTAAATGGGCAATATATTGCTTTTGATACGGAGGTTATCCAAGGAGATTGGTGCTTATTTGGAACATGTCGCGGCGGAGGTAACTTTTGGGGCTACGTTTGGGAAATAAAGGCATATCAAAGTGGTGTGCTGGTTGGAAACTTTATCCCGGCAAGAAGGGGGGATATTGTTGGTTTATATGATACTGTATCTGGCACCTTTAAATTTCCCAGCACAGGTTCATTGATGGCCGGACCAGAGATAAGTAATAACGTTTACCTGCCACAAAATCAATAATTATTCACCCACCCCGATGTATACACCCAAATCACTCGCCACGTGCAAAAGCGGGTCATCGGGTTCGATATACGCATTGGTGGTCTTTACCAACGGGATATTCGGATCGGCGCGCACATCGCCCGCAGCATAAAATTCCGAAAGCGGCACAGTCACGCAATCACTACCGCGCAATGCCGTCATAACATATGTTTCATTATTTTCAATCGCATTTAATGCGCATGTTGCCATTTTTGCCCCCAGTATTCGATCTGCCGCCACAGTATCACCCGCACGTTGAATATAGTCTGGGAATGCGGTTCTGTTTGCAATTCCGGCGGCAGTCAACTTTCGTGCAATTATTTCCGCCGGACGACCAGAATGTCCGCGCAATGTTACACCTTCGGACACCATAATGATACCATAATCGCGATCAACAGACTTTATATGTTGCACCAATTCATCAACATCAAACTTTATTTCCGGAACCAAAATTGCATCTGCACCAACCGCAATACCCGCATTCAATGCAAGTCTTCCACAATCACGCCCCATCGTTTGCACAATAAACCACCGATGATGACTGCGTGCAGTCAACAATAATTGATCACAATACTTGGTTAATTGATCTACCGCTGTTTCAAAACCGATTGTTCTGTCGGTTAACGGAATATCAAAATCAATAGTTTTTGGAATACACACCAGCGACAAATCACGATATATTTCACGGTTCAGCCAAGCCAACGAAAAACTGCCATTACCACCAACAAGGACAAGCGCATCCAACTTTAATTTTGCCAAAGCATCACGCAGAATTTTATTAAATTCCGACACTCGTCCCATAGCAATTGCCCGCTCAAAATTCATCATACATGCATGACCATTACATAAAAAACTACCGGCTAACCTTGCATTTTCAATCGGCACAGTTTTTAAATTCATTTCCATTACATTGATTGGTTTGCTGCAAAGGCCATCGGTTCCATCGATGATGCCCCAAACGTCCCATCCACGTATTTTTGCACCTGCAACAATACGATTTATCACGGTATTCAAGCCACTGCAGTCGCCACCCGTTGTCATAATTGCTATTTTCTTCATATTTTCTCCATCTTTACCGGATAATTATACCACAAATAAATTGACAAAGAAAAAAATTTTTGCTATTTTGTCCAACAGTGAAAAAACACTCACAGGAGATGAATAGTATGGCAAATAATAATGCGGCAGTTATGGGCAAAACAAAACGTTCAACCGACAGCATCATAGACGATGCGATTGCACGCCAAGATAATTGGCTTGCGCGGCGTCGGCACTTTACCCGTAGATTTCTGAAAACCCTTAATGGAACCGAAGAAGGAAAGGGCAACACTACAAAAACAGCACCAAAAGTAACACACAAAACATCAAAGACCCCAAACAAAAATCAAAACTCTGTATTGCGCGAATACTGGTTTCCAATTCTGTGTGCAATTATTGTGTTGTTTGTTGCAATCTGGGTGATATTTACCAAGACTAACACAACACAAAATACAATTATTTTCAATACGCTTGCAAAGCCAGTAGAAGTTCAAACTACTATAAAAACCCATAGAAATGTTGCACCGATTACAACCGATAAACCGAGTTTTGATATTGTTCGTATCAAACCGAATGGCATGATAATTGTCGCGGGACGTTGGCAACCAAATAAAAATGTTTCTGTGGTGTTAAATAATAAAATCATAGCCACAGAAAGAACAAACGCTGATGGCGAATTTGTTTATGCGCCCACACGTGGATTACGCCCTGGGAATTATACATTGTCTCTTTTGGGGGCTAAACCAAACACAAAATCTGAAGACAAGGTTTTCCTTTATATTTCTGATATAGACTATCGTAATTCCATATCATTACTTATGACCAAAAGCGGCAGTCACATCATGCAATCCCCCGTTGTATTGAAAGATGGTGATTTGAACGTATCGAAAATAGATTATCTTGATACAGGTCGTATTGTAGTAACTGGCAACGCATTGCCACGCTTGCGCGTATCTTTGTCACTAAATGACAAATTTCTTGGGGATGCATATGTATCAGATTACAAAAACTTTGGTCTTGGTGCAGACATTGGAAAACTTGTCCCAGGACACGAATACACACTATCGGTGCGCCTGCACGATGCTGATGGTCAAACAGTTGCAACCGTAAATCATACGTTTATTATGCCTGAAATGACTGGTGACAATGATACATTCTATACTGTCCGTCGTGGCGATTGCCTGTGGATTATTGCGCGTAATTTCCTGCGCAAAGGGATTCTGTTCAGTATCATTGCCGAACGCAACAGTATCGAAAATCCGGACTTGATTTTCCCAGAACAATTATTACAAATTCCGATGAAATGAAAGAAGTGGGGCAAAATATGTCAAACAAAAGATTTATTGGGGATAAACGCACATATTACAAAGGTGGCGATATTGTCTATGATTTGCCTGACAAAGCACTATTGTACGCCAAGTATTCAGAAAAACGTCGGCATAAACGTTTTAATGGTTGGGAAGGGGGCTTGGAACGGCTGTACCCAAACGAAAAAACAAGATAAAAAGGAATTATATGAACAACCAAAAACTAACTATTGTCCAAGATATGGGCAAAAAGTCACAAGACACAAAACTTAAAGAAAATTGGGACAATCTAATCCAACGTTTTAGTATCTTGCAGTATCAAATAAGCCCAACCAAATACGGCGATATCTTAAAAGAAGTAATAGATATATTAAAAGCATTAAAGACCAACCAGCCAAAACCAAAAATATACAGGGCCAAAGAAAAAAGACTTCACGAACTGGAACAACTATTTATGCAACAGTCTAACAAATTATCGCGCTAATTTTTTATACTGGACAATTGGTTAACATTGATATAGACTTATCAACAATCGCGGGCGTGGTATAATGGCAGCACGAAAGCTTCCCAAGCTTTAGACGAGGGTTCGATTCCCTTCGCCCGCACCAAAAATTCAATCGGCATTTTGCCGATTTAATTTTTGTATGTGGCGTGGAAGAGAAGCCGGCAAAGAGTGTTCGAAAACAAGTAGATTTTGGAAGTGGCAGCGCACCGAAATCGTTACGGTTTGCACGCAGGCATTTTATGCCGAGTGATTCCCTTCGCCCGCACCAAGATTTAGGTCGATTTGATATGAGGCGGGTATTCTTATGACGCACACATCAACTCGTTGCTAATTTTGCACCGGATTTTTGTTTTGTGTGCGAAGTAATATCAGTGCACAAAAATCCTTAGCAAACCAATGTTTTTTGCTTTGGCACACTTGAAAAACAAGAGGTAAATCACTATGTTCAAGAAGTGTAAAGCAAACTGTCAAGCAAATGACAATCTTTATTTACGGGGTAATGTGTTTTATTATATGGTTGAATTACCGCGTCAAGATGGTAAACGCAGATATTTTGGATTTATTAAAAATTTTTATAATCCTAATTTAGATATCGCTTTTTTCATTTCCGTCCCAATCAGCCATGAACTCTGTTCTGTCAATTCTTTTCTGTAATCGGCGTATGAACGACCTGCGTAACCTTGGATATATCCTTCTTTGCTTCCCAAATCTGCTAGTTGCGACCCTAGTATTCCCTTGTTTGGATTTAAGTGATCAACCTTGTGTGCTTGTTCGTGAGCAATTGTATCCATTACATCACTAAAACTCATGTTGGGGAAATGTCTGCTGCTTAGATACACATTGCCACCAGTTTGAAGCCCCAGTGTTTTTTCGGTTTTGCCGAAATCTTTGACCAAATCTTTGACAGCAAAATCAGTATGTTCTACGCCCAATTTAGTATCGGCAATTTCAAATATTTCTTTGCAAAGTTTTTCCCGGTCTTCGATTGATAATTGCTTCCATCGTTTTGCACGATTGTAAATACTGGGATTTTTCGTAATAATATCTTCATACATCGATACGCGTTTAGAAACAAAATTTTGAACAAATTCATTTTTAGCAACTTGTTGACCCAGTAAATTTTTCTTACTAATTCCAGCCACTTCGTCTATTTTGTTGACGTTTTTAGATTTTTGGGTTAATAACAATTCTTGATATTTATTTTTTGCTTGTTCGGTCATAGTATTCAATCCAGAATCTTTGCTAAATGTGCCGGATAACATCCTTGTATCGTAATTTTTTCCTCGTATATAGGCTCCAATGTTATCTGCTTCTTCTCGTGTCAGATTTATATTTTGTTTATTAATGTAATCATTAAGTTCTTTTGTGTATACGGACACACTATTTCCTTGTAATTCTTGTCTTAATTTAGTTATATTTGGATCCCATGTTGAATAATAATCATCTTTTGGTGCAAGATGTGCAACATTGGCATCTGATGTCGCATCATAAATTTGCTTTGCTTCGTCAAGTTGCTCTTGTGTCCAGTTTTTTAATTGGGGCGTTTTCAAATCGGGCAATTTAAACTCTGTTCCAAGTCCCTTAGCTGTAGCTTCGGCCTCTCGTCTAGCCTCTACATACTTGTAATATGACGACATAAAAGAGCCCTCAGAGTCATATTTCTTTGAAAAATCATCTATCATTTTGTTCACTTTCGTCTGGGCTTCTTTGGGGCTCAACATTTCGTCCCAATTTTTTGCATACTCTTCTGCTTCGTCCAAATTATTCCCAAAAGATTTTTTAAAATTATCAAATGTTTGGTTTTCTGGTGCGTATTTTTCATACAATGTGCGCCACTGTGCTTCTTCTTGTGCAGGTGTTCTTTTTGGTGCGGCAGGAGTTGAGACAGGTTTTGTTTCAGCCGGCTTCGGTGTGGTTGTCGGCTTTGTTCCTGTTGATTTTGGCGTTGCCTTTGGTGTACTTTTTGGTGCAGCGGTTGGTGTTGGCTTTGGTGTTGTTTTTGGAACATTTGGTTCAACAATCTTTACTTTTCCTTGACGAACCAAATCATCAATATTAAATGCTTTTTTGTCCAATATTTCAACAGCGTTCGGCATTTGTGCAGCTTCAAAACCTTTTGCGTACTCTGCAGCATAAGAATTGTGCAGAACTTCCCACGCCATATCGGAATCTTTCGCCGTTGTATAAACATAGTCTGTTTTTTTGGATAAATTCAACGGAGTGGTAGAATTATTCGTTATAATCAACGTATTGGTTTTTGTGTCTAATACAAAATCTAAATCTTTACCGACATTTTGGCGTTCAACGACACGTCGTACAGCATATCTTTCGGCAGCATCATAATCTTTGGCTATACCATATCCGTATTGCACTTTGCCTTGAAGATTGGCAGTGTTCGATGATGGACGTATCATATCATCCATCGCAATATCTGCGTCGGTCCCATGATAACCCAAATCACCACGTTTGCGTGCATCGGCTATTTTTTGTGATTTAGATTTTACCGGATTGCCAACAGGTGAATCTTTTGGTGCTTCTGGTTCAGCTGGTTTGGTTTCTGGTTTGGGTTCTTTTGGCTTGCCACCGGCCTCGGCTGGTTTAGGAGCAGCCGTCCCACTGGGCATATTATCTATGCGTTGTAATACTTCGTCTTTTGATATATATTTGCCGGTTTTTGTGTCTTTATATCTTACAGCTCCATTTGCTGTTTTTTCCTCTTTAACGCCTATCTCGGCAAGTTCTTCTTCCCAACTTTTACCTGCGGCTGGCGCTGTTTTCCCAGCTGTTGCTGCTGCTTTTTGGCCTGTTTTTGACATAGCGACAACATCATCAGCAACATCACCTGGTTTAAGTATTTTTAAATCCAACCATTTGGCCTGACGAGCCTTTGAAATTTTAAAGAGATTACGTTTTACCCCCTGACGCAAACCCGCCATAACCCCACCACCGATAAGGGTTGCAAATGTAAGAACTGTGGCGACTTCCTTTGTGGTCAACAGGGCCTTTTCGTCGCTGGTCAATTTTGTTCCATAATACCCCAAAATCGCATTTTCTAATACAGTGTCGCGCTCTTTGTCATTTTGAAGATTGATTCCGTCTGGTACTTTGTCGTTTATTTGGTTGTATGTGTCTGACGATAACATCCCCATTAATCTGGTAGTTTGTTTCGCGATAGCTTTGCCTTGGGTTTCATCGAAATATTTAGAACCTTTTATAATACGAGCAATATGTTTTTTCAAAACAGCATTCGCACAACCAGAATCATTGTCGGAACACTGCGTGGCATCGCTGATAAATTTGTCTGACCAATTAGATAATTTGCCTTCTGTTTGTGCTTCGGTTACCAATGCTGCACCCTCTACAACAGCCAATCCCCATACAATTGGCCCCCCTGCCACAGCAGTTACCAAAGTCAAAGCGACCATACCCCCTACTTCTGCTATTTGTCGCACATGTTCAATATGTTTAGCATCTTTTAAAACACAACCACCGTTGTCACCAAAGTCAGGATCCCATTCCACCCCTTTTGAACCAGGAAATTGTTTTTCAAAGTCCGCTTTGAAATCATCGCACTGTTTCTTTGATGCAAGCCCACATGTTTTTCCAGTGAAAGTACCACCATTGGTCAGACAACGAACGCCTTGGTACCCGCCGGTTGATTTTTTATCCCATTTAACATCCAATTTTTTGAACGCAAGATCAAAACGTTTGCCATTGTATTCGCACGGCAACACATCTGACATTTGTTCTGGTATAGGATATTTCTTCATACAATCGTGCGCTCCAGCACCGCCACCGCCCCACATACTGCCTGCCATGGCTCTGTTGCTCTGAGAGGCACATTCATTTTGCTTTTTTCTTGTTGCTTCATACTCTTGGGTTGTCATAGGTATAACCATAACGTTATCCACAAATCCAGAAGAACATTGCATCGGTTTAACTGGCAGATTTAATTCATTAAAAAGGTAAGTTTGAATATCTGTGTATAAAGATTTATTGGCGTTTACCTGAATGTTTTTATCATAAAAATGCATCACATCGGTGCCGTCTGTGGTTTTAAACTGGTCTATCGTTGTTGCTTTGGAATTGATTTGATATCTTGAACCTATGGCAGCTTCATGTTGTTTTATAATACAATTTGTTGAACCCTTTTTTGTTGTCTCTGGCACCGCTTCGCCACTGCCTGGGAAAAACGTGCGCTTCATCGCAGCAGATATTTCTTCGCATTGCGCAACAGATGCTTTTTTACACACATAATACGTTCCATCATTAGATTTTCCATAATCCAATCCCCAAATTTTACACACTGCGGCAAAGAAATCTTTGTTGCCCGCATCTAAATCCTTAAACTTAAATTCATAAAACTGTTTATCGTTTTTTCTGCTGGCACATTGGCGATAGTTGTTGCCATCGTTTTGAATTCTGTGTGATTTTTCATCACATTTGATGTCATCTTTATATTTTTTCAACGCGTATTCTTTCATAAGACCGTCCGCTTCCAATGGTGTGATTTTATAACCACTGAAATCAGAGACATAAGAACAGCTTATACCACTTGGAATCTGGCGGGTATCACCACAATTGTAATAGTGTAATTTTTGATCTTCTGCCCGTTGGTCTGCTATTCCTGATTCTTCTTTGGTTGGATTGCATATAATTAAACCTTTGACACCATTATAATCTTTCAGTGCACCTATGGTTTTACATTGTTTGCCCCCCTTGGTTTCACAAAAACTTAGAGCATCTTCATCTGTTTTGACATCCGAAACACTTTTGTATTCTTGGCGTGGACAAGTTGCTAATTCAGCAACATCTTCGACACACCGTCCCTTTTCAACATGATTGCCATCTGTGCAAACACTAGCAAGACATGTACATACTTTTTGTCCATTAACTAATTTTGAATACCATTTAACTTTACCAACTGCTATGTATGACGAAGAACAAAAATCGCCAACCCTGGTATTCTCATTAATACTTTTTAACCGATTTAATTGTTTGCCATTTTTATCGTATGTTGGTGGACATTGATCAGGGTCTGGTTCTTGCGCAACGGCTTCTTCTGGTTCAGGATTTGCAGGTTCAGGTGGTTGTTTTGCAACTGTCGCGATATCTTGTAATTTTTGTTTTATTTCGCTTTTTTGTTCTTCTGTAAGATTTAATTTTCCTAATGCTACTTCTGCGTGAAATAGCGCAGCGTCGATTGTTTGTGCGCTTTGGATAGTTGATATATCAACACCCATTGACACAAAAGGCCAACACAATAATATCGGTAATAAAAATCTGCGTTTTATAATCATTGTGCCCCTTGTTGTGTTAATTCCTGTATTCTTTTTGTGAATGCTTCAATTATTTCATCTGCTGCTTGTTTTGCATCAGAATCAAGGATTTCTCCTTGTCTTGTGGTTTCTGTGTCAACACTAACAATCGTTTTTGCTACACAATTGCCATTTTGATCTTTTTCTGGTTTTTCTGGCGGACAAGAACAATCTTTGTTTTCTGGATTAAACACACCGCCTTTGTTGGTGCACCCAGAACACGATGACAACAAAGTTTGCTGTTCCGCCAAATCTGGAAATTCTGCATTTGGCACAGTATCTGTTTCGTTTTCAATTGGTTGCAATTCATTAACCGCTGGGATGGTAAACAATTCTCTACATTCATCAGGGGCAGAATCTAAGTCATTTTGTATTTTTGAAACTTGTTCTTTATAATTCGCCAGATTGCTGTTATATTCTTTGACTTGTTTAGCGTTTTCTGCAATAGCTTGATTTAACTGGTTTGTCAGGTTTTCTTGTTCTTTCGTTGCTTCAGCCAGTTTTTTATCGTATTCCCTGTTTATTTCTTCGCTTTGGTTTTTTGGTGCATCTTTGTTGATAATCGCATTACCTACAATGCCACCGACGACGCCCGCACCAGCAGCAATCGCGCCACCTTTGACCCGATTGGATGATTTTTCTTTTTCTTCGTCTATTTGTGTTTGGTCTGTTTCATTACCCATTTGGGCACGATACAATGATGCATATGCACCACCAGTTATACCGACATTTTCATCATCATATAGTGACATTTGCGCTTTATCTAATACAATTTCACTTTCAATTCCTGGTTTTAAACCCAATGCTTCTTTGCGTTCTTTCAAACTTTCAGCCAAAGCAAAATATTCGTTGCGCAAATTCATTAAAACTTCGTCATTTCCGCCAGGCAATTCTATCGGGGCTTGCCCGCCTTTGACTGATTTTCCATCCCCGTATTCACAACGAAAGGTTTCAAGATATGCAGTCATATTTTGTTCTGCGTCTTTATCTGCTTTCTGTTCAGACAGCCCACGCGCCAATTCCATACCACCAATCCCAGTAGCAGCGGTTGTAGTGGCGGTCAAAGCACGATTTTCCAAACTTTGTTCGTTTTCATGAACGGCTTGATAATTTTCAGATAATTTGTCCAAATGTTCAGATTTAATTTCATCGATTTTGTTTTGTGCATCTTGCAACTGTTGATACAATTCGGCTATTTTCGGATTTGTATTTTCTGTGATGGTAAGAGTTGGCACTTCGTTTGCCCATGTTATAACTGGCAAGCACGCCAAAAAGCAGCAAAAAACAATCTTCCTACATATCATTATGAATGAATATGTACCAAAAACCAACGATTTAGACCCTGTTTATACCGCCAGTGCAAAAAAACGCTTTAAAAAATCAATAATTGCTTGTTTTATCTAGTTTTTTAATATCTGTATAAATTCAAAATTATTTAATTCTTTTTGGGAAAAATATGCTTGATTTAAACGTTCTATTAAAAAGGACAATATTTACAACCAAAGGATTAAAAATATGGCTATTATAGGTTATATCAGGGTCAGTTCAAATAAACAAACCGTGGAACATCAAAGACACGAAATATCAATGTTTGCAGAACAAAATCATATTAAAATTGATAAATGGACCGAAGAAACTATCTCTTCCAGAAAACCGTTAAATAAAAGAAAATTGGGGCAATTATTAGAAGAATTACAAGATGGTGATATTTTAATTGCGGCTGAAATATCAAGATTGGGCAGGTCTTTGTTGGAAGTTATGCGAATTTTGGAAACTTGTTTGAACAAGGATTGTCAGGTTTGGACTATCAAAGAAAATTATAGATTGGGGAATGATATTCAAAGTAAAGTTATGGCATTTGCATTTGGGCTTTCCGCAGAGATAGAACGAAATTTAATCTCGCAAAGGACCAAATCGTCATTGGATAACATCAGAGCAACCGGTAAAAAATTGGGTCGGCCATTGTCTGCACAATCAAAAAAACTAAAATTATCCAAAAACGCGAAAAAGGTAAAACAGTTATTAAATATGGGGGTCAGTAAATACAGAATTGCAAAAATGATGGATGTCAGGCGTTCAACTGTATCAAGATTCATAAATCGTATGGGGTGGTAAAAAACATTGTACATTTGTCTAAAAATATGATAATTTTAGAAAGTGCCAAGCAAAGTGTCAGGCTTTTAAGTAAAAATTCGGTAAAAAGCAGGTATTTTGGGTTCAAAAACATCGTAAAAAGCGAAAATGTGGTTCCCTTCGCCCGCACCAAAAATCAAATCGGTTTTATACCGATTTTATTTTTGGATTGTGACGTTGGAAGAGAACCCGAAAGAGTTGCCATTTAAGTCAATACATTTTTTACTTTCATGGGATCCTGAGATATTTTGATTAACTGACCATAACCAAAAAAAATCATTTACATTTAACGAAAATCAAGATAAGTTAAAAGGCGCTTTTAAAAAAGGAACAAAAAAACGATGCAGTATTCAATTTCAAAAACATTTGATTGGTATTTGACGCATGTACTACCAACTGTCGAAAAATACGCTATTCAGAAAAAAGACGGTTATCATGGACTTTATACGCATACCGCGGCGGTCGTCTTTCGTGGAATTGATTATGCCTTGGCCCTCGGGCAAGACACGGCAGGTGTCGTCTTGGCGTGCGCTTTTCATGATATGGCACGAACAAACGACGAATATGATATTATACATGGGAAAAATGCAATTCCCTTGGCGGAATCTGCCATGAATGAAATCGGCAACGTTTCCTATGACCTCCGCGAGTCCATTATTTACGCGGTAAAAAATCATTCTCTTAATTTGCCGGCTCCTGATTATATTTCTGAATGCCTTTGGGACGCAGATAGAACACGTTTGGCGTGGGAGTGTGGATATAATCCCAAATTCTTTGCCACAAACCGTGCCAAAATTATCGCATCCAAGACTGCGAAAGAATATATAGATTTTATGAAGGGGCACTTGTCAGAATACGCACTTAAAATTATCCAACTTGGCGAAAGTTATTGATTTTTTACAAATATCGCGGTATAAACTACATCAGATTAAATATACAGGAGAAAAACATGACAAATGAAAATTTAAATCCTTTATTAGCTGCCCAGGCACGCGTAAAATCAGCCTGCGATAAATTGGGCATGGATAAAAATGTATACGAAATTCTTAAAAATCCCGCACGTATCGTTGAAGTTCAAATTCCGGTTAAAATGGATGATGGCACTGTTAAAACGTTTACAGGTTTCCGTGCGCAACATAATACTGCATTGGGACCATCCAAAGGCGGAATTCGTTTTCATCCTGCTGTTTCACGTGACGAAGTTTCTGCGCTTTCAATATGGATGACGTTTAAATGCGCAGTAACAGGTTTACCATACGGTGGCGGCAAAGGCGGAATTATCGTTGATCCAAAGACTTTATCAGCGGGCGAATTGGAACGGCTGTGCCGCGGGTACGTTGATGCAATTTACCCAATTTTGGGCGAAAAATCCGATGTTCCAGCACCAGATGTCAACACCAATGGTCAGATTATGTCATGGATGATTGACGAATACATCAAACTTTCAGGTGACAATTCGTTTGGTACGTTTACTGGCAAACCAGTTGAGTTGAATGGCTCACTTGGGCGAACAAAAGCAACCGGACTTGGCATATCAATCACAATTGCATCGGCGTTAAAAACCCTTGGTAAAGATATCAAAGGCGCAACAATTGCAATCCAAGGTTTCGGTAATGTGGGAAGTTTTACCGCCAAATGTTCACATGACATGGGCGCAAAAATTGTCGCAATCGCTGAATGGAATACAATACTTTATAATGAAAAAGGTATTAACATTGATGCGTTAATGCAATACAAAGACAAAAATAATGGCAGTATCGCCGATTTCCCGGACGCAACCGTAATAAGCGCGGATGAATTTTGGGGATTGCCTGTTGACGTGTTATCACCATGTGCTATGGAAAACACAATAAACAAAGACACCGCGCCACTTATCAAAACAAATTTGATAGTAGAGGGTGCAAATGGCCCAACGACACTTGAAGCCGAAGAATTGTTATTAAAACGTGGCGTAATGATTGTGCCGGACATTTTGGCGAACGCCGGTGGCGTGACGGTTTCATACTTTGAATGGGTGCAAAATCGGTACGGTTATTATTGGCCAGAAAACGAAGTTGAAGACAAAGAACGCGATGCGATGATTTCCGCATTTGGCGCAATTTATAAAATCAAAACCGAATATAATGTCAGCATGCGCGAAGCCGCATATATGTATTCAATAAAACGCATAGCCGCGGCAATGAAATTGCGCGGTTGGTATTAAAAAACGGGCGCGAACGCGCCCGCATTAACACTAACACTTATCACTATTTCTCCGAAAAATCCGCATCGCGTGCGCCATCGGATTTATTATCGTCCGACGCATTTGCACCGGCAACATTTTGCGCCTCTTGTTGTGCCTTATACACCGCTTCACCAAGTTTCATAGCCTTTTCAGTAAGCGCCTCGGTCTTTTGTTTAAGGCTTTCCGTCGTTGCATCAGACTTTGCCAATTCATCAGCCAATTCTTTCTTGGCTGTTTCAATAGCAGCCTTGTCATCTGCGCTGATTTTATCGCCGTGTTCTTTCAATGATTTTTCAATCGCGTTGATTGCGGCTTCGGCATTATTTTTCGCCTCGGCAAGTTCGCGCTTTTTCTTATCCGCTTCGGCATTAGCAGCCGCTTCATCAACCATACGTTTGATTTCATCTTCGGATAGACCACCATCAGATTTAATCGATATCGCCTGTTCTTTACCAGTCCCCTTATCCTTGGCAGACACATGAACAATACCGTTCGCATCAATATCAAAAGACACTTCAATTTGTGGCATACCACGCGGTGCAGGCGCGATACCTTCCAAATTAAATTGCCCAAGCAATTTGTTGTCCGCCGCCATGTCACGTTCGCCTTGGAACACGCGAATTGTCACAGCCGATTGGTTATCTTCGGCGGTACTAAACACTTGCGATTTTTTGGTCGGAATCGTAGTGTTGCGGTCAATAAGACGTGTGAACACACCACCCAATGTTTCAATCCCCAATGACAACGGTGTCACATCCAACAACAAGACATCTTTGACATCGCCTTTTAACACACCGCCTTGAATTGCAGCACCCATCGCGACAACTTCGTCCGGGTTCACACCTTTGTGCGGTTCGCGACCAAAGAATTCTTTGACCGTTTCTACAACCTTTGGCATACGGGTTTGACCCCCAACCAAGATAACTTCGTTAATTTGCGATTTTTCAATACCCGCATCTTTCAATGCCTTTTTGCAAGGTTCAATCGTTTTCTGAATCAAATCATCAACCAAAGATTCCAACTTTGCGCGTGTCAGTGTTGTGTTGAAATGTTTCGGCCCCGACGCATCCGCAGTAAGGAAGGGCAGGTTGATATCGGTTGACATCTTGGACGAAAGTTCAATTTTCGCCTTTTCTGCAGCCTCTTTCAACCGTTGCAACGCCAATTTATCGTTTGATAAATCAATACCTGTTTGCGCCTTGAATTCTTCAATTAAGTATTTCAACACGCGCGCATCAAAGTCCGACCCACCAAGTGCCGTATCACCATTAGTAGATTTTACTTCGAACACACCATCAACGATTTCAAGCACAGACACATCAAACGTTCCGCCACCAAGGTCATAGACTACAATCGTTCCGTCTTTGCTTTTATCCAAACCATACGCCAACGCCGCCGCAGTTGGTTCATTCACAATACGCAAAACATTAAGCCCAGCAATACGACCATCATCTTTGGTTGTCTGGCGCTTAGAATCATTGAAATATGCCGGTACAGTAATAACAGCATCAGTAACAGTTTCACCCAAATAATTTTCCGCATCTTTTTTAAGTTTTGCAAGAATCATTGCAGAAATCTGTGATGGGGCATATTTTTTACCATCAATTTCAACCCACGCATCGCCGTTGTCGCCTGCGACAATTTTATAAGGCACACGTTTCATAATCTCCTTGACTTCTGGACTATCATAACGCAAACCCATAAGACGTTTAATTTCATAGATTGTATTTTCCGGGTTAGTTACAGCCTGATTCTTGGCGGTAATACCAACCAACTGTTCGCCCCCAGCAGTAATTGCAACAACCGACGGAGTTGTCCGTCCCCCTTCGGCATTTTCAATAATTTTAGGATCACCTCCATCCATAAACGCCATGGCGGAATTTGTTGTTCCCAAATCGATACCTAACACTTTTCCCATTTTTTACTCCTATATTAAATACTTCTTGTATGCCACAAATATAGTTACCGCAAAAACCATTTCAAGACCATAGGAATAAAAATTAACGTAAGTGTTGGCGATTAAGTGGTTAGTGACAAAAGCAAAACGGGCGCAAACGCGCCCGTACTTATAAATAATACCTGTCACTATTTTTTAGCAGGTGCCGCCGCAGGTGTTGCGGTTGCCGCCGCAGGTTTCTTAGCATCTGCTTCTTCTGGCATCTTACCACCGATTGTAGCGAACGCTAAATCCGCCTGATGCAACCCTAATGACACGCCGTCCGGCAAAACCAAGTCCGAACCGTGAACGGTATCGCCAATTGTTAAATCTGCCAAATCCAAAACGATTTTTTCCGGTAATTTATCAACCAACGCGACCAACGAAACTTTACGCACCGCAAAGTTCAAAACACCACCAAGTTTCAAACCCTTGGACGTGTCGGCATTTATAACCTCTACCGGAACAGACACGCACACAGGCTTCTTAACATCGATGCGTTTGAAATCAACGTGAACGATTTTATCAGACACAGGATGATATTGAATATCCATCAGCATCGCGTCTTCTTTACCATTTTTTGTCGTAATATGAAACAGTTTTGTCCGCAGCGCTGGAATTTGAACAATAGGCGCAAAATCACGACCAGAAATTTCAATCGCGATTGGGTCTTTTTTCTCACCATAAATCACGGCGGGGATATTTTTGTTATTACGAATTGCACGTGCGGCCCCCTTGCCAGCAACATTGCGAATTTCTGCATTTAATTCAATTGCCATTTTAAATCCTTTTTACTTGTCCCACGAAGCCTTGACGACGGGGGATTGTTAGTTTTTGCACAACCTCCAAGGGTGTTGTGCGGACCGTATTATGAAACAAAATTATCGAAAAATCAAGCGTTTTTTGAAGCCGCCAAGTTTAATTCAAACGCTTTCTTTGCCTGGGTAATATTTTGCACAACTGCCCACTTTCCCAAAAGGCGTTTCAACAAAATCGCATCACCGCATTTGATTGAAATATTACCAGTATTCTGCAATTTGATTCTGCGCGATTTTACCGGTACCAGTCGATCATTATCTTCAAAATGTACTGTTGCATGAAAATCATCAAGCTGTTTCACTGTGGCAACATGATACGCGAATTCACCCCCAGGCAGACGTTTTAGCAATGGAACTTTAACCTGTTCAAAAGCAAATGGGGTACCACACAAACTGGGGCTTGCACCAATAGCAACATTTTTTAATCTATCATCAATCGTATGCACGTGCATCAATGGCACCCAATATCCACCTTTTACACTAGAGTGCCGCAGAAACGCATTCTGTTCTGGACGGGGATTCAACAATATGCTTGTGGCATAATTTTCGTTATTTCCATCAGTTTCATACCCTAAAAATAGTGCCAAAACACTCGGGTCTAATTCCTTATAATTCACCATAGATAAGCCCTTAAATCTGTTTGTACGAATATTATAGACAAGCAAAAACAAAAGTCAACACAAATTGTGCCGCCGCAAAATCAAAAAACGTGCCCGGCCGTATGTTTTATCGCGCAAGATTTCCCACTTTGTCGCATCAGGCGCATAGGGCACAATCTTTTCAATTTCCTGAACCACAATCGTGCCATGCACCACATGGTCCGCCAAATTCGCCACAAATTCAATTCCAACGCGCGCATCTTCATATGGCGGGTCAACAAACACCAAATTCACGCGTGGACCGTATTTCCAAATACGGGTTGCCGCATCGGATGCGTCGATTTTATACCGTGCCCAGTCAACGCCATGCACATTTTCAGTTATCGCACGCACCGCATCGGGCGATGTATCAGTAAATATCACCGTAGAATTATTATACCGCGACAGCACTTCGATTCCCAATGCACCCGAACCCGCAAAAGCATCCCATGCGTTCAGTTTGCTAAACGGTTCCAAAAGTATTTCGCCGAGCATATTAAACACCGCCGCCCGCGCCATATTCTGGGTCGGCCGTGCAGAGCGGGGCAACATGAGTTTTCGTCCACGATACGCCCCAGAAATCACTTGCAATTTTGAATCCATGTGCAAAACTTTACACAAATGAACATAATGAAGCAAGTTTTAAATTTGGCACGGCGCGCGGGCGTGGGTGGCGACGTTCCGATTGGTGCGGCGATTGTCCGCGATGGGGAAATTATTGCCCGCGGGGAAAACTTGGTGCAACGGAAACAGAATCCGACCCTGCACGCGGAAATCGTCGCGATAAATCGCGCTTGCAAAAAATTAGGGCAAAAATTCCTGAGCGATTGCGATATTTATGTTAGTCTTGAACCCTGTGCAATGTGCGCAACCGCGATTTCATTTGCACGAATCCGCAACATTTACTTTGCGGCAACGGACGAAAAGGGCGGGGGCATTACCGCAAATGCACGTATTTTCGATAACGACAAACACCTTTGGCACCCGAATATAATTCAAATACCCGAATACGCGAACGAATCCGTCGAATTACTGCGCGCCTTCTTCGCCGAGCGGCGCAAAGACAAAAAACTTGACTCTTAACTATATTTGTGTTATTTCTTGTACCAAATAATCAAACAAAAGGCATACAGAATGCTAAAAACCAAAAAACAATTACAAGAAATGCCCGCAAACGAAGTTGTGGATTATTTGCTAAAACACCACAAGTGGTACAGATTAAAAGCCAGATGCGAAAGTGGATTTCCTGAATACAGGGGTTCTAAGTACGGTTGGAATACATTTATAATCGCGGGTCATGCATTGTATGGCGCCAATTGGTATAACACTATAACACAGCGCGTATGTGTCGATAACCCTGAACTTACCCTGATAAAATATAACGGCAAAAAACTTCCAAAGCATTTACCCAATCGTTGGGAAATGACTCAAGATATGAAAAACTATTGTAAGTCTGTTGACGGGAGCAAACTCGTGGCCTTATACAGCAAATTGGATTGGCGCGCTTTTGCAACACCAGGGGACAAATTCGATTCCTTGCCGGATTGGGTTCAAACTTTAATAATTCTTGGATGCTTTATAACTTATTTTACAGTTGCGTTTTTCTGCTCAAGGCAATCGCATAAAGACAAAGACCTTAACAAACCCACGACCGTTTTGGAACAAAAAAAGGGTACAAATTCAGCGCCATGTAATACCGCCGACTTTTATCGCTTTAAAAACGAGCTTCAACATTAACCCCCAAATCTCTCACATGCAAGATTTATTATATCAACGACCTCCCGGTCATTTCCGCCGGCGGCGTCACCCCCAGCAACTTCAAAATCGTTGGGGCAATATCGGCAAGGCCACCGTTCTTTATTTTTTTATACTTTGGTTCGCTTACCAAAATTGCGCGTACTTTGTTATTGGTATGCGCGGTCCAAGGTGCATTTGCCTTTTCATCCCACATTTTTTCCGCGTTTCCATGGTCCGCGATAATAAGCATCTTGCCATCGACCGAAAGCACCGCTGGCACTATCTGGGCCAATTGTTTATCTAAACATTCCATCGCCCGCACTGTCGCCGCTTCGTTCCCGGTATGCCCGACCATGTCGCCGTTGGCAAAGTTCAACATGATGGCATCAAACTTTCCAATACGTGGTAAAAGTGCCGCCGTAATTTCATTCGCCGACATTTCCGGCTTCATATCAAATGTTGCAACCGCCGGCGAATCAATCAGGACTTTTTCTTCGTTCGGGTAATCAATTGTCCGTTCCGCATCCATAAAATATGTTACATGATTGTACTTTTCTGTTTCCGCAATTCTTAATTGCGATAATCCCGCCGCCGCGACAATATCACCCAAAGTGTTTTCCACCGGGATATCTGCTAGCAGTGCAGGGCAATGTTCATTTAACCCTTCGCCATATTGTGAAAAGCACAATATATGCGCGTGCGTCTGTAACATTGCGCGAACGATTTGCCGTGCCCGATCACTGCGATAATTACCGAAGACAAAACCATCTTTGCTGGTAATTGGTGTTGGATTGATAATTGTCGGTTTGATAAATTCGTCCATCACGCCTGCGGCATAGGACCGTTTGATTGCATCCTCTATCGTTGGCGCCGATGTGTCCGCGCGCGCATTTGCAATCGCATTAAACGCCAACTCTGTTCTATCCATATTTTTATTCCGATCCATCGTCCAATAACGCCCGGACACAGTTCCAAAAAACGCCCGTCCATCAGCAAAATACGGTGTCAACATGCGTTTAATGGTTCTAACATATTTCAGTGCCGATTTTGGGGGCGTATCACGACCATCCGCGATAAAGTGAATACACACCTTTAATTTCGAATCCAAAATATATTTCATAATCTTTACTTCGTCACGCACGTCCGCATGCACGCGCCCATCGGACATTAACCCTGCAAAGTGCACAATTCCACCATCCCGCCGAACATCACTAACAAATTTGTTCAACGGTTCGTTCTTTGTCCAATCTTCACGCGCAAAACGCAACAGATATTGCATGACCACGCGCCCAGCCCCAATACAGATATGCCCAACCTCTGAATTTCCCATAAGATTTCCCGGCAACCCAACTGCTGTGCCGGATGCGCGCAAAAGTGAATTTGGATACTTTTTTATCAACCCATTAAAAAAAGGCATTTTTGCCATAGCCACCGCATTATGCGCACGCGCCGGATTATAGCCAACGCCATCCAAAATACATAAAACAACTGTCTTTTTCATATCTTTTCTCCTGTATCTAAAACATAATAACACAAGGCTTTTTTGATTGCAAAACAAAAAGAAACAGTGTATAAACAGTATAGGAAACCTATCATACAAAAGGGCGAAAAATGTCTGGCAAAGTTTATGTACCATCTACGGTTGATCAACACATTGGCAAACGCATGCAATTACGTCGCATGATGATGGGGTTATCATTAAAAGATTTGGCTCACGTTTGTGGGGTTACATTTCAACAGATTCAAAAATATGAAAGTGCGGACAATCGCATATCTGCATCGCGTCTATTTGAAATAGGACGCGCAATGCAGACTCCGGTTTCGTTCTTTTTTGTTGGACTGCCTGGGAACATGCCCGATGAAACAAAAACCAGTCGTTCTATTCACGTCCATTCACCAAGTTCGGACGATCCATTAATTCGCACAGAAAGCCTGGAATTAATCCGTATGTACTGGAAACTGGCCAATGATAAACAACGCGAATCCGTTATGAATTTATTAAAATCACTGGTTGGTAACGAATAATTTTTCTTTTGGTTGCCCCCAAAAACACGTTTCATACACGCCACATATTACTAGTCATCGCCACCGAAAAGGATATAACAGGCCCCGTTTTCATAATATCCACCTAATTGTGTGCACTTCATTTCGTACCACGCGGCCTTGAACAAACATTGTTCGTGTTGCTTATCCCATTCTGTCAATATCTCTTCTTCTGAACCTGTATTGTAATCCTCGCACGCAATACGTGCCGAATTTTCATAGCAACATCCCCACTCATTTGAAGCACTATTAGCAGATCCACGACCAAAAACCTCATCATAAAAAACACCAAGAGTATCGCCAATTTCCGCATCGCAACTTTGATTATACCAATGCCCATCCAAGCCTTCACAAATATCAGCCAGTTCATACTTTATATCTTCCTGTATATCCGATAGCGCCGAACCAACATATGTTCCCAACTGTGATTCCAATCGAGTTTGTGTTCCCTCCTGTGCGGTTGGATCTTTACAGTAATCATTAATAAAATTATTTATAACGTATCTCAAACTCATAGGATCCGATTCGTTACCATTCTCTGGCTCAACATGCATCCCTTTGCACTTATACGGATAATTATGCTTGCCATCATCTGGGGTACAAAGCTCTTTCAGATAATTGTCAACCGCCGCCTTACACTTTTCAACAACCGTCAAATCATCTACAACCTGGACATAGTTTATCAAAGATTCTAACCCACATTGTTTTGCCGCATTTGCATCGCCTTTGAAATGTCCCTGAGGGTCGAACTCGCAAGTCTTGTCACCCCGCCGATATAATGCTGCACACGCAACAACCCGATCCATGCAATTATCCCGCGCAACATACCTTCCCAGCGCCCCAGCCGTTATTGCTGTTTCCTTGCTGCCTAAATTAATAATTGATTGTGACTGAGCATCATAACATTCTGCAATCGTATCAACACAAGATGATTTGACTTCGTCAACTTTGTTTGCAATAGCCTGAGCAATTTCTATAATTGCGGTTCGTTTAAATTCCGACCAAACAATATCCGCGATATTACGACAAGTATCAAGCTGCGGATCCACATATTTATTAGTACGATATCTCTCTAAAAAGTTATTAAAATCAGGATTTGCAGTCACAACATCTGTCCCCATATCACCCAAAGTTATTAAATTTTCCAATTCAAAAAACCACGGTCTATAGTCGTCTATTGGATTCCCAGTCGCTGGATTAATATACTTGCCTGTCGGATCAAGGCATCGTTTATATTTTTCCCCGCACGCCGTATCTGCTAACATCGCCGTCCTAACCTTCGCCAAACATTCATTTACGTCCGCCGAATTATGTGTCCGATAATCCTCTAGTCGTGCTTCTCGCAAATACTTTTCCGCCGTTCGCACCGCCTGGGCCACAGTTTCTTTTTTCTTGTTTAATGCCTTTTCATACGTATTACAATCCTGGGTTATAAGTATGTTATAAGAACTGCGCGACATAGTAAATACCGCATTATTTTCACACATATTTTGACTAAGGCGTGAACACTGCCGTTGTGCCGCATTAAATAATGCCGTACCTTCAAGAGTGGACAAATCCTGACCATCATTATTATCAAATAAAGAGAACCCACCATCTGACCAAACATCATCAAAATCAGTAGAAAAATCCAAATCCAAAATGCCAAGCGACCCTGTTGAATTTGGAACGTTTGACTTACCACCCCCCGATAATAAATTAGTTATATCTTCTAATAATTTTGCCGATGCACTGGTATCGCGTTTTATTGCTGCCTCGCCAATAGTTGCTGAATACATTGCTTCAACTTCTTCTGCGCTTTTATCCACCGCCTCAAGATTATTATCCTGAAATTGTTGCAACATTATCATCGCTTCATCCAAAGACTCTTCTATGTTACGAAAAGTTGTGAATCTATCACTACAAAAACAACGCCGATAAGTATCATTCGCATTGGCGCACATTTGATCCATACACGTCGCATACGATTCGCGGCATTCGGCATACCCCGAACCAATTTTACTCAAATCATTGAACACCGCCGTTGCGCGGGCAGTTTTTGCTGCGCGTGACATTCCCGCCACAGAACCCGTTGCGCTGCGCGATACAGAACGTGGATTAGCCTTTTGTGGCACCCCAGAACGCGATATAGACACATGTTCTGTTCCACCCCGTCCCGAATCCGCCAAAACACGAGTTCCTCCCCCGGATATAGCATTTCTTGATTGTAACGAACGGGTTTGCGCCCCTACGCGCATGCGCGTACTACCCACCGCACGGCGCGACAGTGCGCCAACAGTCGCCGTCCGCGACATCACTTTCGCATCAGGTTTAACAGACAACGAACGGGGATTCCTGGCCGTTTCAGCCATAGCAAAGCCAAACACAGCAAGCACAAAACAAACAAAAGCCCCCATCCTTTTTAACAAAAATCACTCCCTGTTGTTGCAATTATACAAAAAACAGCAAATTTAATCAAGACAACATTATTCTATGCAACAATTAACCGTCTTTTTGACCCAATCACCAAGTTTTTGAACGGCCGTCTTTGATTTAACCATTTCTTCTTTTACAGATTTCTCGGCTTTTTTATCAGTTTTAACCACAGAATCATACAAAACAGGTTCCATTTTTTTTACACCTGTTAAATCTATCATATCCATATTTAGCCCCCAAAACAAAGAATACAACTCATATGCTTTGGCGAACATTTTTTCAGCATCGGATTTATTTCCAACGCCCATAGCCTTGGTTCCAACCTCGTACAAACGCATAGATGCCGCCAACAAATGTTTTGATATACACCACACTTCGGCACCATCGTGCTTGTTTTTATCAACGATTCGTTCCATAAGTTCCTTGCGCATATTTCGAACAACATTTATCAAATCATAAAACCCAGTTTTCTTGGTTTTTGCGCCGCTAAAAAAGAAATGCTCTTCCAATGACACAAGATTCATAAGCGCAATGGACAAATCTTGGTCAGACGATAAATCAAGTGGATTCAATTTCTTGGAATCGTCAATTTTTTTTACCATTTCTTCCAAAGACATTTTTTTCATATTTTCCCCTTTTATTTTATTAGCACAAAACTATCCCGATTGTCGGTAGATATTTTATAATCAACCAAAAAACAAGTGTCATCAACAGCAACCCCGCAAAGGGCATAACAACCTTTTGAAACGGAAACAAAGCATGCCCACCATTATTGCGCTTTATACGCATGTACCACAATTCCATCAATATAAACACTATCGCGCCAACCAAAACACCAAGCAAGAATTGGTCAATGCCCCACATACAGTTTTCCCACCACTTTACAATCGGATTCCCGCGTGGCACAAAATACACACCTGCAAGCAAACCAACATAAATGATAACATTTAATAAATACCAAAACCAACCCGTTACATTATGCCGATGCATATAATTTGCTGTCCAACCAATAAGAGACACCGTCAACCCACCAGCCCAAAGACCAGTAATAACATCTTTGACCCCAAGCATACGCATACCTTCCAACCCCGCACCAATCGCAATTGTACAAACAGGGCAAACCGCATCCGCCACCGAAACAATACAAAGCGCACCAAAACACGCAAAAATCGCCAAATTCAAATATTTTCTCATATTCCTTTCCTTGTATTTTATAACTCTTTCCTCGCATGCTACAAAAAACACTGTCGCCGGGTCAACACAATTTTATAACCCCACGCATATGGGCACTGCGCGCACGCGGATTTTTTTCCAATTCCGCATCAGTTGGCGTTTGCGCCCGCATCAATTCAAATCGTGGTGTTTCAATCACCGGCATACGCGCATCACCAGTTGCCATCGTCCAATCACGAAAAGTATTTTTCACAATTCTGTCTTCTATTGAATGAAATGTTACACATATACACCGCCCACCAACATTTAACAACCCTGGCACCGCATCCAATGCGCGCGTAATTTCGCCAATTTCATCATTTAGCGCAATACGCAGTGCTTGAAACACTGGCGCGATATCGCGCGGATTATGAATCAAACCTTTTAATTCAAACGTGGTTTGTGGCATTTTATCCTTTATCGCGCACGCGATAGCATGGGCAGGGCGCACATCACCAAAATTCCGCAAAATCTTTGTTAAATCATCCACCGTCCAAACATCGAACATATCCACAATTGTCGGACCATCAATCGACATGCGCATATCAAGTGGCGCATCCGCACGAAAAGAAAACCCACGTGCCGCATCATCAATCTGCATCGAAGATATACCCAAATCAAAAACAATTACATCAAACCGCTCATCCAATTCAGCCATCGATGAAAACCTTTTCGGAACAAAACGAAAGCGCACACCAAATTCATCGGCAAACTTTTCCGCCACCCCAATAACCGTTGGATCCCTATCAAACGCGGTAACAATCGCACCCGCGTCTAAAAACGCGCGACTATATCCGCCCGCACCAAAAGTCGCATCCAACACACGCGCATTCGCCACATCGCCGGCGGCACGCATTACCGAATCCAACAAAACCGGAATATGTTTCATCATTCTATATCCACCTTTATTCCCAAACCGGTAAAATCCGCCACCGTATTTTTCCCAAGTTCCACGCCGCCATTGATTGCAAGCGTCGTCTTTTTATCGCCCGAATACAGATTCAACACAACCTTGGTCCGGCCAGGCGACAGGGTTGCAAGCGCCTTTTTAATATCAACCAACACATTTTTATTGCGAATATCAAGTGTGATTTTCTTTGCAATTTGCGCCACCCACGCGGCAAGCGGTATCACAGAATCAACAAAGACCGAAACCCTATCATCCTTATTTGACAACCGCCCACACAGCACAACCGCATTTTCTGTTGCAACAATTGGCATTAAAGTGGACACAGCATCACCAAAGGCAATTGCATCAATACTTCCACTACTATCCGATGCATTGATAGTTAACATTTCTTTGCCCGCCTTGGTTTTACGATGAGAATAAGAGCCTACATTCGCCGCAATTTTCACATTCGTACGATCCGGCATTTCGGCAAGCTTTTCACTGGTTGCCAAATTTTCCCGCTCTATTAAATGTCTATATTGATCCAAAGGATGCGCTGATATGTAAAACCCAAGCGCAGATAATTCATTTTCTAATTTTTGTCCAAACGACCAAGGTGCCGTTTTAACAAGATTTTTGGCAAGTCGATCTTCGGATACATCATCTTCAACCGTATTTGCAAACAACGAAAGTGAATTCGCAGATTCTTTGGATTTTGATGCATAAGATAAAATTGCATCAGCATTCATAAATATCTCTGCCCGATTTGGATTTATAGAATCCAGCACGCCCACCTTGGCAAACGCCTCTAAAATTCGTTTATTCATTATCGGTGCGCACCGTTTTGCAAAGTCGGTTATATTTTTAAACGGCCCCTTGGCACGTTCCGCAATTATCGCATCAGTCGCCGCGACACCAACACCTTTGATTGCCGCCAAAGCATAAACTATCTTGCCATCAACCACCGTAAACAACGATTCACTTTTATTTATATCTGGCGGGACGATTTCGATACCAAAATTAGATTTTGCATCATCAACAAATAAAGACAACTGATCTGTATCATTCATATTACTAGACATAGATGCAGCCAAAAATTCTGGCGTATAATGTGCTTTTAAATAAGCACATTGATTTGCAACAATCGAATAGGCGATAGCATGTGATTTATTAAACGCATATTTCGCAAATTCTTTAAACTTTTCCCACAAATCTTTTGCCGTTGCCTCGTCCAGCGTTCCTTCTTTTTTGCAACCTTCCTGAAATTTTACTTCCAATTTTGCCAACAATTCCAATTTCTTTTTACCCATTGCCTTGCGCACTGTATCAGATTCACCGCGCGTAAACCCAGCAAGAGCCCGCGTAAGTTGCATAACTTGTTCTTGATAAACAATGATACCATACGTTTCTTTTAATATAGGCTCTGCCTTTGGGTGAACATATTCGATTTTTTCTTCACCATGCATACGCGCAATAAATTGCGGAATAAAAGCGATTGGCCCCGGACGGTTCAGTGCATTTAAAGCAGATATTTCTAGAAAACTTGTCGGATGCATTTTCCGCAAAGTTTGCTGAACAAACGGGGCATCAAATTGGAATATACCTTCGGTCATACCCGATTGCCAAAGTTCCAATGTCTTTTTATCATCCGTGGGAATTTCATCAAGTATCACATTGATACGACGTGTTTTTTGAATAAGTTTCGTTGCATATTTCAACACAACTAATGTTTCCAACCCCAAGAAGTCGAACTTTATCAAACCCGCCGATTCCAAATAATGCCCATCAAATTGACACGATGGCAAAGGATTAGCTGGGTCACGATACACAGGCGCAATTTTCGTCGTAGGCCGGTCTCCGATAACCACCCCACACGCATGCTGTCCCAAATTCCTAAACGACCCTTCTAATTGTTCGGCAATAGAAACTACCTTGTTCATATCGGAATCTGTGTTCAACACACTTTGAATTTCTTGCGACGTATCAACGGCTTCTTTCAAAGTCTTCGCATCCATAGGTATCATCTTTGAAAGTCTGTCAGACTTTGAATACGGCATACCGTAAACACGTCCAATATCACGAATTGCACCACGCGCTTGAAGACTTCCAAATGTAATAATACGACATACAGAATCATGGCCATACTTATCACAAATATATGCCAAAACTTGTTCGATTCCAGTCGGCTCAAAATCCACATCGAAATCGGGCATAGAAATACGATCAGGATTTAAAAAACGCTCGAACAATAAACCATACTTTAAAGGGTTGACGTGAGTAATCCCCATCGCCCAAGCCACAATAGATCCCGCACCCGAACCACGACCGGGTCCCGTTAAAATATCATGTTTACGGCACCAGTCAATATAGTCCGCGACGATAAGAAAATATCCCGGAAACCCCATACCAATAATAACATCCAACTCATACTTTGCTTGATCAAAATACGGCTCAGTATCAGTGATATTCTGCTGTTTTAACCGCTCAGTCAAACCATTCATCGTCATATCACGCAACATCTGACACTCTGATTCAAAATTATCACCAAAACGTGGTAAAAGTGGTTTTTCATGAACATTAACAAAAAACGCGCATCGCCTAGCAATTTGCACCGTGTTTTCTATCGCCTCTGGCAAATCAGAAAACAATTCACACATTTCCGTCGTGGTTTTAAAATATTGTTCCGAAGATTTACGCGGTCTTTCTGGATCGATAACCTTGGTTTGTTCCAACACACACCCCAACGCATCCATCGCCTCATAATCCGATAGATGCGCAAAACAAACATCATTTGTCGCAACAATCGGTATATTTAAAGTTTTTGCAATTTCTAAAAAATATGGCTCTGTTTTTATTTCATTTTCCAAACCGTGTCGTTGAATTTCTATATAAAATCTATCACCAAAAATTTTAAGAAATTGCTGCGCATATTCCTGGGCAAGCACGTGTTGCTCGTTCAAAATCGCCATACCAACAGGTCCCGTATGCGCGCCCGACAAACAAATCACCCCATCTGCATGTGCAGCCAGTTCTTCAAAGGTTATGTACGGTCCTAAATGGTGATTTTCGCCCCGCATATACATCACACGACTAAGTTCACAAAGATTCAAATACCCAGTATGATTTTGCGCCAACAAAACAACCTTGGACAAAGACGATTCACGCAAAATTTTCGGGTCAGCCCTATGATGGTTTAGTGATATCTCAACGCCGATTATTGGCTGAATCTTCGCAGAAGGCATAACATCAGAGAATTCTGCACAACCCGACATCATATTGGTATCAGTAATCGCGCACGCGAACATAGCATTTTCTGCACACAACTTTGGAACATCTTTGACACGCAAGGTACTTGCCCCAATAGACAACCGCGTATGTGTTCTAAGATGAACAAACTGCCTTTCCATAACAACAAGACCATAGCAAAAAAATTATGGCTCAGTCCATAACATTTTTATAATGTTTTTATCCACAATACACAGTAAAAATTATTATACATAAGGCAACAAAAAACGCACCATTCCGGTGCGTTTTAACAATTTACTTTACATGTTGCAAAAACACATCAAATAATTTTAATCCATAATCTTGTTTTGAATCTGTGTAATGATTTCTTGCCAATTCTTCCAAAGCTTTACTCAATTGTGGATTTGTCTTTTTGGGCTGTTTCACAATATTACTAGCATAGCGTATAGAATTGAAAATTTTACTCAAAGATTGCGCTTTTTTGATATTTTCCGGTGCCCCGATTTTAATATCATCATATTGTGCTGTACGAAACACGCCATCAGGATAACCGCCGATGGCTAGCGATGCACTTTCAGACGGGCGTGGAAAAACATGGCCCCAGCTAAGAGCATAGTTTCTATTTTTGTATTTATACACATCTAATGTCACTATTTGTTCATATTGTCCAAAACTCAAACGAACGCACATACGCGGGCGCCCAAACAAATCATGTCCTATTTCATACAAATCTTTAAAATCCGGTTTTTCAATCAATGCCTGCATTCTTGTAAGCATTTTGTTTTCATATTCAATGGTATACTCGTGCATTTTTTTACCTTTTGATACATTATCCGAGCATGAGAGTAGCAGAAATCTAAAAATTGTCAATGATTTTACGTAAAACTTATAAAAATGCCATCTGTGATGTGAAATCACCAAAACACGCAATTATTTTTGCACACCAATATCAAAATCTAATACCAGTGGTAAATGGTCCGAAACATCGGTATTGATAGTCATAAAATTTTTAACCTTTATATCATCTGTAACAAAAATATAATCAACAATCATATATTTTTTATCATCGGATCTTGGGCGGGTTGTTTTCAATTTGTATTTCACAGATAAATTTGTTAGATATTGTTCCAATATCTTGATACTTTGGCTTTCCGGCAGTAGATTAAAATCACCAGCAACAATAGTTGGCATTTTATCCTTCAATAATTCCGTTATTATGAATTCTGATTGCGCAACGGTTCTGGCATCACCCAAACGTGTCAAATTCCATATTCCATGCACATCGACAATTTTAACTTTCTTATTGTTTGGCAAACTTATAATCGCGATCAATATGCTGCGCGCCCAATCTTTTTCTTTGAAATGTGTTGCATCATATCCGACCTTGTAATTTTCATAGTAAAATTTGTTTTCCGCGGAACATATTGGATATCTGGATAAAACCTGGGTTCCTTGTTCGACTTTGCCACCAAAATTTTCCACAACAACACCATTGTTTGTTACACTGTTGGCAATATACAAAGGTGCAAAAAACGAGTATGGCATTTGTCTAAAAAAATAATTTGATACGTCTTCGCCGCTTCTAAACTTGGCAAAAACACTCTTTTCATGCGGCATCATACTTTCTTGCAAAGCAACAAAATCCGGAGTCAGATTATTCAATAAATCTATTACCCCTGAGGTATTATCCTTTTTTATTGATATATTAAAACATATCAATCTCATTTTTGGTTATCTGTTTACTATTTCAACTTACCGCAACAATGTTTATATTTTAATCCCGAACCGCACGGGCAGGGCGCATTTCGCCTTGCTTCTGCCGCCGAATTTAAAGACCGGTCATGTTCCGCACGCTGTTTTTCGGTTGCATCCACATCTGCACGCGTCAATTCCATACGCGAAATATACGCCACAGACATTATCTTAAAGTTATTTATTGTATTTTTAAATAACCCTAATGCTTCACGCTTGTATTCATACAGCGGATTTTTTTGCGCATACCCGCGAAGTCCAATTCCTGTTTGTAAATAATCCATTTGCTGTAAATGTTGTTTCCAAACAGAATCCAAAGCCCCAAGCATCATTTGGCGCGTTGCCGCCTGCATCATCTCGGGGCCGTATTTATTTGCCTGTTGATTATAGCGTTGCATTGCCAACATCAACAATGTTTCATATGCTTTGCGTTCGTTTATTGTTTCATCTGTCTTCCAACTTTCAATATCGGTGATATCCAATGCAAATATGCGTGCCATTGAATCATGTATCCCTTTGATATTCCAATCGGCCGGCAAAGTTTTTTCTGGGATATTGTTTTCACAAATAATTTCAACGACATCGCCAATCATTTCTTTTGCCAAACCCGACAAATCTTTTGATGTCATCAAATCGTCACGCTGTTTATAAACAACACCGCGCTGTTCATTCATAACATCGTCATATTTTAGCAACTCTTTACGTGCTTCAAAATATCGTGCTTCTACACGCTTCTGGGCTTTTTCAAGTGCTTTGGTTATCCACGGATGCGTAATCGCCTCTCCTGGTTTTAGGCCAAGTGTCGTCAACATTCCGCTTAAGCGACTTGCACCAAAAATGCGCATCAAATCATCGTCCAAGGACAAAAAGAATTTTGAATCCCCAGGATCGCCTTGACGCCCCGAACGACCCCTCAACTGATTATCAATACGACGCGATTCATGACGCTCGGTTCCAATCACATAAAGTCCCCCCGCATCAAGAACAACTCTTTTGTTTTGTTCAATGGTATCGTAAATTTCTTTTTTCTTCTCTTCAAAATCAGGTGCATCTTTATCCAAATTTGCAATTAAATCTTCGGCGTTTCCACCAAGTTTAATATCTGTTCCACGCCCAGCCATATTTGTTGCGATTGTAACCGCGCCCGGCACGCCAGCCTGCGCCACAATTTTTGCTTCGGATTCGTGGTGTTTTGCGTTCAAAACCGCCGGGGATATATTCAATCTCTTACGTACAATATCAGCCAATTCTTCGGACTTTTCGATAGAAACCGTCCCGACCAAAACAGGCTGTTTCCGTTTAAGGCAATCATCTATTTGTTTTATTATCGCATCATATTTCTCTTCCTTGTTACGATAAATTTCATCATGATGATCTACACGCGCAACTGGACGATTAGTAGGAATCGACACAACACGCAACTTATAAATTTCTTCAAATTCCGCGGCTTCGGTCATAGCGGTCCCAGTCATACCAGCAAGAGTTTCATAAAGCCTAAAAAGATTCTGATAAGAAATACTTGAAACCGTTTGGTTTTCAGGCTGAACTGCGACATGCTCTTTGGCCTCAATAGCCTGATGCAAACCACGACCAAAACGACGCCCAGACATGACACGACCCGTAAATTCATCAACAATTAAAACTTCGCCATTGCGGACGACATAATTCACATTTTTCTGAAACAAATGGTGTGCCAAAAGTGATTGTTGAATATGCATAACCAGTGCCGCATTTTCAGGAGCATACAAATTATCACCAACCAACATCCCGGCCGCCACCAGTAAACGCGTCACAGAATCCACACCCCTTTCGGTCAAAGTAACATGGCGATCTTTTTCATCTTTTGTATAATCATCGGGCTGTAATTGTTTTACAACATCGTCCACTTTGGCATAAAGTTCGCTAATGTCTTCTGATGGCCCAGAGATAATAAGTGGAGTTCGCGCTTCATCAATTAAAATACTATCCACTTCATCAACGATACCAAAGAACAAAGGGCGCAACACTTGTTGCCCTTTGGAAAATTTCATATTATCACGCAAATAATCAAAACCAAGTTCAGAATTAGTAACATAAGTTATATCGCACGCATATGCCGCACGACGTTCTTCATCCGTCATATCATGCTGAATAATACCAACCGATAAACCCAAGAATTTATAAATTTGTCCCATCCATCGCGCATCACGTGATGCTAAATAATCATTTACCGTAACCAAGTGTGCACCCTTGCCATACAATGCCTTTAAATACAAAGCCAATGTGGCAACCAAAGTTTTTCCTTCACCGGTTTTCATTTCGGCAATTTGACCATTATTCAAAACCATACCACCAATCAACTGAACATTAAAATGCCGCAACCCCAATGTTCGAACAGAGGCCTCACGTACCAAAGCAAATGCATCTGGCAAAACATTTTTTTCTTTTTCGCCATCACATAACCGTTTCCGCAAAACGTCAGTCTGGGCACGCAATTCCGCATCAGACATCGCATGATACTTGGGCTCAAGATCGTTTATCAACGAAACCGTTTTATCATAAGATTTCACCAATCGGTCATTTGCCGAACCCAATATTTTTTGAATTATATTCATAGACATCACTTTTCCTTAGTTTGTTTTTTTATCGGTATAGCAGATTTTGTGCCTTGCGGTCAAGATACTTTATGATATAATGCAACAAAACCAATAAACAAGAATCAAAAGAAAAAAAGTAGAGGGGAAAATATGAAAAAAACGGTAAAACAACTGGATTCTACAACTATCATAAGTGAGGTTTTTATGATTTCTCCGGCACAAATTGAATATATAGCCGACATTTTTACTAAAAATTTTGCCGACATTATGAATATGCGCACGTTTTCTGGGCGAATAAACGAAATTGCGCGCGAATCGTTACGAACAGCATTAAAGTCAGCTAAAAAAATGGGCGAAACTAACTAAAAAATTATTTGCAATTTTTTTTCTTTTTCCTATCATTACACCGCATAGTTGGATAAAGCATAGCCGTCGCGGCATCCGTGGCGGAGGAAAGTCCGGACTGCGCGGGACAGCACACCGGCCAATTACCGGGCAGAGTAATCTGACGATTAGAGCAACAGTGACGAAGCAGACGCCAAGTCTGAGTGAAACGGGCAATCTCTGTGTGCAGCAACTTCAAATAGGTTTCCAATGATTTGTCCCGAATCGGAAACGGGTAGAGGGCTTGACACTTTGTGGTAACACTTTGTGCAGATTAATTATGCTTGCCACCCATTTGTTTGGTGTCGCACGCGCCGGAACGACACTGAATTTGGGCGGAACAGAATCCGGCTTATAATCTGGCTATGACGGCAAGACGTCCCCTTTTAGGGGACTTTTTTTTATTTAAAACTACATAACAGTGCCCTGAGCAGGATAGAAAGTAAGTTGAATTTCGCGCCATGTCTTATATTCACTGCGCGGCAACATGTCCAAGGGTTGACAGGCGTTTATCGCCGCACGTATAGTATCTAGCACATATGCAAAACCCGCATCAGATTCCGCGCGCGACGCACCTTCAAACCACACATCTGCAACCGTCCCATTCGTCCGCATAGTCAAATGTGCAACCGCACGTATGCCCGAAACATCGGATCTTGTAGTATCAATTACCCAACAACGTGTCATTTTATACCGCAACGCATCAATAACAGAAACCGCAAGCCCTGTATTAAGTGATGTTGTGTTTCTATTTACACGAATAACTGTCTTTTTTACCGTAGCCGGCTTATCATCTGGCTTTTCTTCTTTTGGATTTGGTTTTTCTTCTTTTTGGGGTTTTGGTTTTTCTTCTGGCATAACTGTGGGAGTCTCAATTTCTTGTTTTACATCGGCATTCTGTTCCGGTTTCGGCTCAGGTTCCACAGTTTTTTCTTCCTTTGTTTCGTCTTTATCCGGGACATTAGTATTATATAACACAGATTCTTCCCCACTCACTTTTACCTGACTAAGATCTATCATCATTATCTGGATACGGTCAGGTGCGACAAAACGCTCACGTTCACCAATAATTACATCAGCGACAAAAACCAATGCACATAACAAAACCATATGCCCCAAAATCGAAAGCCCAACGTTTTCAGATGCAAAATGATTGAATTTCGACATATCTTAGTTTTCCAACTTTGTTCTCAATCCAATTTTTTGGAACCCAGCAGTCTTTAATTTTCCCATAACATTCATAACCGCGCCATAATCTGCACGTTTATCCCCATTGATAACAATCGTTAAATTTGGATTTTCAGAACGCATAGCAACCGCACGCGTAACAACATCCTCCACCGGCATTTCAACCGTTCCAAGATAATACCGTCCAACAGAATCAACACTTACCTGCATTGCATGATCAGTTCCAGTAAGAACAGTTGTTCCCGCATTAGGCAAATCTAAATCAATTCCGTTTGTCATCATAGGTGTTGTTATCATAAACACCGCAAGCAACACTGTCATAACATCAATCATTGGTGTCAAAGACAATGTTGCATCAGAAACCCTGTGTCTTCTACGCGACATTTTTTTTATCCCCCAAAGTATCATACAAATCATCTGCACGCTTTGAAAAAACCTGATGTGCAATAGCCGCCGGTATTGCAACCACCAACCCAAGTGCCGTCGTTCCCAACGCAATCGCCAACCCGGGCGCAATAACACCGATACTTACAGATTGATTTGCACCAATAGAAGAAAAAGAATCCATAACCCCCCAAACAGTTCCAAAAAGTCCAATAAACGGCGAAACATATGCTACCATAGCCAAAAACCAAAGATTTTTATCAAACGGTCGAATCGCCACATCCGGATTCCCAGCCGGTTTATGCCGACGCGCATGCTGAAAAAGTCGGATTTTTTCCACAATAACCGCCCAAGACAAAACACTAAATACAACCAACACAATTGATGCAACCGCCGTAACTACATCGGTTGTAAAAAGTTTCCACAACGAAAACGAATTCATATTTTCCCCCTGTTTTTACTATTTTTTTAACGCATTTATCAGTATATCCGGCATACACGTCGGACGACCATTTGCATCCAAATACGCCGCTGTCCCAGTAAGTATAGCACAAATTTCACCATTTTTCACGAATTTTTGTTCGACCGAAACTGATGCCGCGCCAACCTTTAACACACGCGTTTCAACCACGAATTCATCACACAAAAACAGCGGTCGTAAATACCGAATTTGCAAATCACGAATAACCAACCCAACATCCGCCGGATTAGGCCGTGCATTCCGCCCCAGCCAATTCATACGCGCGCGTTCCGCAATTTCAATATACCGCCCATGATACATTATGCCACCGGCATCAGTATCCGCATACGCCACCGAAAATTTAAATTTATGCACGTCCATTACCGTATCCGCCATAATTTCTCTGAGTTTTCTGTTTTAATTCTGCCAACCGCGCTTTTTCAATTTCCCAATCTTTCCGAACAATCGCCGCCGCAACATTGGCTTTTTTTACATATTCTGGCTTAAAATACGGATTGGTTTTATCACAGCAAAATTTACCAAATTTATTAAACGCATCTATTGTCGCCGGTTCCATCAAAACAATTGACCGACCATTTATAATATTATCAAACACAAGTTGCAAATCGTCCATATAATTTGCCTGTGTATATTCCTTGTCAAAGAAACCGTGCTCATTCCATTTTCCAAGATATTCATTAAAATCTTTCGCCATCAAAATCGATTGAACAACACCATATTTTGGATTTGATTGTTGCTTAAAATGTTTATAAAACCCATCAACACTTTCCCAATCTTTATGCCCAGTATTTTCCCACATTTTTTTAAGAATCGGCGGGAAAATATAATCTTTCAAATACCAACTACGATGGTCCATTATGGTGCCCGTACGCTCATCATGAAGATTAGACTCCCCACCTTTCGCATAATCACGCAACAACCATATCGCGGTTATATAAATATTTAATAAACGCCTGGATTGCGAAAAACCAACCACGTCATCAATAGACTGTTCTGGTGTCCCATCCCCATACTTTAAATATTTTTTTCTGTACTCGATCCAATTTTGCTGGTCCAATATAAACAAAATAAGTTCATTATTGTTGCCCGCACTCAAACCATTCATTATCTTGTTATAAAGATCTTTATCTCCGCTCACTTCTCTAACACTTATTTCCGCCATACTTTTCTCCTTTGCTATTACTTTTCCAATCCCATATGTTTATACCCCGCATCAGTAACAATTCGGCCACGCGGTGTTCGCTGAATCAAACCCAACTGCATCAGATATGGTTCAATCACATCTTCGATAGTGTCCGCCGGTTCCGAAAGCGCCGCCGCCAAGTTATCAATTCCAACCGGCCCACCCGCATAGTGCATTATAATCGCATTGATATATTCACGATCAACCTGGTCCAAACCATCACTATCTATATGCAGTTGTTCAAGCGTTGTCCGCACAACAGATTCTGTGATTGCCCGGTTATTGGTTGCCGCGGCAAAATCACGGGCGCGCTTTAACAAACGGTTTGCAATACGCGGTGTTCCGCGCGAACTTTTGGCGAGCAGCAACGCCCCACCTTCATCAATTTCAGTGTCAAGAATTCCCGCACTACGCCTAATAATTTTTGCCAAATCGGCGGGCGAATAAAAACTTAGCCGCAAATCAATTCCGAACCTATCGCGCAACGGATTCGACAGCAAACCTGTCCGCGTTGTCGCCCCAACCAAAGTGAACGGGGGCAGGTCAATCCGAACACTTTTCGCCGATGGTCCTTCACCTAGCATAATATCAAGTTTAAAATCTTCCATCGCAGAATACAGAACTTCCTCTATCGCCGTAGGCAAACGATGAATTTCATCGATAAACAGAACATCCATCGGTTCAAGCGCGGTAAGTATCGCCGCCAAATCCCCTTGCTTGGTCAGCATAGGTGCCGATGTCGCCCGGAAATTTGCGCCCAGTTCATTTGCGACAATGTGGGCAAGTGTGGTCTTTCCAAGTCCCGGCGGGCCATAAAGCAAAACATGATCCATGGGTTCCCCGCGGGACCGCGCGCCCGATATAAAAACCGACAAATTTCGCTTTAATGATTCATGTCCAATAAAATCAGATAACGCTTTCGGACGAATCGAGCCAGCAATTTCGTCCGGTACATTTGGGTTCATAAAACGATCATTTATTGCATTTTCCATCACATTACCCATTATAATAACTTAGTGTCCGCGTTTTCACGCCCAACATAAGCCTTCAAATCATTGTACATCTGACGCAAATCTGCGGGGGCAGCATAATTTTGATTTGCATTTCTTATTCTGATTGTTTCCAAACTTATCTGCGCCTGTTTCTTCAGCACCTGGGTAAGATGTTCACCAAAATGTCTTGCCTCTTCAGATTCTTCGGCACCCTGGAGCAACAATCCGCGATTCGGCCGCGGTGATAAAAAAGCAAAGTCCGACATCGCCATATCAGGCGACACCAACACAAAGCCAGAAATTTCCGGTCGCCGCATCAGCATTTGTAGTACATACCATGCGCCTAACTGATGTCCGGCAATCCATATCTTGTCGCTATCTTCATTATGATTTTGAATCCAATCAATCACCGTTGCAATATCCAGCATATTGTCCGCAGTCGTCCCCAGCGCACCTTCGGAATCACCGACGCCACGATAGTTAAACCGCACAACCGAAAATCCAATATCCATAAATGCGCGAAACATCGCATACGAAATCCGGTCATTCATATGACACTTTTGCCGCGGATTTCCAGACAACACCACGGCCAGTGGCGCGTTATCATCCGCCGCCTTGTGGTACACAGCATGCAATTTTCCCATTTCCCCAGATATTATAATATCAACCATATAATTCACCTTTCTTTTTTATCATTTATAGAACAAACCATTATTAAAATTCAATAAAAATTTTTGCTTTGACACAAATATAAATAATGTTTTAGAATGTCACAAAAGGAAGGTAAAAATGAATACATCAAAGTTTAATCTGGTGGCGGTTTTTGGTATATTTATGGCATCTATGGCGTTTGGGGCAAATCAATATGTCCAAGAAAGTTTTCAAACGGTCTATACCGAAACACCTGTTCAATCGTATTATGCATACCCTGATGATCCGAATTTTGTTCCTGAATTTGAATTTATGGAAGAAGATTACGGCTTTAACTATGACCAAAACATTGTTGACACACGGGAGACGGAATCCCAAGCACACCCGGGGGTGATGTTCGCATCGCGACCGATGATTATTTGTCGGAACTTTGGTTGCACACGGCTAAACGACAAAATAACACGAACATTTCTGTTCAACAGCCTTGTCAACATGTTCATGATGAATGCACATTCTCGGCTTTACATATGCGAAGCCGACCCATTTTCGCGTGATTGTTTACAATCTGGTCTATCTTTTCCAATAAGGGCAGGCATTGCTAATGCACTTGTAAAAATTCCAAAAGCCACAATATCCCAAGTAAATGTTTCTACGGGACTTTCGCGTGCCACAATAAATATGACTTATGAATTATTAATAAACGGAATGAGTCGCGTATGCGAACCAACGATTATGGACCTTGTTATACCGAACAATTCATCAGCGATATTGTCAAACCGTGAATTTACGTGTAACATGACAAGCGACGGTTTTAGCAACATATCATTGATGTTAAATCTTGATTACATTGATTTGGACTATGGTATTTTAGGCGGATATTATTCACTTGGCACCGAAGGGCGAACCACAGGCGGGGCAACAGGCTATGCATTATTCAAAACAGAATTTACCACCGGGGGCATGCAATTTCGTGCCGCATATGATGAAAAAAACAATCTGATTCAAACCATTCAACCTGGCGAATACGCTGTGGAGCCAATGCAGAGACAGTAAATTTGCTGTAATCACTTGAAAACCAACTAGAAAACCGCTATGATAAATAACAAGTATCACGGCGGTTTTATGAATAAAGTATTATTGATTATTGACGATGATGACAAATTGCGCCAAACTCTGGCTCATGGTCTGCGCAACGCGGAATTTGATGTCTTGACCGCCCCAAGCGCTGGTTGTGCCGAACAGATACTTAATCGTATATCTGTCGATGCAATTATTTTGGATAGAATGATGACAGGAACCGACGGTTTAACATTCTTAAAAAAATTGCGTGCATCTGGTAATAACACACCAACGATAATGCTAACGGCAATGGGCGGTGCTGAAAACGCCATCGAAGGATTAAAAAACGGGGCAAATGATTATTTAGACAAACCTTTTCAATTACAAGAGTTAATTCTGCGCATAAAAAATATGCTTCGTTATAATCCAGAACCACTACCAACAAATGTTGATGGAATACTGTTTACAAACGATGAATTTTTTATCACGGACAATACAGGGACACCACGCATATTACAATTATCAGGGGAAGAGAAAAAATTACTAAAAAGTTTAACAACACCCATTGGCAATATCGTATCCGCCCAACCAATGGTTGCAAAACGCTTGCGCGGGAAAATAAATAATGTATCATTAGGCATGGACATTATAACCATACGCGGTCGTGGTTATAAATTAGTCTGTCCAAACCAAGACCGAACCCAAGGGGGACAAACATGCGACTGATTCCACGTGGTTTTTTCTGGCGGACAATTCTGTTAGTATTGGTTCCGTTAATCTTAGCGCTTACCATAATTGCCAATGTATTTTTCGGCAATCATTGGGCACGCGTTCACGCGACTCTTGCGCGTACACTTTCGGTTGAGATTGCGACTATCATGAATTTTATTGATTCTGGGGACAAAAAAACGGCTGAAACTTTGGCGCATGATATCGGTATAAATGTTACAATAGCGTCTGACATTCAGCGCGACACAAAAAACGACAACAATTCGCACGAAGCTGGACTTTTGGCCCAAGAACTTTCAAAACGCGTAAAACGCCAAAGTGAAATTTATGTTGACCGTGGTCATCGGCTTATTACTATCGATGTTCCAACCGCAAAAGGCGATATTGCAACCTTTGGCACAAGCCTTTATCGCATTTATTCAACCAGTACAGAGGTTTTTATCATCTGGTTAATAGGGGCGATTTTGATTGTATCCGCTTTAACTGCGCCATTTTTAGTTTTACATAATCGCAGCATTCGTCGCATTGCACATGCGGCAAATCGTTTCGGTCGTGGATTGGATGCACCTGGGTTTCAACCAACTGGCTCAAAAGAAATCCGTGAAGCAGCCTCTGCCATGATAACAATGAAGGATAGGTTAGATCGATACAATCGGACACGTACTGATATGCTAAACGCGGTTAGCCACGATTTAAAATCGCCATTGACACGTATGCGGCTCGCCATAGAAACAGGGGACTTTGACAAAAGTGCACTACTTACTGACATTGATCGCATGACAACAATGATAAATGGGTACTTGTCATTTGCGCGTGGGGAAATGCCAGAAATTGAACAGCCAATGGAAATGCCTCCGATGTTAATACGGATTGCACGCGATGCGGCACCAAACAAAAAAATTATAACCGAATTTCCAGAAGTTCCTGTTCAATTTTATGGTCGTCCAACGGCACTTGCGCGGGCTTTTGGGAACATTATTGAAAACGCGGCACGTTATGCAAAAAGCACTATTAAAATGACAGAAACCGATACCAAAGAAGAAACCATTGTAACAATCGAAGATGATGGTCCAGGCATACCGGATGATAAAAAAATCGATGCGATGCGGCCATTTGTCCGCCTTGACAATGCGCGTGGCACCGATACCGGCGGAACAGGGCTTGGGCTTTCCATCGCACAGACGGCAATTGAAAACCATGGCGGTCGCATATTCTTGGAAAACAGCGACCTTGGCGGTCTGCGCGTACGGGTGGTTTTGCCAATTCAATAAAAGGGTTAAAAAATGAATTTGTATAAATATGTATCTGATAAATTAAATGAAAAATTAGGTTTTGCAGCAAAGTTAGAAGTTCCACGCAACCGCGATTTTGGCGACTTTTCTACAAACGCCGCAATGGTAATGGCGAAATCGGCGGGTAAAAATCCACGCGAAATTGCGACCGAACTTTTACCTAAAATCCGCGAATTGGATTTCGTATCCGACACATCAATCGCAGGGCCGGGATTTATCAACCTGAAAATCAAGGACGATTTTCTGTGGAACGCGGCACAAACCGCGGCCGAAATAACACGCGCCGCAAAGCCAATGACAATTGATATGGACTATGGCGCATATAATGTTGCAAAATCGTTGCATATTGGGCACCTGCGCACATCAATTGTTGGCGACACATTTAACCGTATTGCGCGGTCTTTGGGGCACAAAACATTTTCATGGAATCATATCGGCGATTGGGGTAAACCGATGGGATTGGTTATTGCATGGATTGAACGCCTACACCCAGAATTGCCATATTTTCGGGACGATTTTGACCCAAATACACCCATAGATTACGAAATTGATGAACAAGAATTAAACACTTATTATCCAGCGGCATCAGCATTCGCCAAAGAAAACCCTGAATTTCAATTGCATGCCCAAGAAATCAAGGCAAAATTTCAAGCGGGTCACCCAGGTTATTTTGCGTTGTATAAAAAGTTCTTGGCAATATCTTTACGAATAATGAACAAAACAGTTAGTCGGCTAAATATATTACCGTTCGATTATGATTTGGGCGAAAGAAACGCCGCAAAATATCTGGAACCCGTTGAAAAGATATTACGCAACAAGAATATGATTTATAAAAATGACGGCGCCGAAATAATAAATGTTAAACGCGACTCTGATAACAAGCCGATGCCACCATACATGTGGCGCGACTCACGTGGGGCGGATACATACGATTCTACTGATTTGGCCGCCGTTTATTGTCGCAAGGAAACTGATAACCCGGATAAAATCATTTATTTCACCGATTTGCGCCAGAGTTTGCATTTTGAACAACTGTTCCGTGTGGCGGATATGTCTGGGATATACCCATACGACAAATTTGAACACATCGGATACGGAACAGTAAATGGTGCAGACGGCAAACCGTTCAAGACGCGTGATGGTAACGCCGCAGGATTGGATGATATTTTGGACATCGCCAATGATGCTGTTCATGCACGCATTGCAGAATTTGATAAAAAGTTGGACGAAAACACAATTCAAATCATTGCATTAGCGGCGGTTAAATTTAACGACCTGTTGCACGATGTAAAATCCGATTATATTTTCGAACCGTCACAAATCACTTCGTTTGAGGGGCGCACCGGTCCATACATACTATATACCGCTGTACGATTAAATTCGGTATTGCGCCGTGCGGGAAATTTTGACACACCGCAAATGACCACAATGGGCGCAGACGAAAGAAATTTGGTCATGGAACTTTTGGACTTTGATCGCACAGTACAATCGGCTTTTGATTTACGCGCCACAGATTTGGTCGCAAACTATGCATATGATGTATGCCAGTTGGTAAATACATTTTATCACAACTGCCCAATTTTGCGCGACGATGTGGATGCGGAAACGCGCAACATGCGCCTTGGTCTTATTAAAATTGCGGTTGATGTATTAGGCAAAACATTGGATCTTATGGGACTTAAAATCCCCGCAGAAATGTAAGACAGTGTTAGTGTAAGTGGGTGGTGGTTAGTAAATTCTGGAATCAATCCATAATTGCGAGATGTTTCCAGATAGTACTAACCACTTTCCACTTGCCCAAAAATTCAAAATTTGATAGAATAGGGCGAAAGGGATTAAAGGAGAGATGAAAAAAATTGCATTTTTTGTATTATCTGTGTGCATATCGACGCAATCTTTTGCCGGATGCAGCGGAACAGTCATACCCCAAGGTACGCAAACAGATCAGTTCATCCCGTCCCAATTTTATTCATCTGCAACTCCGAAATATCTAAAATGCGGTGGTGATGGATGTCCAAGCAACACAACGGCATACAATCCACAAGATGGGCTTATTTATATCTGTAATGGCACCCAATGGAAAAAGCTCACAGATGATGAAATAAAAACATGCAAAAATGGCATCAAAGATCTCTATGCTAAAGATGGAAACGGAGGCGATGATTATTCTAACAATTATCCTATCGCCAAAAAAGAAAGCTATGAATTTGTATATCTTTACAAACATCCGACGACAGGTACGGGTGAAGAATTAAACAGTTATTGTAAATTAAGTCTTAATGAATGCAAAAAAATAGAGGATGACTGTTTGAAGAACAAGGGTGACTTTATCGCTGGTAATTTCGGCTGTTCTTATGGTACAGCCTCATCAACTAAATTAACTATTACTTGTAAAGATCGTGGAGACATTGAATGTGAATTACCGTCTAATCATGGTCTAAAGCCTACGCAATGCGACGAATTACAGGGTGACCCTATTGCGGCTAACACGATACTGTATACCACGAGGGAAATACATGATAAATGCGGCAAAAAATTAAGTGATGTTATTGCAAAATCGAAATGTCCAAATATACAGGTGGCTCATATTGGGGATAGCCAACGAGTTATCTTTTGTGCAACCAACCAGAACATAGAAAAAGTATTTACCGCCGAAGAAACGGACGGATGGTCATACGCGCGAAAACAATGCGTAGGCAGTCGGGGAAAGTGGGAGAACGGACAATGTAAATGCGACCATCTTGAAGGCACAAAATTACAAGGTAACGAATGTTTATGCACAGGTAATCCAAACCAAAAATATTATAGTAAGTTGTGGAGTGGATGTACAACATTGGCCGATGGCGTGTCTCAGGCCGGAAGTACAACAAAAATATACGGCTTTGGGGAATATAGTCTAAGTTCAATAGATAGGGCCAACAGTTGTCCACCGAGCGGGGGAAAGTGGGGTGACAACAACTCGTGCAACTGTGATTCGGAAAAATTGAACATGCAACCGGATGAATCAGGATATTTCTGTAATTGTAAACCCGGCTATGATTATAAAAATCCTTTGTTTAAATCTGAGGGATGTATCCTAATTGAAGAAATTCCTGGATATAAAGAAACACCAAAAGATGAAAATCCTGTGGACGAAAATATAGAAATACACGACACTCCCACAGGGGTGGATATACTATCACAAGCTTGCCAAAACACTGGTGGAACAAGATATGATGAATCCACGAAAAAATGCGTATGTGATTCTGCGTCACATCTCAAAACCATTGAAAAAGACGGTTACAGTATATGCCAATGTATGGCAGGGTATAAACGCAACAATGCCGATAATACCGCAAATGGCGAATGCGTTGATGCCGGTGATTCAGAAGAGCATCAAGAAGTTGATACCGAAGCCATGCGTAAAGCAGCCGAAGATGCATATAGAAACGAGTACGATAACGAACAAAGTAATGCCAATAAATTATTAACCGCGGGTTCATCACTTATGACGGGACTTGGCGCGATGCAGGCGGCGCAAGCGTTGGCTGAGAAAAAGGCCGATGCAGCGGCAGAACAAGATATGGCGGCATACATCAATACATTCAAGTGCGAATATAATAAAGGGAAAACCTATAATTATGGTAACGAAGATATTGAATTGCCTTCGGCGGATTTACAAAAATACTATACAGAATACAAACAAATTGCGGATAAATTAAAAGAAACCAAGGCGGCATTGGGCTTGCGCCCTGGGATAGAAAGTGAAGTTTTATACGACAGTGCACAATCTGGGCTATATCAATATCAAACTGCAGAAATCAAAGGTGGCAAAGAGACATCGATTTCGCGTGCGTTGTTGAACCCCGAAGGTGAAGATGCGGCGGCATGGAACGCGCAAAAAACAGGAACCACAAAAAATCTAAAAACAGGTGCCTTGCTTGCTGCCGGTGGTATCGCCACTGGTGTTGTGGGAAATTACCTTATTAACCGCAATCATGAACACACAGAATTGAAAGAACAGTTTGAAACTGTCACTAGTCGTCTTGAAAAAGAATACCCAGAGATATTTACAGCTCCACAAATAGAACCCCAAGACGAAACTGAACAGCCAGAACAATTAGAAGAACCCATACCAGTCTCTCCTGCCCCAGAAAAACCACACGAAGTTACAATAGAGACGGTTAATATATCTGACCAAGCATTTAGTTCCGGCAGTATACAGTTAAGTCCCGAAGGTAAAACAGCGTTAAACAAAGCCGCCCAAGACATTGGGACTTTGTTAAATAAGTATACTACAATATCAAACATATCGCTTACTGCCGTAGGCTATACCGACCCCCAAGATCTGTCCTCGGCAACAAAAAAACAGCTTGTTAAAGAATACAAAGAAAAATTCGGCGAACTGCCACTTGAATACAATGGGAAAATTGAAACCAATCAAAAATTATCAGAGGTTCGTGCCAAAGTTGTCCTGGATTATCTGAAAAAAAATATCACTGTAACAACCGCCACAATAGAAACACATCCCGAAGGCAAAGGCGATGAGGATTGTAAAAATAAAAGCAAAGAAGAGTATCCTTCTTGCAGAATTGTTAAAGTAACAGTAGCCATAACAACAACCGAATAAAATCTTTATGGGCTACTTTCACTGCGCGCACTATGTGCGCTTGTTCCGAACCTTGGCAACTACGTTGCGATGTATCGAACCGTTATACCCACGATAAAATTAAAATCGGCCTTGTGCCGATTTGAATTTTATGGTCGGGGCGACAGGAATCGAACCTGCGACCCCTTGCACCCCATGCAAGTACTCTACCAGGCTGAGCTACGCCCCGACAACAGGGGGTATAGTAATATAAAAATTCATAATTTGCAAACAGATAAATTATGCGACAAAAAAAACCGCCAAGGCGGTTTTTGTTTACATAAAAGCAGATATCAACAGTGCCGTTGCAAGAATTATATTACCCGCCCGGGCATGATGATGATGGTGATGATGATGCGACACTACCGGCACAGGGGTAACAACCTGAACAACATTATGGTGATGCCCGCCATGTCTTGGTGCACCATGCGTATGCGTTACAAATGGTCGCGGCGCATGATGATGCCCACCACCACGAATCGGTGCCGCCCCAGCCGAGCCAACAAATAACGCCGCAACAACCGCCAAAGATGCAATAAATAGATTATGTTTTTTCATGTTTATCTCCTTTGATTCAAATTCATTATATAATATAATAATTATAAAAATCAACTATTTTTTATAAACTTAAATCTTACTAAATTTCCACTTGCACGAATCGGGAAAAAGTTTCTATATTCACATATCAAAAATACAATTAAACTGAAAGGAGGAAACCTTATGATTGTTGGTATCGGCATTGATTTGGTCGAATCAGGACGCTTTCTTGATTGGTCCGCTTTTAAAAAACAACGCATCTTTACAAAAAAAGAACTTGAATATGCGGATGCTGATAATGCAAATGCAGAAAAGCACTTAGCGAATTTTTGGGCCGCAAGGGAGGCCTGCTTAAAAGCACTTGGCACAGGATTTGGCGAAGATATCGCTTTTTCTGACATATCGGTTGTGCACGATGATAATGGACATCCCGAAATAATGATTGCAGGGGGTGCACGAAACGCCCTTAAAGAACTAGCAGGAATGACTGCAACGGTACACCTATCTATCACCGATCAGGATAATTTTTCTGCAGCAATGGTTATAATTGAAAAACAATAATCTCCTTACAAGTATTAAAAAGATATCACACATTTTTGTGTGATATTTTTATGTTAAACCAAATCTTGGTTTAATCAGGAATAAATTCAACCGTCTCGGACACACTATACTGTCCGCCATCATGAATAGTCAAATTACGCTTTGTCTCAGGCTCTGGCTCTTCAACATAGTAATTATTATATTCTTCTTGCACATACTGTGGTTGTGGTGCCGGAATATATTGTGGCTGTTCGACGTAATAATCCTGAACATATTCTACATTTGCCGGATTATCATAACCAACAACAGTATCTACATATGTGTCACCCATCGGTACCGAAACAACTTCGTCTTCAAAAATGACATCCGGAGCAGTTACAGCGGTAACACGGGGTGCATTTGAAAACACCTGTTTGTCATCACGCGAAACACCATAAGCTTGCTTGCGCGACAAAACATCATCTTCTGATTCAACCAAAGGCTCATCAGGTTCAGCCCCACGCACAACATCATCACTAGGATATCGCACTTCTATTGGTTTATCGTCTAAACTCACAGGTTCATCAACCGGTTGCACTGGCTCTGGTTCAATCGGGGGCACCGGTTCCGGTTCAATCGGTTGCACCGGCTCTGGTTCAATCGGGGGCACCGGTTCTGGTTCAATCGGTTGCACTGGCTCTGGTTCAATCGGGGGCACCGGCTCAACAATCGGTTCAACAACCGGCACTGTTCCGCCATTCTTTTTCTGATACAACCACAGAGTGAAAATCGAAAGCACAATCAATAAAATCAACAAAATATAATACGCAAAACCCGAACGCTTCTCAGCAACACCCACAGCCCTTGGTTTTTCATAACTTTGTATTGGTGACACCGGTCTTGTTTCCACATCAACCGCAGGTCTTGAGGCCTCCATTGGCGAAAACGGACGTTTTGGTGTGTTTATACCGGTATTATCATACTGCGCAGTACTTATCCGTTCCGTCGTGTCAACATCAGTCGGCACAGGTTTATCTACAGACTTTACTTCATCAATGACTGTTTCCTTCGGCTCTTCGTCCTTGACATAATCATTAAAATCGTCATGACGGAAATTATTTTCGAATTCAGACTTCGCCATATCATCCATATTAGAATCAGTCCTCTTATCACTTGATTCAAGTTGCGATGTTTCTATCGTTTTATCTTCAACTTTATCTCCATCATCTGTATCGATATCCGTATGTGGCAAAGCATCGTCAGAATCATCGTTTATATCATCATTAGTCGCGTCAGGGAAACCAAAAGCCGCATCATTTTTGTCGCCTTCGTCATGAACTTCTTCGGGTTTTGGTTCATCACTTGCAATATCAAACGGAGACAAGGGACGCTTAGATTCCATAGTTTGCGCCGGCTTAATATCGGCAAATTCAACAGGTTTGAACGCTATTTCTTCATCCAAAATTTCCGGATCTTTGTCCAACAGTGGTTTCACTTCTTCTGAATTATCTGGCATTTTTGATTCCTGTGGTTCTTGGTTGTTTTCTTGTTCGGTTTCCGGCGCAATATCAGTCACAGACATTTTTGCGACATCCGATTTTTTTGCCTTGGCATCGATGATTTTATGCTTTATTGGAATACCAACAGATGGACGCTGCAATGCAAGCAAAGCCAAAATAGACTTTTCTTCTTCTCTTGCTATTTCAACACGCCGTCTTGCTTTTTCAAGACGCTTCTCAGCCCTAACTAATTTTTCATCTGTTGATTCAATCTGCGCCTCAACGCGCAAAATTCTTGACGCTGATTGCTTGGTCGGTTCGCGCCCGACATAAGATTTCTGACGTTCAAGCCTTTTTTGCAAATTATGTATACGATCTTTTAAACTTTTTATTGTATGCTCAGCCTTTTTTGCAGTAATTTTTGCTTTTTCTATCTCATCTTGGGTGTCGGTCAAGCGCACAGTTGCCGCCCGCCTTACAGCAGCATCACGAAAATCAACTAAATCCGCCAAAGCCGCCTCTATATCGCCACCCGCTTCGTATGCATCAATCAAATTTTCATAAACATCTATTCCACCATATTCTACATCAAGCTTTTGATATTTATTATCACGCCGAGGCCGCACAACCTCTAAATCCACATCATAAACATTCTGCAACAAATCGTCCCAGCGACGTGTCCCATTCGGCCGTACAACCAATAAAACATTAGGTTTATAGTCATCAATAGTTTCATCAACAACGAACACCAATTTGTTGTCACTATCATACCAGGCGCGCAACAAATTTCCGACAATATCATATTCGGCAAGACGTAAATTTTGAAACATTATTTTCTCTCCTGGCATTGTTGCATATCCCCCAAAAAACTATTTCTTTTTCGGCGCCGTAAACTGATAAGCCTGTTTACAATGCTCATAACAATACGGTTTACCGACAAAAACAGTATGACCACAAAAATGGAAATTTTCAGAATCCGGATCCCCAATTGGCCACCGACACTGATTTGGCTTAAGATTTGCCATCTCTAATGCATGTTCGACCATACGCTGGTGCAAAGAAACACCCTTTTTACCGGCAATCGCATGCCCCCCGGTCTGTTTACGCACCGGATTCGCAACAGGTTTCTCTTTAGGTGCAACCACTTTTGCCTTTACCGGCTTCAAAGGAGCCGCCGGCTTCTTGGCCGCACTTGCGCCCACAGATTTCTTTTCAACCTTTTTGGGGGACACCTTTGCCTTTCTCGTTTCAGTCTTTTGCACAGGCTTTTTCGCGGCAACACCCGAATCAGTTGCCCCAGCATTCCAACCCATACGATGCAACTTTCCAACAACCGCGTTCTTTGAAAGCCCCAACTTTTTACCGATTTCCGAAGTAGACAAACCCTTGCCCACCAAAGATTTCAGTTTTTTTAATATATTGCTATCCCAAGCTTTACTCATTTCGTTTTAACCCTGTATCTATTTATGATAAGATATAGTAACACAAAACCGATTCGAAACGCAAGGAGGAAATAATGTTTTTATACATATTTTGGTCATTTTTTTCCGTTTTAATTCTTATGGCGCTGTGGCTTGGGTACAAAATTGCAAAAACAGATATGCGCCGGCGAATTATTCCAGACGGATATTTATTCCCATTATTAATAATAGGTATCGTCATAACGACATTTTTTCCATGGCCAACCAGAATCGAATCGGGCGCGCTTGGCATGGCTTTTGGTTATATACTATCCGCAACAATTGGAATAATTTATGACAAGATTTTAACCCATAAAAACCCAAAATCCGAAAGTCCTATTGGTATGGGAGACATTAAACTTATCAGTGTTGGCGGACTTTGGTGTGGCCCGACGGGACTTGCGATTTCATTGGCCTTGGCGTGTATATTCGGTGCAATATGGGCATACAACAAAAAACAGAATTTTATTCCTTTTGCACCTTTCTTCATAATTGGTGGAATTTTGTCTTTGATTATAATTACGTTTTTGTTATAATGGGCACATAAAGTTGGACAGAGAATGAAAAAAACCAATTGTTTGTTTACGCTGTGGGTCACGACACTATGTGCCGGTGCATGCGCGTATGCAGTTGGAACGGCACCGGCGGTATTGTCAAATTATGGCGAAATTCAGTCGGTAAAAGGTTATTCTTCCAATCCTTTTTGGAATAAAAACAGCCCATACAATCAAAACTTTCCAAAACCGATTTACGCAACTGGCGCTGATTTGAATACTGGCGATTGCAGTCGTGTGGTGGAAAATTTGGTCACATCGTATTGCGCGGAACATAATTATTGTTCGGGTTTGCGAATCGCCGATGTCCGTCCGACAATAATGGTTCAACTATCACAGTTGCCGGGGCATAATTTTGCGACATCTTGTGGCGGATATATTGATTCCGCATTTGATAAATTTCAAAAAACATACGGCAATGTGTCCGCGGTGAACTTGCCAAATTCGACGACACAAACTACAACAGCCAAAATTTCAAATCCGTTTGCACAAAAACTAACCGCGGAACAGGCGGCAATCGCCGACCGAACGGCGGAATTGGAACGATTGCAATCAATAACAACCCCGACACCCGGTGTCCAGGCGACAAATTTTCCAAAAACGATTGCGGACATATCTTTCACAGATCGAATTGCTAACACAACTGCGGGATATGAACCGTACAAGAATATGGAACCATACAAAAAACCAAATTTCCTTGGCGAAGACGAGGCATTTTTCGATCGTCTAAAAAAGCAAAATTTTGAAAAATATTGTGAACGTCGCCCCGATGACGAAGGGTGCAAAAAATTGCGAGAACACAGCATTACATACATCACTTTCGGCAGCAACACAAAATGCACCCCCGAAAAATACGAAACCGGCAAGGGGGCAAACATTACCTGTATTCCCGCCCGCGACCTTAGTACTTTCGTCGAATGGTGTACCGGTTACGATACCGCAACCGATACGTATAGCGGGTGCAGCAAAACTCAAACCATTGCGGCGACTGATACTGATGACAAGGTATATTACGCAAAATGGAAATGTACCAAGCCGGAATATGAACAAACTCAAAACGCCTGTATCGATCCGAACGCCGGTAGGAGAGACGACGATGATGACGACGACTCAACGTGTCCCAAAATTGCGGACCATCGCGATCCGGCCACATGTGAATGTTATCCATCTGATTTCATGGATTCGGCGGATTGCAACTGTCGCGGAATTTCAACATGGGATACAACAAAAAAGAAATGCGTATGTCCAATCACAGATACATCCAATTTGGCTATTACCGAATTCGCTTATACTAAAACCATGTGCAAATGCCCACCCACAAAGCCAAATTTCAACGCCACAACACATCAGTGCGAAAAAGACGGTTCAACACCAAGTAACGTAAAATACGCAGTTATACAATGTCGCCCCAAACACGGCACAACCCCACCAATAGGTAGTTTTATTACTCCAGATGTTGATTTGAATTCTAGGGCTAGTTTCGATTGTGCAAACTCTAATAATAATACTAGTTTATTACAATCGTGCATTACTCCATGTCAAGTGAGTCCTTCCACAACAGGATATTTGAATCAAATTTTGAGTCCCGTATTATCTGGCGAATTTTGTTCGGGTTATCGTGGTAATATGGGAACTAGTGACTCTGACAGAAATGTCTATTTCTTTTCTGAAAAAGAAATATCACCAACAGTTAATGGCAACGGGACATATGTTAGCAACGCTTTTGCAATAAAGTATACTCAACAGCAAATAGATGACATGAAAGCAACAATTAAAACTAATGCCAGCGAAATAGCAACCAAATGTCATGATTCTAAGCGTTCTTGGTGGATTTATATTTTAAAGTTTGTTTCTGAAACCCAACTAGAAGTGACCGAAGCCATAAAGCTTTCAGATAAATGATAGGTGTCAATTATCATGAAAATATTAATTATTTATCTTTCTCTCCTCCTCCCACTTTCCGCGTTTGCGGCGGGTGGTGGCATAGAACAAACCGCCGAATTATTGGCGACTAACCAACCCGCAAATACAACCTGTGTGCGAAATGCCTTTATGAGTGCGCTTTATGACAACGCGGATAAAATTGACGAAGATGCCCCAGAGGCAGAAGTCAAACAATGGATATATGACACGATTCAATCCGCCGAAACATTGGGCGAAGTTTTGGCATGCCCCGAAATTATCGATGCCGATGAAAATGAAACTATTCGTTTTTTGCCTATTGAATATAATTTTCCAAACGGTCGTCAAATTATCGTCAATTATGAAACACAACCAAAAGTCTTGGAACAACGTTTTATGTTGGCCACCAAGACCGAATTACCAACAACCGACCCGAATCCTGCGGTTTCCGAATTTGATGAAACCGCAACATGGACAAATACTGACCCCGCATGGTACGGAATTATGGTTGTTCAATCCGGTGCACTGCGCGACATGGTTGGCCCCGATAAGAACAATACCGTTTCCATGGAATATATTGATGATAATATCGACGATTTATACCCGCGCGATATGGACGGTATGTGTTCAACACGTTCTGGAATGCACGCACGCCTGCGCAATTCTATGGTGCACAAGGTCATGCGCGAACACACCGCAAAACATGACGACGACAACAATAATTACTATATCGCCGGCGATATAAATTTGCGATGGATATCGTTTGCAGAAATCGCACTTGATATTGCACTTACGGTCGTCAGTTTCGGTGGTTTCGCCGCCGCCGAAGGCGCCGTAAAAATGGCACGCGCAATGCGAATTATCGGCAAAATTGGCAAAAACATGAAAAACCTTGTCAAAGTGGAAAGAGTTCAAGAATACGTTCGTGCATCATTAAAAGTCGCACGATATACCAAAGAAATCGATAATATAAATGATATGAGAAAATATATCAGAAATATCGATAAACTTGAAAAAGCCTTGGCAAAAGCAACCAAAGGTTCAAAACAATACGAAAAACTTGAAAAAGAATTGGCGGCAGCGCGCAAACTAAAAGCCGATAATATGTGGAAATTTGGTCAAGCCGGTACAAATACAGCAAGGACAATGACACAATCACAGGCAAAGCGATTAACCAAGATTGATCGTCAAATAGAAAAAATAACTTCTATTGACGAGGGTCGACGGACCGCGGAAGACGCAAAAAAATTAAAAAAACTTCGTCAAGAAAAAAACACCATATTAAATAAAGTTGGTACCAAAGACCCATCTGAAGTTGCGCAATTACAACGGGCTGCTCTTAATGGATCTACTCCTGCAACCACCGCAGATATTAGTTTGACACAACTTGATGAACTGGAAAAAGCAGGACTTAAGGAAATAGAAGAAACACAAAAAACAATGTCCGGAATGGCAAAAGCAGATAAAAATGTCGCCGAATATGTGAAACAATTTAACGAGTTAAAAAAAGTAAAAAAATATGTTGCTGAACTTAAAACTTTCAAAAAAGCACGCACCGGCAATATGGTAAGTCGCGCATGGCAAGGATTAAAAAATACGGCGAAAAGTTACAAGGCTGCACACACCGGAGGTAAAACACTTGATCACGCCGCAAAGGTCGCACGCCAAGGTGCAAAATCGGGCAGGGTACGCGACTGGCTGTTTCATTCAACAATGCGCAATGCCGGACGTTTGGCCAAGGTTGGCGAAGAACTTGCCGCGTTACACTTTGTGCTGGGGATTCTTGGTGATTTCTATGATTGGACAAACACAGAAACCGATGAGTTCACAAATGGAATAAATATGAAGCCACTGTTGTTACTCTCTGCCGACGATATAGAAGGTCAAGATGATGTCGTAAATTATGGCATGTGGCTAATGTGGGCGGGCGATTCGGCGGTTGCCGAAGATGATGATGCCGCATACCTCCAAGCAATGGATTTTGCGCAAAAGTTTTATCAAGATTTGGTCGAAACCCAAGAAGAAGAAAATCGTTATGCATGCGATGTTGATATATATGTCGTGCGCCCAATTATCCGTAATCCTGACCGCGACAGTCAATCGCTGTATTGGTTGTTTATGAATGATGTTCCTTGGTCAACCGCGAGCGCCCGATAAAAAACCTGTTGTCTTTCTTGCTAATTTTATATAAAATAGACCTTAGGAAAGGTAAAGGAGGTAGACATGAAAAAAATTCTCTTTGGTTTTGTCATTGTATTATCAACGGTTATTTCTGCCCACGCATACCAGGTTTTATCTTCGCGCGAACTGGGCGCTGGCGATGCAAAAAATCAAAATGTTGTTGTGAAATGCACAACTGACATGGGTAAACTTTCAAATCAAACATGTTCGTTGCGCCGATATGTAAAATGCACTGGAACGGGCGTACGCAAAAATTGTGCTGGGTGGCAAGGTTGGCGCGATTTGCGTAATCCTGAGAAACAGTTTTCTGATTGGAAAACCGCCGCGAACGAATGTTGTCGCGCAATGGGATTACGGTAGATAGAAAATAAAACAAAACAAATATCGCGCACAAATGTGCGCGATAATAATTTTTGGTGGATGAGACTGGACTCGAACCAGCGACCCCCACGATGTGAACGTGATGCTCTAACCAACTGAGCTACTCATCCGAACCTGGTGGGGATAGTGGGACTTGAACCCACACGGTTGCAATAACCAAAGGATTTTAAGTCCTCAGCGTCTACCATTCCGCCATATCCCCGGACTCTTGATTTTTAATCATGCGGCGTCAATCTCGCGCCGCGTGATAACAAAATTTTGGTGGAGCTGATGGGACTCAAACCCACGACCTCTACGATGCGAACGTAGCGCTCTATCAACTGAGCTACAACCCCAAAACTCTTAAACATTGGTGGGCATAAGAAGACTCGAACTTCCAAGGGTCGCCCCACTAGTACCTGAAACTAGCGCGTCTACCAGTTCCGCCATATGCCCAGCGCGCACCAATGATATAATAATTTTGCGCTCATTGCAACAAGAAAATAAAGAAAATGGTGGCAAGTATTGGTTGGCTAGGTGGTTATCAGATTTTGAAATAAATCCGTAATTACAAAATAATTTCATATGCCATAAACCCTTGCAATAATCACCACCACCAGACACTATTTCATTGACCGTTTTTTTGTTTTTTGATAGAATTGATACAGAGATGAATAAAATTCTGATTTTGTGCGCAATTATTGGACTTGTTCATGGCGCGCCCGCATATTCTGCGGTGCGCGAAGGGTCGGTGAACACACGTCCAACTGGCACAACTGCTCGTTCTACAACCGCCATACGCACCGCCACCCCGCAAAATCAGGCAACACGTTCTACACGAAATATCGCCGCACGTTCTGGGGCACTTCGACTTGATAATACACCACGCATTGGCACTAATGTCCGCATCCGCACCGAATCATCAAACACCCGGACTCCACGTCGAACGGTTCAAGTTGGACGCACCGCAACAACCACCGTTGCCGGCACCCCAAGCAACGATATTATGGAAACCCGCACAGGGGCAGAATACGCGCGTTGCAAATCGGCATACTTTCAATGCATGGACCAGTTTTGTCAGTTAAAAAATGACGACTATCGTCGCTGCTCGTGCAGTTCGCGTATATACGATTTAATGTCTGTCCGCCAAAATATAATCAACACAAACAGCAAAATCACAGAATTTACAGAAAATCTTGATGCGGTTGGTCTTACTGCTGCCCAAGCGACGGCGATGCATACGGCATCTGATGGTGAAAACGCACTTACCGCGGATACATCGGCATCCAAGGCTTTACTTACCGCAATCATGAACTCTATCCGTGGGGGCGACACAACCGTTGGCGGAAAAATGTCCGATTTGAACAGTATAAATTTATCATTCGACACGGTAAATATGTTTGGCCTTACCGACACGAGTCAGGTTATTGCATCATATAACGGCACAGAACTTTACAACGCAGTTTACCCGTCATGCCGCAGTGCTGTTGCCGACGATTGTAACAATGCATCATTACAGCGCGCAGTTACCGCATACCTTATGGCGATAGAACAAGATTGTAATACTGTTCAAAACGCACTTGAAAACAAACAAAAAGATTTACGTGCCGCTGTCCGTGAAAGTAGTGCTATGTTGGACCTTGCACGAATTGAAAACCGTAACAAACACAATTCTGATAACATGGCAACATGTATTGCAAATGTTGAATCCGCAATACTTAGCGAACAAGTGTGCGGTTCAAATTATCACCGCTGTCTTGATAACGGCGAATTTATTGATGTTACAACCGGCGCGCCAATTACTGGCATTGCGCATTTTTATGAACTTCAAAACATGCTTAAATTCGACAGTGGCACCGATGCCGCATTACAAAAGTTGGCACAAAACCCAGATAACCGTGAATTTGTAAGAAACTTTGAAAATAAAACCAAGAAATTTGCCACCGATGCTTTGGATAAATGCACCGAAATTGCGGATTCCGCATGGGCGGAATACTTGGACAAGGCCTTGCTTGATATATATTATGCCCAAAGGAACAAGGTTCAAACGATTAAAACCGGATGTCTTGATTTAATATCACAATGTTATACCGACCGTGAGACAGCAATAACGGCGGCAATGTCAGAACTTATTGATGGAACATCAGAAATATCACTTTTACCGGACAAAATTACCTTAACACGGGACATGTGCAACAATTATATTGAATCTTGCAATAACATGTTTGATGATACAAACATTATTGCTGAATACGTTGAACACCAAACTGACACCGATACAACCGCGGCATGTCGTGCGGTGGTTCAACAATGCTTTGACAGTTTTGGTGGTTCAAATTATGAAAACTTTTACTATGTAAACAGCGGCCTTTTTCAACCAGGTATAGTTGATGATTTGATATCACGTCATGATGATCCCCAGGAAGAGATAAAGCAAATATCCGCACTTGATTGGTTCACACTTTATTCATACGATGAATACGGAATACAACAAGAAGGATATGTATCCAAATGCGCACAACGTGTTGCAGATATTCCAAGTTGTGCTGACAAAGTTGAATCGGTATTTGGGGGGCTAGATGCGGTCATCGCCCAAAGAGAACTGGATTCATTTAAGCAATACAATTATATAGGCGCAGGTACCGATTCCCATGCCGCATACGGATATGGTTGGGCAAAACTGGATTCCGGAATCGACCAAATTCCGTGGAATGATCCCAACTATAAATTTAAAAATCGTCGTCTGCGCCCAACCGGTGTGGCAACCGAAGTTTACAATCAAATTATCGACACATTACAAGCCCAATGCATGAATATGCAAGGAAAATTTATCGAGGCACAGTTTGTAAATCATTATTGGTATTCTTCACCTTGTGAATTAAACTTTGACGATCTTTTCGATGCTTATCAAGGAACAGGATTTGGTGCTTCCTATTACGGATTGCATTCTGGCTTTTCTGAAAATATGTGTCCTAAGAATTATGCCTATATAGATACCTCTGCATGGGGGGGGTGTTCTTGTTGGGAAAACGGCGGACGCAGAAGTAGAGCAGGAATGAGCGAAAAATGCATGCCTATAATCCCAGCACCCCAAAACAACGGTCAACATTTTTACCCTGGTACTTGCGATCATGTCGACCATGGTACAAATACAGACGACGATACTTCGTTACATTTTAACGATTGGTGTATCGCAACGGTTAATTCCACAACAAATCAGGTTTGTCCTTTTAATGGTTCAGCCTATCCTGATCCTAATGACAATAATTGTGACATTCCAACCGATAACGATGGAAAATCCATAATACCTATCGGCATATAAAAAAATCGGTGCAATGCACCGACCCCCACTAACACCAATATACTAACACTAACCACTAACACTTTCTGCTATTATTCGGCTTGGCACGCCATCGGGGCGCACCCATATATCATCAGCAGCGCGCAATTCGGAAATAACCTTTTCACGTGCATCCGATTTGGTTAATTCCATAAACGCACGTATGATATTTTCCGATGTTGCCCGTTCCCCCAAAAATTCAGGATAAACCGCCCGATTCAGCAAGATATTCACCAACGACACCCACCGAACACGTATCAGCAAATGCCCAATCCATGTTGTTATCCGGTTCATTTTATAAACAATAATCGCCGGCACATGCAACATAGCAAGTTCTGCGGATACCGTTCCACTTGCCACCACCGCAATATAAGTCCGCCGATAAAGATCATATCGCGCCGCCGCCGACACAATTTCCACCGGAACAGGCCAATTTTTCACAACAGATTTCACATACTTTGCGGTTGTTTCCACCACAGGAATTGCAAATTTATAATTATTTACATTCGGAATTTTTTCAATAAATTCACGAAATATCGGCAATAAACGTTTAACTTCACCGATGCGACTTCCAGGAACCAGGGTTATAATTTTGTCTTTTGTTGCTTTCGCCGGCGAATTCGCACCCACTAACCCTTCGGCAATCGGATGTCCAACCGCCACCGTATCCAATCCATATTTGGTAAAATAGGGCACTTCAAAATCAAAAAACGCATAAAGTTTATCAAAAATTTTTGCATACTTTTTTGCGCGCCCTGGACGCCATGCCCAAACCTGGGGCGCGACGACATGATGAAACCGCAAACCTTTTGCAATCATCGCTTGGCCGGCAACACTTTTACGTAATTTTTTTATGACAGAACGCGCGAAACCCGGCGAATCAATCGTCAAAACAACATCGGGGGCATATTTAATAATTGCATCAACCGTCTGATTTATACGCGCCGTCAAAGTCCGCACATGTTCCAAAACCTCTATAATCCCCATAACCGCCAAATCAGACATTGGAAATATGGACTTTAACCCCGCAGCCGCCATTTCTGCGCCACCTATACCGACAAATTCTGTACCATTCATTTGCCGCATTATACGCGCACCAAGCGCATCACCTGAAACTTCGCCCGCAATTATAAAGATTTTCTTATTCGGCATTCCCAGATGTCCCAATTCCGCGTTTTGAACGATTTTCTATAAAATCAATAGCATCCATTGCGTATTTGTTATTCTTGACTTCCTTGCGTACACGGCTAAGGCGTTCCGCCACAGTGCCTTCGGTTTCACGAAATACCGCAGAATAAACAGAATGAATCGCATGCATATCCTCATTAGTAAACCCATGTCGCATCAATCCGACACGATTTATCGTTCGATATGTCGCACGTGGGCCATCATATATCGCATACGGTAATATATCGTTCGGCACCCCGGACATTCCACCAATAAAAGCATTACGTCCAATACGCGCAAACTGTAAAACCATCACGCCACCAGACAAAATTGCATAATCTTCGATTTCAACATGCCCGGCAACCTGGACCAGGTTAGACATAACCACACTGTTCCCCACCTTGCAATCATGCCCCACATGCGCATTCACCATAATTTGGCAATCATCACCGATAACCGTTCCGTCTGATGCCGGCGTTCCCGAATGAATTGTCACGTATTCGCGAATCTTGCAACGTTTACCGATACGAAGTCCCGTCATAGTGGATTCATCTTGCCATTTTAAATCCTGGCTCATTACGCCAAGAACCGCAAAAGGATAAATGATGGAATCGTCACCAATGTTGGTCTTGCCACCCAATACAACATGTGACACCAATTCAACCCGATCACCCAAAACAACATCAGGCCCAACAATGCAAAAAGGTCCTATTTTGCAATCCGCACCAATTTTTGCACCCGGCTGTATAACCGCACTTGGATGTATTTCTGTCATGTTTCTACCCCATATTTCTTGTGGATAGTAATCTATAAAAGCAAATTTTGTTATTCAATAAATATAACAAATTATAACAAAAACCGAGCATCCGGCCGATTTTCATTCAAATTTAATAAAGAAATCCAAAAAATTCCCATCGCAGTAATTGTAGGCACCTCTATCAAAATTCCAAAAACTGTAACCGCAAGACCAACCATTTTATCACACAATCCTGTAACCATAGAACAAGAATGCCACATCGACATCGCAAATAAAACAAACGCCATAAAAACCGTAGCAACAAAAATCGGAACAGCTTCGGTAAGCAAGAACAAAACCATGCACAACGCCGCCCCAAACCGAACAAACCACTTCAATTTTACATAGGCACTACGATGAATACGACCACAAGCCGGAACTATATCAACCGCTAAGGCTGCAACAAGCAATATGCCTGTAACCAAAATCCCAATAAGATGCAAAGGCGTAAGATTACCCAGTTGCCCAAATCTGAAAAATTCTGGTTGCATCAATAATGCACAAGTCACAGCGAACATAATTGCAACCATACATGGGACACTGCGCAATCGCCACGCACGCCAACGCCCAATCAAAAGACCAAAACATATTGCCCCAATCTGCAAAATTGGCCCCCACCAATTTGATGTATCGCTAAAACCAACCGGTATCATCAAAAGCGCGAACAGGGCAACATTCACCCACCAACGTCGACGTATACTGGCGTGCGCATTCCCATACCATATCGGCAAAGGAATCGCGCGTGTCTTTGTCCCAATAAACAAACAAGACACAAACAAAATCCCCGCAGTAACCCAAGGTAAAAGCGACACCCCATCACGCAAAACATCGTAATTTCCACCCATTAGTACAACCCACGCTATCACCATAACAATAGACCAAAAAGCAATGCGTTCTGGGTTTACAAACCCTGTGAGTCCAAGTTTCTTACCATAAAATCGTCCAAACAGATATACCGCAACAAACAATGGTGTACATAAAACAGCATTCCAGAAAAACGCCGGTGCCGCAACAGCAGCATTATTAAAAGCGCTTACGGCACTGCTTACAACGATGGTATCTTGAAACATAAACTTGCCTTTTAATTTTAAACGATTATTATACATATATGACTAAAAAACAAGGCTTTTTTACCATAATGGGTGGTCGGGTTAAAATGCAACATGGACCATACAATCCAACATCCGACGCAGTTTGGCTTGCCGCGTTTGTGGATACGCAACCAAAAACGGTTTTGGATGTTGGTACAGGAACGGGCGCAGTTGCACTTTGCCTTATGGCACGCATGGATGGAATCGATATGACCGCAATTGATATTTCATCTGAAATGCTGTGCGCCGCGCAACAAAATTTTGAATTAAACGGTAAAACCGCTAATTTTATAAATGCCGATATATTATCATGGAAAACGAACAAGACATTTGATTTGGTCGTCACAAATCCACCTTATTTCCAAGGCACCCCCGCCACACACAACGCGCACCATAATGCAAATCTTGGGCTTTGGACGCGCCGTTGCATTGCACGAACACGCCCAAACGGAATGTTCGCAACAATTGTTGATGCCGCGGCATGCGCACCGGTTATTGCCGAAATGTCCCACCACTGTGGCGATATAAAAATCCTGCCATTATTCAGTAATAAAAACACCGCTGAACGTGTTTTGCTGTCTTGCCGGGTTGGGCGCGCATCGCACACAACAATCTTTTCAGGATTGCCTATGAATTGCGATGAAGTTTTACGCGACGGATGCACCATCAAAGATAATATATCCGGCCCCCGAATGTGATGTCTTGACTATTTAAGAATATTGCACTATGCTGTACCTGTTATGATAAATTTTATAACACGATATTTTACATCTCTTTGGGCGTTTATTACCGCACCTTTCAGGGCAATATGGCGCCTTATCACGCGAATTTTTCCACCGCGCGAATTTACCGTTATGGATATACCACGTGGCAATGTTTACACTTTTCAGCAAAGTAGTTTTTGGCGTTTTACTAAATTTTGTGGTAAAATCGGTCTTTTTGTATGGGCGGCATGGTCAACATACGTATTTTTATATCATCGGCCAATGTTACAAACCCGAACTATTCAGTTAGAAAATATGAAGCAAAAATATGCCCATCATATGATTGATTTACAAAATTATCTTGGTAAATACAATGAATTAACTAAAAACATAAACGTTATTGATGACAAATTGCTCAAAGACCCAAAAATGGCAAACGAACAAAAGGAAGCACTTATCAATGAACGCCTTAAAACATGGGGCGAGTTGGACTTCCTTAAAACACGTGTGACTGAAATGTTTACCGATGAAGATTACGCCCCCGAATATACCAAGGTATCGGATTTGGCGGTGGAATACGAATTGACTTTGGCGGAAAACATTGAAATCAAAAAACGCGATATTGAACTTCTCGAAACCGTTGCAAAAATAGTCGATGCAGACAACAAAATTGTTGATGCGGTATCAAAGTTAGCGGGCGATAAAGTGGCTGAGCTGCGTAATGAATTACGTCATATAAATGGAACTTTGGCCACATTGGGCTTGTCCGAAGGCATACTTGTAAAAAATGCGAATCGGTTTTCAAATCAATTTGTTGGTGCGGTATTTGATCCACTTGAAATGGATAAAGAATTGGATACAAAATATCAAAAATTGGCTGATAATATTGCCCTTTGGAATGGACTTAACAAATTAAAAAAGGCGTTACCAATTGGTGCACCGGTCAAAGATGTGCGTATAACCTCAAAGTACGGTCGGCGCAAAGATCCATTTAACGGCGAACAAAAACAACACAAAGGTATTGATTTCGCCGGTAAAATTGGCACCGAACTTATGGCGGTTGCGCCGGGACGCGTTATATCGGCGGGCGAACGCGTTGGATACGGCACAACTGTTGAAATTGACCATGGACTTGGGTTTACGACATTATACGCGCATCTGTCAAAGATAACGGTATCACGTGGGGATTGGGTGCGACCGGGAACAATCGTCGGACTTGGTGGCTCTTCGGGGCGGTCAACGGGTCCACACTTGCACTATGAAATACGGTACAAGGGCGATCCATTTGACCCTGAAAAATTCGTAAAGGAATAAAACAAAATGTTGGCATTTACAAACGCAGATGAAAAGACTTCCCCAACCATAATTGGCGCGGGATGCAAATTAACCGGCGACATCAAAACCGACCACAGCGTACAAATCCACGGGCATGTTGTCGGCGATATTACCGCGGATACTGTTGTTATTGGACGTGGTGGCACTGTTGAAGGCAAGATATTTGCCACTAACTTGTTCTTGCATGGGACACTAAACGGTCCAGCAACGGTTGATATTGCAAATGTATTTAGTCACGCGCAAATGATTGGCACTTTGTCATATCGAACATTAAATATAACCGCCAATACAGGACTTGAATGTAAATTGGCAAAACGCAAAGACACCAAGGATAAAAAATATGAATAAAAGTATAAAAAAAGTATTTATTGCCGCCGACCACCGCGGGGTAGGGCTGAAACTCTATCTTATTGAAATGTTAAGTGCATTGGGATATAACATGGTAAATTTAGGCACTGACGATTTGAATACACCGGTGGATTTTCCGGATGTTGCAAAAACACTTGCCGATGCAATGTTGGACGAACCTGAAACACGTGGAATTTTGGTTTGTGGCACCGGCGCAGGCGTTCAAATTGCGGCAAACCGTTATCGTCATATCCGCGCATCACGCTGCGACAGACCGGACCAGGCCCGCGATGACCGTTTTCATGATGATATAAATGTTTTGGCACTTGGCGCGGACGATATTGATATTGAAATGGCATTCCTTTGCGCCCAGGCCTTTCTTGAAAGCCCATTTGATGATTGCGAAAAACGCCGCCGCAGAATTGAAAAAATATCGTAGTATAAGTAAAAAACCGCCCATTTGGGCGGTTTCACTAACCACTAACACTTATCACTATTTCTTCACCACAAAATTCACCAATTTCTTTGGCACGACGATGTTTTTGATGATTTCTGCGCCTGCAAGTTTCGGAGCGACCGTATCGCGCGCAATCTGAATCAAATCCGCATCGGTCGCGTTCAAATCCGCAACAAATTCACCAACACGTTTGCCATTTATGGTTATCGCAAATGTGGTCGTGGTTTTTACCAATTTTGACGCGTCAAATGTCGGCCAAGGTTCGAACACTAACATATCCTTGTGTCCCAACTTTTCCCACATTTCTTCGGTCAAATGCGGTGCAAAAGGATTTAACACCTGAATCAACACTTCATACGCCCGCCGCGGCATTTTGCCACCAGAAAACGCGTTCAAAAATTCCATCATAGCCGAAATCGCGGTATTAAACTTCATGCCGTCCAATCTTTCGGTCACATCGGCAACAAGGCGATTTATCAAAACATCTTGTTCCGCCGTCGGCGCATCGTTTGTTAAATTATCACTTGCCGCCTCTACCCGACGCAGGAAACGTTCAACCCCGCGCAAAGTATCTTCGGACCAATTCATATTATTCTGTTCCCACGGCGCAAGGTAAAGTATGGCAAGCCGGCACGCATCCGCGCCAACACGCGCCACCACATCGGACGAAGGCACAACATTTCCGCGTGACTTTGACATTTTTTGCCCGTCCACACCCATAATAAGACCGTTACTGGTACGCTTTTTATATGGTTCTACACCCGGAACATAGCCCAAATCTGCCAAAACTTTATACCAAAAACGCGAATAAAGCACATGCCGCGTTGTATGTTCCATACCCCCATTATAGTGATCAACCGGCATCCATTTGTCCAACTGTGCCCGCGAACAAAACTCTTTATCATTATGCGGATCAAGGTAACGCATAAAATACCACGAAGACCCAGCCCACTGTGGCATAGTGTCTGTTTCACGCTGCGCCAGCCCACCACAAACGGGGCAGGTTGTCTTTATCCAATCAGTTGCCCGCGCAAGTGGGCTTTCGCCAGTATCCGTCGGTTTGTAATCTTCCATATACGGTTGCAACAACGGCAATTCGGATTCAGGCACAGGTTGCCAACCACACTTTTCACAATACACCATCGGTATAGGTTCGCCCCAATACATTTGTCGCGAAAAACCCCAATCTTTCAGTTTGTATTTCTTGGTCCCACGCGCAAAGCCATGCTCAGCCCCATACTTTATCGCGGCGGCGATGGCCGTTTCTTTATCCATTCCGTCAAGGAATTGCGAATTTATATGCGTTCCGTCACCTTCCCATACCTTGTCGGGTTCACCACCCGCCAAAACAGGAATAATTTCAAGGCCGAATTTCTTGGCAAAGTCCCAGTCGCGCGAATCGTGCGCCGGCACCGCCATAATCGCGCCAAAGCCATAGTCCGCCAAGACATAGTCCGATATAAAGATTGGAATTTCCCGACCATTAAACGGATTTGTCGCCATCACACCTTCAAGTTTTACACCGGTTTTATCCTTGGTAACATCAGTGCGTTCAATTTCGGATTTCGCCTTAGCCCTTGCGATATATTCGCGTACCGCATCCACATTTTCAATACGCCCTTCGTCAATCCATTTTTGAACAAGTTTATGTTCCGGCGCAATAACACAGAACGTAACCCCAAATATAGTATCAACGCGCGTGGTATAGACCGTCATAATATCATCGCCAACCCGAAAATCGACATCCGCACCATACGAACGCCCAATCCAGTTTATCTGCATAGTTTTGACCTTTTCGGGATAATCAACCAAATTCAGGTCATCAATCAAACGATCGGCGTATTTGGTCATCGCCAGATTCCATTGCAGTTTCATTTTCTTTTCAACCGGCCCATGACAGCGTTCACAGCACCCGTCTTCCAATTCTTCGTTGGTAAGGTTCGTTTTGCAATTCGGGCACCAATTCATCGGCAATTCAGACTTATACGCTAATCCGGCCCGCCAGAACTGAATAAACATCCACTGTGTCCATTTAATATATTCCGGATCTGATGTTGCGATTTTGGAATCAGGATCAAACGAAAGTCCCATAATGGAAATATCTTTTTCAAAGATTTTAATCAGTTCCGCAACAGAATCCCGCGGATGCTTTCCAATCTTGGTCGCATATTTTTCTGACGAAATACCCATAGAATCATACCCAATCGGGAAAAGGACATCAAAGCCCCGCATACGCTTATACCGCGCCATAACATCCATACCCGTATAAGGCAACATATGACCGACATGCAGCCCAGACCCAGACGGGAAGGGGAATTCAATCAAATTATAGTATTTTGGCTTTGACCCGTCGTTTTTCGGGACAAACACACGCGTCTCCGCCCATTTGCGTTGCCATTTTTCATCACGTTCAATTATTTTTTTTATATCATCCGATGCCATATCGCGCCCCTTTGGAATAAATCGACAACGCCAAGATTACCAAACTTATCGCGAGTTATCAAGTTTTTTATATTTTGTGGTATAATAATACCATAACGATTTTTCTTGACTTTTCTGGGCGCTTGCGCAATAATACGCCACGAACTTTTAACAAAACAAAGGTAAAACAAAAATGGTGGCGACAAAATCGTTAAAAAAGTGCGAATTGGATGCTAAATGGTATCTGATTGACGCGACTGATTGCACACTGGGACGTTTGGCGGCATATGTTGCAAACATCTTGCGTGGCAAAAACAAACCGACATGGACACCGAACATAGATTGCGGCGATCATGTTATCATTATCAACGCTGATAAAGTGGCTCTTTCTGGGACCAAGGCGGACAAAACAAAATTCTATTGGCATACGACTTATCCGGGCGGGATTAAGGAACGCACATTGGGTCAGATGCGCGCTGAAAAGCCGACACAGCTCGTCAAAAATGCCGTCAAACGCATGATGGGTCGTCGTACCGCGGTTGCGTTGGCGGACAAACGTCTGACGAAACTGCACGTGTATGCGGGCGCAGAACACAAACATGCCGCACAAAATCCAATTGTGATTGACTTTGCGGGATTGAATCGTAAAAACAAAAGGGGCGAATAATGGCAACAGAAACAAAGAAAACAACTGCCAAGGCGACAACGGCAAAGAAAGCGGCCCCGGCGAAAAAAACAACTACAACCAAAGCAGCAACTAAAACCACAACAAAAACTGTTGCTGCAAAGAAAACAAATGCAACGATTGCGACACCGAAATTAAACAACGCAATTTATGCCACTGGAAAACGTAAAGATTCTGTGGCACGCGTGTACTTGATTCCGGGCAAGGGCAACATTGTTATCAACGAACGCCCAATGGCGGAATACTTCCGTCGTCCTGTGTTGCAGATGATTTTGAACCAACCGTTTGTGGTCACCAAACGCGAAGGCGCATACGACGTATTCGTGATGGTTATAGGTGGTGGACTTTCGGGTCAGGCGGGCGCGGTAAAACACGGTATTTCCAAGGCATTGGAAAAGTCCGAACCGGATTTACGCGCGGCGTTAAAGGCTGCAGGATTCTTGACGCGCGACAGCCGTGTTGTAGAACGTAAACACTACGGCTTCCGCAAGGCACGTCGTTCAACACAGTTCGTCAAACGTTAATGACACAGTGTTAGTTGTTAGCACAAAAACCGCCTTCGGGCGGTTTTTCTTGTTGACAGCAACAAATAAATGATTCTATCACATAAACAAAAAAGAAATCTCTAACTATGTAAATTTACGCACCCCATATATCGAACTTTGGTTCGAAATGGTCAATTTAACCCACTAAGGAAAAAATACATCATAATAAAGTTGAATTTATGAAAAAAAGCGTGTATACTTGCGCGGAACATTCACTCAAAGGAAATTATTATGATTAAAAAAGACAAAATCAAAGATTTACATTATTCTGTAACTGGCGTGCTTACCGCCGATGAATTACAGTCTGCGGCCGATAAAATCCTCGAAAAGTACGGTGCTGACACAAAAATGCCGGGCTTTCGCAAAGGGCATGTCCCATTAACTGTCCTGCGCCAAAAATATAACGCATCTGCGATGGCGGATGCAGTTGATAAACTGATGAACGCGGATTTGGAAAAATACGCCAGCGACAAAAAAATTCGCCTTGCGGGCGCACCGCGTGCCGACCTTGGCAAATGGGAAATCGGATCGGACGCCGAATACACATTGGAGTTTGATATTTTGCCGACATTACCGGCAATCGATTTAGAAAAAATTACGGTTACAAAAAAAGTAACTAAATTACCAGAAAGCGAAGTTGAAATCGCGATTGAAAACCTACGTCGTGCGCGCAGTGTTGCAGAAAAACAACCTGAAAATTATAAAGCACAAAACGGCGACACCGCAGTTATTGACTTTACAGGATATATAGACGACAAACCGTTCGAAGGTGGCGCGGCGAAAATGCATCATTTGGTCTTGGGCTCTGGGGCATTTATCCCGGGATTTGAAGATCAAATTATCGGTCACCACGCCGGCGACGAATTTGATGTAAATGTAAAATTCCCCAAAGATTATCACGCGGATAACTTAGCGGGCAAGCCTGCACGATTTGCAATAAAATTGCACGAGGTTAGAAAACATATCTTGCCGGAACTAAACGATGATTTTGCAAAGGAAATCGGTCAAGAATCTGTTGAAAAACTGCGCGAACACATTCGTGATATTTTGAATGACCAATATACCCAGGCGGCACAATCGGAGATGCGCAACGAACTATTGGATATTTTGGCGGACAAAGTAAAACTTGTTTTGCCAGAAACACTTATTGAACAAGAATTACAGATGGCAAAAAGCGAACACGAACACCACCATGCGCATTGTGACGGCAAATGTGATGGCGATTGCAAATTCGACGAAAAAAAAGAACGCAAGGAAGCTGAACGCCGTGTTAAATTAGGACTGATACTGGCAGAGTGGGGCACACAAAACAAGGTGGAAGTTTCACGTGACGATTTACAACAGGCAATTTGGGCCGAAGCATCACGCTATCCAGATCCGAAACAAGTTTTCGAATTTTACAACAAAAATCCAAATGCTCTGACCATGTTGCGTGGCATGCTGTTTGAACGCAAGGCGTTGGATGAAATGCTGACCCATGTAAAACAAAAAGAAAAATCGGTCAAACCCGAAGAATTGTTTAAGCAAGCCTCGGCAAAGTAAAAGGTACACGAATGGTGACTGTCCATCAATCGTCAAATAATCTTTTGGGACTTCTCGGTTTTGTGGGTCATTGGGTGAATCTACGTAAGCAACATCGCGACCAGGCAAAGGCAAAAGAAAAACAATGGGAACGCGAAAATGCCGAACGTGAACAGACCGAGAAGTTGTTATTCCTAAAACTATTACAAACAATGTGTAAAGTATGTGAACAATTAAAACCTTTGCCTTGGGTACACACATTTGGCGGTTGGAGTCCTGGTTTAACTGTCCGCGCCTTACCACTGGATAAAGGGTATACCAATAGCCACACGCCGATATATGAAATTAACCACGAAAGTCCACGGCTTCATGGGGGTGCATCGGCGAAATATTCTAGAAATTACTACCACATAACAATCACGCAATACGTACCCGAACAGCCTATTAATGTTTATAATAAAATTCATTTTGTACCCGACGATCAAATACCCTATATGCAGGCTGTATTTGATCTAACTGGATGCCGTAATATGTCATCACCCGAAAGGGCTCAAAACCTTGAACAATTAATGGGCATAGATATAGCGCCACAACTTCCGTATCAAAACGACTATAAAATCACCGGCGCAATCAAATATCTTGAAAATTTATTAAACAAATCAAAATAAACATCACACCGCCCAAAAAGGCGGTATTTTTTTATGGGACCCACCCCCATATTTTATTGCAAGCCCATTTTTATAGTTGAAACCTATACAAATTTCTAATTTTTGTCAAAAAATACTCTAAAAACGCACTTTTACACCAAAAAAACGCCACAAACCCGCAGAAATCCGCCATTTTTTGATTTTTCGAGAGCAGGATAGGGCGTTTTTCAACAAAATCCATTTAGCATGCGTATTATATACATCGGCACATAGCACACCTTTCATCAACATAAAAAATCGTAACACCAAACACAAAAACTTTGATATTAATTTTTACAAACAAATGTTGCCACAAAAACGAACTAACAAAACCAATTTGGCACACATAAAATAATCGCAAAACCCAATAATAAATAATTGGTTAACAAAAACAATCGCACAAACCCAAAAACGACCGAAACCAAACAACCACACAAATATATAGTTTTATATTTTAATGTACCCCACAACACACAAAACTATACATAATATATATTATGCGCTTTTTATGTATCACTACCCCAATTTGTTTTTATTCAATCGCAGCAAGTCGCTCCAACTGGTCGGCCGCAATCAATGCATCAATCATTTCATCAAGCCCTTCGCCCCCCGCTAAAATATCATCTAATTTATAAAGCGTAAGCTTAATACGATGATCGGTCACGCGCTGTTCTGGAAAATTATACGTACGAATTTTTTCGCTGCGATCCCCAGAACCAACCATACTACGCCGCGAAGATGTGCGCGCCGCATCCTGCTCTGCACGTTGTTTTTCATATAATTTAGATCGTAAAACCGCCATGGCGGTTGCTTTATTTTGAATTTGACTGCGCTCGTTTTGACACGTCACCACAATTCCCGTAGGAAAATGCGTAATACGCACTGCACTGTCAGTTTTATTCACGTGCTGTCCACCTGCGCCCGACGCACGAAAAACATCGATACGAATATCCTTTTCTTCGATAGCCACATCAATATCAGCCGCCTCGGGCATAACGGCAACCGAAACAGCACTCGTGTGAATACGACCGCCCGCCTCTGTTTCCGGAACGCGTTGCACGCGATGAATACCGGATTCGAATTTCATGCGAGCATAAACCCCATCGCCATCAATTTTGAATATGATTTCCTTGTATCCTTTTAACGAAGTCGCGTTTTCTTCGATAATTTCAATTTTCCAGCCATGCCGCAGCGCATAGGATTTATATTGGTTAAATAAATCACCCGCAAAGAGCGCGGATTCTTCGCCCCCAACCCCCGCACGAATTTCCATAATTGCACTATTATCGTCCGCATCATCCCGCGGAAGCAAGGCAATTTGTAACCGTTTTTCTATATCAGGTAAGGTGTGTTTAAGATTTTCCAACTGTTCAACAGCAATATCACGCAACTCTGGATCATGTTGCATTTCAGTTGCATCGGCTATGCCCTGCTTTACCGAATAATACTCATCAACCAATGGCAAAATTTCCGCCACATGAGAATATTCTTTGGACAATTTCGTTAATTCTGCGCCCGAAACATCCCCCGAATTCATTTGGGTCTGAATATCAGTGGCACGTCTTTTTATATCCAATAACTTCTGGTCAATTATCATTTTTTTGCACCCCCAGCCACCAATTTAATCGCGTCCGCAACCGACAGGGTTTTCTGTTCACCCGTCGCCATATCTTTTACCGACACCTGCTTATTTTTAACTTCATCTTCGCCGATTATCATACTGTATTTAGCCATAATTTTATCAGCGTATTCGATTTGATTTTTGAATTTTTTATCCGTATCTAAATACGCAACAGACGGTATTTTTGCCGCCCGCAAAGCACTTTCCACCGTCAGTGCATATTGCAAGTTATCATCGCCCATAACAAGGATAGCGACATCAACCGGCCTTTCCCACCGCGACAAGTCAATCTTGCCCATTTCCATAAGCGCAACCAATAGGCGCGACACGCCAATTGATGCACCAACACCGACTATCTTGGTCTTGGAAAACTTGGACACCAAATCTTCGTACCGGCCACCACCACCAACCGCCGGCAATTCTGGATAATCGACCGAGAAAAATTCAAACACGATTCCAGTGTAATAAGCATGACCGCGCATAATCGAAACATCGATTTCGGCATTTTTAACACCCATAACCTGCAGCAATTTCATAAAATTATCCATTTCATTTATCGCGGCATCAAGGTTCACAGTTTTGTTCAAGAATGACCGATAACCATTGGTAAAGACTGAATTTATTTCATTTGCCTTATCCGCCCCAACTGTATCTCTCAGCCCTTCGACAAAGTCCGAAATCTTGTCTTTTTTGTCAACCAAGATAAAAACCGCGCGCGATTGTTCCGCCGTCAACCCCAGGTATTCAAACATCGCATTCCAGAAACGACGATTGCCAACCTTTATCTTTACCGACCCGACAATATCAGAAATAGATTCATACATCTGCGCAAGTGTCGCGACAATTTCTGCGTCATAGTTTGTTGACAAACTCTGAATTCCCAAAACATCAATATCCATTTGCCAAAATTCGCGATAGCGTCCGCGCTGTGGCCGTTCACCACGATAATTACGCGCAAATTGATACACACGAAACGGAAACGCCAGGTCATTCATATGCCCTGCAACAAATCGCGCAAGGCCGACAGTTCCGTCATACCGCAGCCCCATTTTCGTATCGCCCTTTTGGAACAAGAATATCTGCGTTTCAATCTCGTCCCAGTTATCTTTGTCGGTCAAAACCTCCGCCCGTTCAATCGCCGGCAAATCAAGCCGCGAATACCCGGCATAACTTAAAACTTCCTGCATCCGGCGGGCGCATTCGTCAAAACACCGTTGCTGGGCCGGCAATAATTCTATGAATCCTGATAAAGGTTTTGTTGGTTTCAAATCCATTTTATTTCCCCTATTCTATTATATTATATGGTTGATTGGGCATTCGCCCACTGATTTTCTTGAAAAAATAGCTAATACCGCACACCCAAACGGGCGTGATGGCGCACGAAAAAGAAACTTTTTTGAGTCATCATGCAACAATTATACACAAACCCCATGAATTTTTCAATATATTTTTCTTGCTTTCTTGCATAATTATTGGTACCTTTACCGCACAGATTGGGGGGGGGATTTGGAGAATCATCAAAAAAAAGGAACCCCGATGGCACAAAATTCGTTTGAAATTCCGACAATCCATGTTTACAGAAACGGCTGCAAACCATGCGGTTACTTTGGCGATTTTCCCCTTATTGATGTAAACATAATGGATAAACCATACCCATTAATCAATAGTAGTCTTCATACTGTTAAAGATTTTGTTTTTGGACCCTATATCGATTTTTCTACAATATTCGGCGAAACAGAAAAAGATGACTTGCCAACACGATCTATCGATGATTTTCTTGTGGCACAAGCTGAGGATGGAATCGCGATTTATGACCGCCACTACCATCTTGGTTCAGAATACAAGACACTTAACGAAATCAATTGGTTAAATGTAAATGATTACAGAAGAAATCTAATAATCTTTAGTCCTATATTATTAAAATTGCCTGCCAAATTCAAAGAGTTTCAAGATTTATCTTGGTCGCCCGCCACAAAGACTTCGGCACCTATTACACCTACCCAATCTAAACTAGAAATAAAAGTTATGAACCTACTTGAAGATTATGGTTTTGGCCATATGCAAACCAACAGGTTTTTAGTTCCAACATCCCCTAAGTACAAGCAATTTGATTCTAGCATTTTATTTAAAAGAAGAGAAAGCGGATACTCTTGGCTATTGCTGGATAGTATCAATAATACATTTAAGCACGTTCATTATCAGGTTTGCATTTATGAACATGAATCAGACGTACTTGGTGCATCAGAACTTGCAGGATTTTTCGAATATGCAAAAAGCCAACGCGAGGAATTTTTCAAACGCCACTACAGCCATTGCCACAGCAAATAATACCCACACCGCCCATTTGGGCGGTATTTTTAAGCCTTTTTCCGCCCTGCCCGTATCTGATGATGTAAATTCAGTAATTTAAGGAACATATAAACATCTATCGCCGCGTAAAGCAACAAGAATATCGCCAAACACACAACCAAGAATCCGCCCGTAATCGTCGGAAATATCAGCATCAACACCGACAGCACAACCATAATTCCCGCAGCAATCAAATCCACGCGATAATACCCGAACCCTATGCGCAACATATTTATCGCAAAGAACAGCATCCGCAACGCATTCAACAAGAACAAAACCGCAAACACATATATCAGGCCCACCGCCGCATCATGCGGATAGACACAAAACACTACACCCAAAATCAAAGTCACCAGCCCAAAGAACACATCATAAGTACCAATGCTGAACCCCAAATTTGAAACGAAAACCATACTAACACGATACAGCCCGAACACAACCAAAGCCGCACCAATTATGAATGTCAGAACCGACAAGAACTCAATAGGCCGAACCAACATTAAAATGCCGGCAACCACGAACAAAATCGCCTCGCCCACCAGCAGTGGTGCGGTATTACGATAAATCCGTTTAATAACTTCACCAATTTTTTCACGCCGGGTTCCCGGGATAAAGCCGATTTGCATATTTACCTCACTTTAAACAACACAGGATATTTTATCATATTTCACGACCTCAATGCAACATGAATAAATACACAAAAACTTTGTTGCAAGGTGGCGCGCGCCATACTATATTAAAAGGCATGAAATATACAGATGCACATTGTCATATTTTTTCCGCGCCGATAGATGATGCGATTATCGGGCAAATCTGTAACGCCACAAACACGGCTGATTGGGAAGAACTGACCCCAATTGCGGACGACCGCACACACATCTGTATCGGTATTCACCCATGGCATATTGATTCCGTACCTGATGATTGGGTGAACCGTATGCACAAAATTCTGTTGTCGAATCCGCAGATTATGATTGGGGAAATCGGAATTGATAAATATCACCCGAATATGGAACGCCAGGTTGAAGTTTTTGCACGACAAATCGAAATTGCTATTGAATTTGACCGCCCGATACACCTGCACTGCGTTGGCGCATGGGACAAAGTTTTGCATATATTCAAATCGCGCCGGCCCCATACCCCGATTGTCGCGCACGCGTTCAGCGGAAATGCGGAAATTATGACTGGGCTTGCCGAATACGACACATATTTTTCATACAAAATTCAAGATAATCGTATAAATAACACGACAACAATCGCACCATTTGACAAAATCTTGGTTGAAAGCGATTGTAATAATGCATCACACCAACTAGAAATTTTGGCAACCACCACGCACGAAATTGCAAAACTGCGGGGGTGCGACACACGCGAATTGAACGAACAAATTAACAAAAATTTTAACGGAGTTATAAATTATGCCTGACAGATTACATCGATGCCGCCTTTTGATGGGCGAAGAAAATTTGGCAAAATTACAACGCGCAACTGTCATGGTCGTCGGTTGTGGCGCAGTCGGTTCGTTTGCCATCGATGCCCTTGCCCGGTCGGGTGTCGGTCACATAATTTTGGTAGATTTCGATAGGATTGAAGAATCAAATATCAACCGCCAAATGTTTGCAACACAAAACACATTAGGGCATAAGAAAACAAAGATAGCACATGAACACATTGCCGCAATATCGCCAGACATAAACGTCACTGAACTGGACATTTTTTTCGATAAAAACACTATTCTTACTGTCCAGCCAGACTTTGTAATCGATGCCATAGACACAATCGGATCCAAGGTGGCACTTTATGAATGGTGCAATCAAAACAATATCCCGTTCATATCATCAATGGGCGCAGCGCGCAAAACTGACCCGACCCAGGTTAAAATCACAAAATTATCGAAAACAGTCGCCTGCCCACTTGCACGACAAATTCGAAAAAAGGTTCGCGAACGAGGCTTGGGCGATTTCCCAGTGGTATTTTCCACCGAACACCCTGCACCACAAAAAACACCCGACAAAAACATGGGGTCCATTGTAACTGTCACCGGAACATTCGGTCTTGTTATCGCAAACTATGCAATAAAATATGTTATAAATTCAAATAGTTAAAACAAACAATTAAGAAAAATTATTATCATTCAACTCCACCGATGCATTTCGTTATTGTGGCCCGCCCAGTGGTGCTGCAAATCTGGATGAACATTTGTACATAACCAATGGAACAATAGATATTAAAAAAGTTATAAAACTAGTCATAAACAGTATTGTCCAAAAGTAATACTATCCATAGAATTATCTGAGGACCCAAGAACAATCCGATTGAATTGTTAAAAAAACTTGTAAAATAGTCCGAGAATGGGCTAAAAAATAGCACATCCAAAAAAGTGAAGTTTCAAATTCGACAGAAGTATTAAAAGCTAAACAAAAAAACCACCCTTAATGGCGGTTTTGAATTTCGTGGTCGGGCAGACACCTCCTAAATCAGGAAAATGATACCTCATTTTTAATAGATATCATTTTAATTTGATATTTTTATCAAGTTATGCTACAAATAAAACGAAATGATAAGGTTAAAATTTAAGGAAAAATCAAATGATACAAATAAGAAAAGCAACATTGAATGATACTAAAACTATCCAAAAATTGAATCATGAATTGTTTAAATTAGAAAAAGAGTGCTTTGATCCAACTTTAATTACTGATTGGCCTTTGTCGAAGGAGGGAGAAAAGTATTTTGAGGATTTAATAAAGAATTCTTATGTGATTATAGCTCTAAAAGATGAAGTTCCTGTTGCTTATTTGGCTGGTTCTATCAGTGAAAAATGCCCTTATTCTTTACTACAATATGGCGAAATAAATAATATGTTTGTTAATAGTAGTTCCAGAGAACAAGGAATTGGAAAAGCCTTGGTGGATAATTTCAAAAAATATTGTGCGGAAAGAAATATTCAAAATTTAAAAGTTGTAGCCAGTGCAAAAAATAAAAATGCTCAACAATTTTATAAAAAACAAGGTTTTAGTGAATTTGACATTACATTAACTATATGAAAAGTAAAAAAGCCTTGAAAAAATCAAGGCGTTAAATTGGTCGGGGCGACAGGATTTGAACCTACGACATCTTGCTCCCAAAGCAAGCACTCTACCAGACTGAGCTACGCCCCGATTGCTAATAGATTATATATTATTTTTTATCTAACGCAAGTTTTATTTCATTAAAAAAAACATTGACAAAGTAACCACATTTGTCATAATCACTACCAAGAAGTTGTCACATGAAAAAAAATACCACCCACAATCAGGAAAATGTAAATAATAAATTTCCGCGCGTTGGTATCGGTTGTTGGGTTTTTAATCCAAAAACAGGGATGGTGTTGCTCGGGCTACGGCTTTCCCCACATGGGTATGGCACATGGGCGGCGCCGGGCGGTAAACTTGAATTTAACGAAGAACCCGCAGATTGTGCCGCGCGTGAACTGCGCGAAGAAACCGGCATAATAATTCCATCTGAAAAATTCCAATTTGTTTGCGTTACAAATGACATTTATCCAGACGCGCACTATATCACCCTGCACTATCGTACGGACAGTGTTAAGGCGACACCGAAACTAATGGAACCCGCCAAATGTGCCGAATGGCGATGGTTTTCACTTGATAATTTGCCAAGTCCATTATTGCTGTCGGCGCAAAAATTCCTTACCGCACACCCCCGAATATAATCCTTTTGCATTTCGGTGCGGGCGCACTATATAATTCACATAGAAACAAAAAGAAAGGAGAACCTTATGAAGAAAAAACCACTTGTTGCATATTTTAGTGCGACTGAAACGACACGCGGCCTGGCCGAGGACTTGGCGGCGGCGATTGATGCAGATTTGTTTGAAATAGTGCCGACGGAAAAATATACCGCAGATGACTTGGATTGGACTAATAAATTAAGTCGCACAACGACAGAAATGAACAACCGCGCATGCCGCCCAAAAATCGCCAAGGAAATCCCAGACCTTTCAAAATATGAAACAATTTTTGTTGGGTTTCCGGTCTGGTGGTATCGCGAACCGTCAATCATCGACACATTTATGGAATCCTATGATTTCGCGGGCAAGACAATCGTTCCGTTCGCCACATCCGGGGGCAGTCCGATTGGCGACGCCGGCAAAAATATGCAGAAACTTGCGCCCGACGCACGCGTTGAACGCGGCGCCCGCCTTGACACCGGTCTTTCACCGGATGCCCTGCGCGAATGGGCAAAAAAGTGGATAGTGTAAGTGGGTAGTGATTAGTGTAAGTAAAATGGCGCGGTATACCGCGCCGTTTTAAGTATGAATACATTTTTTCAAATTGCTTGACATATTACTTTTTTCGTATTACACTAAAACTATCCGAATGAAATAAAAAGGTAAAAGATGAAAAAACAAAATAAACTTTATGCGCTGATATTGATGCTATTACTCACCGGATGTAAAAACAAACAAAATGGGACAACAGATTACAACTGTGAACTGTCTTACCCAAAAGGTGTGGACACCGTCTATGTTATACGAACACTGGATCAGGGCGGAGCCTCCTATAATGCTCCAAGAAAATATGTGGCGGCCACAAATGCATACGGAAACGATTATTACATGAAATTTTATTTAAATAATAAAGGAAACAATGCAGCCCGCGAACGTGACCACATTCTTTCCTTTATATCCCCTGGGGATACACTTGTTATGGATGGTAATCAGCTTATAAAAAATCTGACGTTTGAACATGCGAAAGCTAGATACTGCACGAAAAGCAAATAAATAAAAAAATATAATCAATCAACGGGCGCATTTGCGCCCGCACTTACACTAACACTAACTACTCATACCTCAAACTATCAATCGGATTTAGTTTTGCGGCTTTTATCGCAGGCATAACACCAGATACCAATCCGACAAACACCGCGACAGAAATTGAAACGACAACCGGCCAAATACTGAACGGCACGTTATAGCCCAATACAAACCGCCCTATTCCCTGCGACAAACCAACCCCCAGTATCAAGCCAAACATAGACCCAATAAATGAAATCATTATTGATTCTGACAAAAATTGCGTAATGATTGTTCCCTCTTGTGCGCCAATCGCCTTGCGAATACCAATTTCACGCGTACGTTCCGCAACCGACACCAGCATCATATTCATAATTCCAATCGATCCGACCAACAACGATACCGCCGCAATCGCAACCAGCAACAGAGTCAAATAACTGCTGACCGTTTCCATAGTTTCCATAACTTGCTTCATATCGGTTATTTGAAAATCGTCCGCCGCACCATCCTTCAATTTATGCCGATTGCGCAAGACCGATGTTATCTGATCGGTCGCGATATTATTGTCGGAATCTTGATAGAGTTTAAGTGAAATCATCTGCACCGAATTTGGGAATCGTGAACCCGCAAGACGTTTCTTTAATGTTGTAATCGGAATTATTACCATATCGTCTTGGGAACTCATGCCAGAACTTCCTTTGGCCTTGGTAACACCAATCACCGTCATTGGGGTATTCCGCACGCGAATAATTTCACCCACCGGATTTTTAGGCATGCCCAATTCTTCAGCCGTTTCCGGTCCAATCACTGCATACGTAGATGCCCCTCGCACAGCCGACATTTCAAAAAACACACCATATTCCATTTCTATATTCTGCACCGTTGCATATCCAGGATATACACCGACCATAGATGTTGACCAATTTTTATTTCCATAGACAACCTGGGCACTGCTGTTTTCAACTGGACTAATTGCTGCTACATCGGGCAATTGCGCAATAAAATCAACATCATCCAGTGTCAATGTCATACGATTACCAGAACGTACCCCTGCACTTTGCGCCGCACCTGCACGAATCATAATCGTATTTGTACCAAGCGAAGAAAACTGATCAGTAATCGATTGTTGCACTGTTTCACCAACAGCAACCATTATCACAACCGCCATAATTCCAATTACTATCCCAAGTACCGTCAAAAAAGACCGCATTTTATTTCCGGAAATCGACAACCAAGATTCATGTGCAATATCATAAAACGTCATTTTTTGCGCGCCTTTTGTTCGGATTTAAGCAAGACTGATTCATTTTTTGGAATTGGTCCATCGTATGTTATATGCCCATCATAGATATGAATCACACGGCTTGCATAACTTGCTATTTCAAATTCATGTGTAATCATTACAATTGTGATTCCTAAATCATTATTCAACTTTTTAAAAAATCGCAAAATTTCATTTCCCATTTTGGAATCAAGCGCACCCGTCGGCTCATCCGCAAGTATAATCTTTGGATCACCAGCCAGTGCGCGCGCAATCGCAACCCGTTGCTTCATACCGCCTGAAAGTTGTGTAGGTAAATATGTTTCAAATTTTTCTAAATCAACCAATTTTAACATTTCACGTGCGCGACTAATTCTTTCCGACATAGGTAAACCGCGATACATAAGGGGCAACATCACATTGTCCAAGATATTACGTTTTGGCAACAAATTAAAATTTTGAAACACAAACCCAATGTATTCATTACGAACTTTCGCCAATTCATCGGATAAAAGCGTTGTAATATCCTTTCCATAAAGTTCATAAATACCCGAAGTCGGCGTATCCAAAGCACCAATTATATTCATACAGGTTGATTTACCCGACCCCGAAGGTCCCATAATCGCAACAAATTCACCCGGCATAATATCAAAGGTGTTGTCAAACAGAACTTGCTGCTCACCCCCGATTTCAAGCGGAAAACTTTTACAAATTTTTTTTAATGAAATAACCGGTGTCTTTTTCATACGAACAACCCTTATCTTGGCCCACCGCCAGGTACACCACCTGGTCCCCCCATCATTCCACCACCCCGATTATTATTCCGACTGGTGTTTGATTTTTTCTGTTGCCCCATATATCCAATAATAACTTTGTCGCCTTCTTGAATTTCATCAGAGATTACTTGCGTTTCAGTTGCCGTTATCAAACCTTTGGTATATGGCACAAGAACAACACGAGAACCACGTTTAATTGCTAAATGATTTGCCGGTGTAACATTATCATCAGCCGTTTCAACTATACCATCAAAACTGCGCAACAACAGTGCAGAATTTTGAACCTTCCACGTATCATGCGCCGCATTTACAATAATCGTCACAAACGCCGTCATACCCGGCATAAGGCGCAAATCCGAATTATCCACATCAATTACCACAGTATAAACCACAACGTTTGATGTGGTTGTTGGCGAAAGACGAACTTGACGCACAAAACCCTCAAAAGTCTGTCCGGAATACGCATCAACAGTAAAAGTTACTTTTTGCCCCTGCTTTATCACCCCGATATCAGCTTCGGACACAGAAGTTTCAATCTGCATTTTTGTTAAATCTTCGGCAATTTCAAATAAATCCGGCGTTTGGAAAGATGCCGCAACTGTTTGACCTTTATCAACCTTGCGCGAAATAACCGTTCCATCAACAGGCGAAACAATAGTCGCGTACCCAAGGTTTGTGACCGCTCTATCATACTGCGACTGCATTCGCTTTACAGATTGCAACGCCTGTTCATATGTTGCCTGAGATTGTTCCATTTCTGCGCGTGCAATATAACCAGAATCAAACAAAGATTTATCGCGTTCATAATTACTTTTTGCTAAATTTAACTGTGATTTAGCGGATTCAAGCGATGCTTCGGCTTCGTCCACAGATGCCTTTAACACAGACGGTTCAATTTCTAAAAGTCTATCCCCTTTTTTCACAGTAGAATTATAATCTACAAAAATATCTGAAATTGTCCCGGACACCTGCGACCCTACATTTACAGTATTTACAGGTTGAATTTCACCAGTTGCGGTTACTGTTTGAGACAAATTTCCACGCATAATATCCACCGTTACGAAGTCTTTCTTTGCAACCTTGGACGCCGTCCCAACAAAGGCGTAAATCATAACAATTACAGCGGCCCCAGCAATACACCACCATTTGTGCCGAATAAACCATCTTTTTTTATTCATCTTTTGCCCCTTCTAATTCAGATTTTAAATCCCCGATAGCCAAAGCCACTGCCGCCCGTTTGATAAACAAATCGTACTTTGCCGCATTGTTTTGCTTTTGCGCGGACACCAGTTCAGATTGCGCAGTCTGCCAATCAAGCATTGTTGCCCTTCCAACCTTGTACATACCACTTGTCACTCTTTCTGTTTCGGTTGCAGACTTTAACAATGCCTTGGTCTGTTCCAAAACTTTTTGCGCAGTCTTATAATTATTATATGCGGTAAAAACATCCAATTCTGCGGCATTTGTTGTTTGCTGTTCATTATATTTTGCGCGCGTATAATCCGCTTCGGCCGCACGCAGGCCATACATATTCGCAAAGCCCGCAAATATCGGCATAGATGCCCGAATACCCACAGAACCATTTATCCTGTTCGACGTGGGGCTAAAAGTTCCCGACAAAGTATCATCATTCCAAGATATCGACCCCGAAGCCGAAATAGACGGTAAATTTTTCAAAAACGCGCTATTGCGCCGATGCCAAGCAGCATCCTTGTTCGCCGCGGCCTTTAACAAATCAGGACGTTTTTCACGCGCAATCTTTAACAATTCATCAATGTTTTCATTTTCCGCTTCGGTTCCGAACGTTGACGACATATCCGCAATTTTTATATCACCATCCGCCGGAAAAGAAAGTTTAGTAAGTAAAGTTCCCTTGGTAATTTCACGATTATTCTTTGATCGTTCAAGGGCTAATTTTGCACCCGCCAAAGTCGTTTCCGCCTTTAACACATCCGCGCGCGCCACAGCCCCAGCCTTAAACTTTTTACTTGCCGTATCATAAGCCGTCTGTGCCACTGTCAACGCAGATTTGGAAGATTCCACATCCGCGTCCGCATTTAATAACTCATAATATGACCCAACAAGCCCGTAAACAAAATTTTGAACAGTTTCACTGAAATCAAACCCTGCGGCACGGTAGGCAGCAATCATTTGATTCATATCAGCTGTTCTTTTACCAAAATCAAAAATCAAATAAGATGCGGAAATTGATGCACCATACCCCCAATCATCCCATTCGTGTTCATGATAATTCTTACTGGCATTAAGTCCAACCGAAACGCTTGGCAAATAACTTGCATAACCGGCATTTTTACTAAAATGACTTGACCGCAGCGATGCATACGCCGCCGCAGTTTGCGGATTTCGACAAAGTCCCAACTTAATCACGTCTTGCAAAGATTGTACACCATCCGGCACATCCCTGCGTGTGGCACAATCATCGTCCGCCATAGCAACAAATGGGAAACAAAGCACAAGAGTGAGAAAAAAACGCTTCATACAAACTCTCCTACCCGGGCATTATACCGAAAAAAATCCTAAAAAACAATTCTTTTTTATCAAAAAAACAAAACAATTTGACAGTTTATATTTTTTGTATTATAGTTAGTACTAACTAAAAGGGTAAAACATGAAACGTGAAAAGATGCAAAAACTTGGCTGGGCGCTTGTTGCCTTTGGGGCGATAGCTGTTTGCATTAGTATTTTGCCAGACGGCAATCGTTTAGATGAAAGCATATCAGGCCCCAAACCACCTGTGTTTTCAAAGGAAGAATTCAAATCCAGGGGGGCAACTAACACTATAACATTTGGTGGGGCAATGGCAATGACCGCCGGCCTGTGGTTTCTTGTCCGCGCCACAAAAAAGCGCTCAAGATAAATACGGACAAAAGTTTCGGGGTTTTACTTTGCCCCAAACTCGACACATGGAATTCTAAAATTTTAGAACACTAAAATTTTATTACACACCCCTATCAAATGAATCCACCAAATGGCGCTGTGCGATTTATACAAAAAAATCCTAAAAAACATTATTTTTATAAAAATTTTTAAAAAACCAACAATCGCTTGACAATTTGATTGTTTTGTATTATATTACAAACAACTTGATAAAAAGGCAAAGAAAATGAAAAAGAATAAGATGAATAAATTATGCGGTGCGCTTTTTATTGCAAGTGGCGTTTCCACGCTAATTTTGGCGGGGGCCAAAATCGGTGCGGACAATTTGGCGGACACCGGTACAAAAGCACCCGTTACGGAAAAGCAAGCGATAATGAAAGAATTTTGCCCATCCGATCCAAAATATGTCGCCCTGGGATTTTTCGGGGCAATGGCATTGATTGGTGGAATAAGCATTATAAATAAATCAAAAGAAAAATAAACAAAAAGAGCAAAAAATGGAAAAAAAGCATACTAAAGATATAATGGGAAAAATTGGCTGGGGGTTAGTTGCTATTGCATGTATTGCTAAATACATTAGTGGCGGCACAGACCAAGACTATATAAACGCGCCATCACGTCAAAATGTTAAAAATCCAAGTCCAGATGCGACATTCGCGGAAGATATTAAATCAACAAAAACCGTGGATTGGTTTAGTATGGCTACCATGGTATCAGGTGGCGTTTTGCTGCTATTGTCAAAAAAGCAATCAAAATAATTAAACAGGAGGCTATAAATGCAACAGAAAAATAAAAATGATAAACTGGCTAATTTTTTAGTAGCTACGGGAAATATCACCATGGGGCTTGGGTGTCTTGTAATGCTGATGTTTGGTTGTACCGATGCACCAACAACACACACAGAAGATACTATTTCGTTGTATGGTGCAGCCGCCGGCGCTGCTGGTGCCTTTCTCCGCATTATTGGTGAAAGATTACAAGAAAAAAACAAATAACCAAATAAAAAACCGAAACTTTTGTTTCGGTTTTTTTTATTGCCTTGGCGCGGGTGTTTTTATTAAACTGGAAATATGGAAAGGATTTTTCGGTTTTTTATCGCGCCCTGCTTTGCAATGTATTCTGCGGTTGCGACGGCTGCTGTGCGAAAGCCAGCAATGTATGTTGACCCGAATGCGTACGCATATATGTATCCATACTTAAATAATCAAATGCGAACCGACCTGAATCCCGGCACCAGTGTTTTAATGACAAATAATCCGATTGATGTGGTCGTTAAAACCAAAAGAATGTCCGAACCTCGTCGTGTTGTTCCGCGACCTGCACCTAAAACAGCGCGCGCCGCAACAACCACGACCATACCAACAACTAATTCAACACGTCGCGTTGTCGCACGCGCGGCAAGTAAACCTGTTGCGCCATCGCAGGCGCGCACAGTACGTAGTGTTGTACCGCGCACCGTACGAGAAAACGCACGTGCAGCAACAAATACTGGGGAATCCGTAACCGTGTCCTATGATGTTCCAACTACACGTTGCCTTGCGGGATACACTGAATGTATGGATGGATATTGTATGCGTGAAAACATGGCTTATAACCGATGTTACTGCAGTGCAAAATTAGCACAAATAGATTCCCAATACCAAGACACCATAAGCAACATGATCATCCAAATAATACAATTACGCAGTGGGGGGGCATGGACAGATGAAGAGATGAACGAATACTGGATGGAACACATCGGTCAGTATGTTGGCGAAAATTCATGGACAAACCTTGAAAATGCCCTGAATATCGAATGGCCGACACCCGAAGAACGCATCAGTGGCCAACAAGTTTTTCTTACCGCTCATGAATACTGTGTTGCACACCTTAGAAACTGCGCATCAATGGCATCAAACATGCGCGATGCGTATCGTTCCAGAATATCACGTGATTGCAAAACGTATGAACAAGGTCTGCAAAAAATTTACAATGCTGCAGCCGCAATGGTTGAATCTTATAGTGAATAATCTTTATTTCCGCATTGATTCACAAACCAAGTTATGTCTATATATGTTCCGCGCCAAATCATCACTAATGTTGTTCCAATCCGAATCATGTCCATAAATAAATTCACATGGGCATACTTCCGCCGCAGCCCTATTCCGCAATAGTATATTTCCGTCGCAAGATGTCACGAATATCGCGCACACCGGTATGAACAGTTTTTTCATGTGCCACCCTTACCATATTTACATTGTTTATAATTTCGTTTGTTTGTGCGTTTGCCCCATCAGCCACACATTTTTCACGCGCAATTCGCGCACCGAAAAAATAGCAAGCGATAACCAGCGCACAAACGGCGATTATTAAATACTTGTGCATTTTTCCCCCTATAACAAGAAACGCACCTTTCGGTGCGCATCGATTACTGATTCATAGAATTAAAGAAATCATCATTTGTTTTGGTTACACGTAATTTATCAAGCAAGAACTCCATCGCTTCCAACGTTCCCATTGGATTGATAATACGGCGCAAGACATACATCTTTGCCAACAAATCTTTGCCCACCAGCAAATCTTCCTTGCGGGTGCCAGACTTTGTAATATCAATCGCCGGATAAACACGTTTATCAGATAATTTCCGGTCAAGTATGATTTCACTATTACCCGTACCCTTGAACTCTTCAAAAATAACTTCGTCCATCTTTGACCCAGTATCAACAAGCGCGGTTGCAATAATTGTAAGGCTTCCACCACCTTCGATATTACGCGCAGCACCAAAAAAACGCTTTGGTCGTTGCAGAGCATAAGCATCAACACCACCAGTCAAAACCTTACCACTGGACGGAACGAATGTATTATATGCACGTCCTAAACGCGTAATGGAATCAAGCAATATAACAACATCTTGCCCTGCTTCAACAAGACGTTTTGCCTTTTCTATAACCATTTCTGCAACCTGAATATGACGCGTTGCCGGTTCATCGAATGTTGAAGATATAACCTCGCCCTTTACACTGCGTTGCATATCGGTCACTTCCTCGGGCCGCTCGTCAATAAGTAATACGATAAGTTTCACATCAGGATAATTTGTTGCAATAGAATGTGCGATATTTTGCAACATAACAGTTTTACCTGTGCGCGGTGGCGCAACAATAAGCGAACGTTGCCCACGGCCCGTCGGCGATATAAGGTCAATAACACGCGCTGATAAATTACGCCCTTTGTCTGTGTCACCGATAACCTCCATCTTTAACTGTTCGTCTGGATAAAGCGGTGTCATATCATCAAAAGACACTCTATGTCGCAACTTTTCCGGATCATCACCATTTACGCGCTCAATTGTTTCTAACGCGAAATAACGTTCAGACTCATTTTGTGGTGCCTCGATACGACCTTCAACATAATCACCAGTCTTTAATCCATATTTTTTAATCAAATTCGGCGACACGTACAAATCGTCCGGTCCTGCCAAATAATTACTTTCTGGGGCACGCAGAAAACCAAAGCCATCCTGTAGACGCTCAAGAACACCGTCACCAATAAGTGTAATTTTTTTATCCGCCGCAAACCCGCGCATAACCGCAAATCGCAACTGTTGCACGTTTAATTGCGACGCCTCTTCGATGCCCATATCTTCCGCCATTTTCAACAACTGTTGTGGCGACTTGGCCTTTATTTCATTTATATGCATTTAAAATCCTTTTTTGGAAAATCCTGTGATACAGAACGTACCACAACCTACTTCGACGCGTATTATTACACATTTTTAATAAAAAGTCAAGCAGAAGTGCAAGTGGGTGGCGGTCAACGAAACAGGTTCGCCACACTAACACTAACCACTTTCTCTTGACATTACCCCAAATTCTTGCTCCAATAAAACTACATAAAACAAAAAGGAAATAAAATGGCGGGAAGTATAAATAAAGTGATATTGGTTGGTAACATTGGCCAAGACCCTCAGGTGCGCACAATGCAGAGCGGACAAAAAGTGGTAAGTTTTTCTCTTGCAACATCTGACCGTTGGCGGGATCGTCAAAGTGGTGAACAGAAAGAACAAACAGAATGGCACCGTATTGTGATTTTTAGCCCGAATTTGGTTGAAGTTGCCGAACGCATGCTACAAAAAGGAACAAAACTTTACATCGAAGGCGCATTACGCACACGCAAATGGCAAAATCAACAGGGTGTTGATACCTATACAACAGAGGTTGTGTTAAACCAATTCAGTGGCACAATGGTTATTCTATCGGGTGCCAAGACGGTTGATTCTATGTCGGGTGCCGCATCCACAACACCGGTACAACCAACACCGGCCGAAGAAATTTCCATTTCGGAAATCGGCGATGATATTCCTTTTTAAAGAATCAACTTTTTTCAAAACGCCGACCAATTGTCGGCGTTTTTTACATTATTTGGAAAACAAAAAGTTTTGTGATACAATAGTACCAGAACTAGATTAAACGGAGCAAACATGAGTCATTTTATGGGTGAACTTGTCGGCTATTTATGTGGCGTATGCACAACAATCGCATTTTTGCCACAGGCAATAAAAGCCATTACAACCAAAAATATATCTGGCTTATCACCATACATGTATGTCATATACTGCATAGGTCTGATATTTTGGATTATTTATGGAACGTATCTGCATTCTTTTCAAATAATACTGTTCAACAGTATTACATTGATATTCAACGGCATAATACTGTATATGATTATCAAGGCCACCATACGAAAAAAGAAAACAGTAAAAAAATAATCAAAAATTAGATTATCCTTAGAATATATGTAAAAAATTATACAAGAATTGACAGTTCTACCAACATCACTGGCGAAACCACGCCACACAAAGTAACACTGATTACTTACACCTTTTGTGGCATGACACAGACCGCGATCACAACGGAACAGGCACTAAAACCTGTACATCCCCGAAAGGTGGACTTTATGCATTTGGATATTAGAATTATATTGATAACGATAATCCAAACCGATATGCAACCCATTTACAGCCAAGAATTCTGCACCTGCACCTGCATGCGCCCAAAGAGGATCAACGCCAATGTCATAATCACGCCATGGTTCAACAACCGCAAACTTGTATTTCATTGTATCAGGCGATGAAATCAAATCGTATTCAATACCAACCGTCGCATATGGGCGAATTTGGAACCATGATGATGGATAAATACGTTTTTGGGCAGTTAAAGAATATCCCGGTGTCAAAATCACGCGTCCATCAAAATCAAGGTTCATATAATCAGTACCACCAACTTTTTCGGTCATATCAAAACCAAAATTATATCCCGCACGCAGATATAGATTTCCAATAATATACTGATTCAACCAATCGTGTATCAAACCTGTTTCGCCAACAATCCCATAAGAAAACGCATCGCCTTCTATTCTATCAACCCACGTCTGGTCACGCTTGACATCAATAAAGTTCACATCAAACATAGCATCACCATACCAACGCGCCTTGTTATTTAAAGTCTTGATGAAATACGCACCTGCACCAACATTAAGATTGCGAACATCCGTATCAACATGACCAATCGCATTAACCGTACCATATCCTAAATCTATAACATCATTGTCTTCACCTTTGGTATGATTTACATGCCCCATCCAACCCAAAATCAGAGTATCACTTGATTGCCAATCGTATCCAAAGTTAAACCCGAAACGTGATCCGTGCGCATGATTGTCAACCAAATCATCCCAAAAATAACCATAATCAGCAATGAACCACAATTTGTTAACACGACGATTACGATTCCAAATAGCTTCATCAATAAATCTGTCGGACAAATCTTTAAATAATGTATGAGTATTTAATTCCAAAGCATCTGCAATCTGATTGGCCTCACGCAATTGGAACACACGACTAAATGCACGAATAACATTCGGATTGCCACGTTCAGTATAATCTTTCATACGCGGATACAGTTCTTCATTCACACGATAAAGCGGTGTATCATCAAACAACAACCTTGCAACACCCAAAGGAGAATCGTATGAAAAACCATGTTGCAAAAGTTCATATTCAATCAAATCGTCTAATGCGCCCGCGGATTGATATTCGCCAGTGGTATAATACGGTGCACTTGCGACCACAGGTTGTAATTTAAACATCTTGTCATCATTGTTAAACCGATCGTCAAACACAACATATAAACTTTCCCTTGTTCCATCACCATTCATATCATAGGAAATCAAACGTATCGGCAATTCAGTACCGGCACCATTATATTCACCAGTCGCCGCCAAATAATCTGTGCAAATAGTTCCGTCTGCATTACAGAAATTTATACTTAACCCAGAAATTCTTGTCGCAAGCTCTTCAATACCATCGTCGGCATGCAACAACCAAATTGCAGAATTACCTGTAACAGTATTGCGTAAATTTATACCTATCTGTGTATCTGACAATCCCGAAACATCGGAAGATACCGTATCCGATACATTTGTTATCAATTTCCCAGAAACAGAAATTAACGGCTCTGCCCCAAGTACATTATTCGTTATCGTTCCAACCATGTACTCATCATCAAACGTCGCCGTTGCCCAATAAGTATACGCATCCCCAGAATTTGCAAAAGCAAGCAAACGACCGGCATTATCAAAAGTATAATCACCCCCAACCGTCATATGGGCAAGACCAACAATATCCGTTCCGCCAATTATATCACCACCAACGGTCACATTGATACCATCGGCCAACCCAGGATTATAAAGTGCAACATCATCACCACCAAGATTGTCCCCAACATTGACCGCCCCGGCATTCAGTGCAACCCGGCCCCCATCAACAGATACAACATCATGCGCAACATTTATTGTTTGCGCAAATAATCCAACACCATTTTCAGAACCACTAGCCGATATTTCACCACCAACATTTATATCAAAATTATTTGCATTTATATCCGTAAAGCCGTTCACAACGTTCATTCCACCAAGCGATGCACCAACCAGCCCAACCGTCAAATCTTGTGCCACAGAAACCACGCCTGAATTAATGGTATTCGTACCCGAAACATTTAAACGGCCATTTTCAGAAACCACAATACCATCACCGCCCACATTAATTGTTGGCGCGGACAAATTCATCGTTCCGGCACTTGCAACAATTCCCACCGCATTGATAGCAGTCGAGGCAGACAAATCCATCACCGCATTTGAGTTACTAAACCCATTTCGAATCGTATTTGCATCTATTGCGCCATTTGTCACACTCAATGCAAAAGAATTCAGATTATTATCAAAAAACTCATCAATTCTTTCACCAAGCGACAACGTTCCAGTAGTCAAACTAAATGAATTAGTTGTAAACATACTCGATAAATCAAAACCATGTGCAAGTATAGTAGCACCCGAAATTTCGCCGATGAAATCGCCCTTGTTAATAAAAGAAGTCCCGTCACCGCCGATAATCCGTAAAGATGTTGCATTAATACGCATCGCTCCCGAATTCGATTCGTTTGTTATGTCACCCCCTACGACAATTTGCCCACCAGTCAAAGACATCACCCCTGATGACTTGTTTTCAATATTGCCTTCTACCATAAATTGACCAGTTCCACTAAGCAACACTGTCACACCCTTGGAATCCAAAGCCTGGAAAACACCATCAACATTCAGGGAATTTCCTTCTATGATTGCGCTACCCACTCCGGATGCAACAAATTGCCCCAAAGATACAGCATCACCATATAAATTTAAACCACCGGTTGCCTCTATAACATTAGCGGTAAAATTATATAAACTTCCGCCCGCGCCACCAATGGTCAGATTTTTTTCCGCATCGACATCCAAGCCCCCACCAACAGAAATTCCGCCATTCGTAAATATAGAATAATTGGTATCAATAGCCGATTCGGCATAAATACCGCCCGGCGCAACCGGCGTTTCTGCATCATACCCGACATAGATATCCCCAGCGGTCGTCAACGTTCCACCAACACTTATTCCCGCACCCTTTTGAATAATATATGATTCATCAGTCAGGTTCAACGCCCCAGAAATCGGTGTAATTTCCCCTGGTGTTCCAGGAATAACAGTGTCCGATAACGCACAAAACGGTGTCAAGCAATATAAAAAAGGAAATAATTTTTTTATCATATTTTTTTATTCTCTTTCTTTGTTTACGTTGCTATATTATAACACAACCAAGAAGGAAAAAAAAGCAACAAGTGTTGATAAAGGAGAAAAAATATGTATAAAATCACAAAAATTCATGCTCGTCAAATTATGGATTCGCGTGGCAACCCGACAATTGAGTGCGATGTTACGCTTTCTGGTGGTACAATGGGTCGTGCGGCGGTTCCATCTGGCGCAAGCACCGGGTCGTTCGAAGCGCTAGAGCTTCGTGATGGTGGCGATGCCTTTATGGGCAAAGGTGTTTTAAAAGCCGTCAAAAACGTGAATGAAACTATCGCACCAGTATTAATTGGAATGGATGCAACAGCACAAACAGAAATTGATGAAAAAATGATTGCTCTTGACGGCACACCAAACAAAGATAAACTTGGCGCAAACGCAATACTGTCAGTATCGCTGGCACTTGCACGCGCAGTTGCAAACCAAAAACAAATTCCGCTTTACAAATACCTTGCCGAAATTTATGGGAACAAAAACCCGCATGTCTTGCCACGTCCGATGATGAACATTATCAACGGTGGCGCACACGCGGATAACGGCCTGGATGCCCAAGAATTCATGATTATACCAAACGGTGCACACAATGAGGCCATGGCGATTCGCATGGGTGCGGAAACATTCCACCATTTGAAAAAGATTTTGAAATCTGGCGGTCATTCAACAAACGTTGGTGACGAAGGCGGTTTTGCACCGAACTTTAATTCTTGTGCGGAAGCATTGGATGCAATCATCACCGCAATTCGCGATGCTGGATACAAACCGGGCGAAGAAATTTCTATTGGTTTGGACGTTGCATCATCTGAGTTTTATTCGGACGGCGTTTATAAATTTGAAGGCAAAAATATGTCATCAGATGACATGATTAAATTCTATGCGGATTTAATTGAAAAATATCCGATTATTTCTATCGAAGACGCACTGGCCGAAGAAGATTGGGCGGCGTGGAAAACGCTTACCGAAAAAATAGGAAAAAAATGTCAACTGGTCGGCGATGATTTGTTTGTAACAAACCCGATTCGCCTTAAACGTGGAATCGACGGCGGTGTTGCAAACGCAATTCTTATCAAGGTAAATCAGATTGGTTCACTTACCGAAACATTACGTGCCATCAAAATGGCCCAGGATGCAAACTATGGTGTCGTGATTTCACACCGTAGTGGCGAAACCGAAGATACAACGATTGCGGACCTTGCGGTTGCAACAAATGCGGGGCAAATAAAGACCGGTTCTATGTCGCGTACCGACCGTATGGCTAAATACAATCAGTTGTTGCGTATTGAAGAAGAATTAGGTAATAATGCAACATACGGAAAGTAGAAAATGTCGCTTGTTGCGAATTGTATTTTAATAGTTAAATATATTGTGGCAATAATTACGCTGGTCGTGATTGTACTCACGCCGGCGTATTTAGCCGCAAAAAATGAAAAAGATAAACTTAGTCAATTACGCATCCGCGCCGCATCATGGCTGTTTGGATGGACCGGTATCGGATGGTTGCTCGCCCTTTTTTGGGCGGTCCGGAAGTAAAAAATCTTCTCTTTTGGATGAACACGATGTGGAACACCGGGGGGGTGGTCGGAACATTCATTATTATTCTATATTTTCTTAACCACCCCGGCCTGCGGCCACCACGCCAACTGACTCTCTGCAACCCTTACACATCTAACAAAAATCCCCGCAGATGCGGGGATTTTTCAACATCAAAAACTCTACTTTTCCGGCAAACCAATTCTCTTCGGATTGTCTACTTTTTGCTTGATATCGACACACTCTCCCTTCTCCACACTCCACGTTTGATTACTAGCCGGGCAATTATCATCGCACTTGTTTCCTTTGGAAGATACATGGTAACCCTGCTCACAACCCGTAATCTCGCAAGAACAAGTATGTGTAGCTGCACCGACACTAGGTAAACCTTTACACAAAAGAGATCCACCGAGTACATAGGTACCTTCCTTCGCGGGGTATTGCAAATCCTCCTGAACACATGGCGTATTCAAAACTCTTTCTGGTCCAGTAATTTTTTGTTTCGGATTAATACATCCACCTTTTTCTGCATCAAAGGTTTCCCCTGTTGGACAATCTGCACACTTACACATTACGCCTTCACCATTAACATCACATACAAGATCTCCACCATCACTAACAGATAATGTGCATTGTTTGCTCGCATCTTTGGCGCATTTACAACTCTCACTAATCCTATAATCAATCTTTTTACAATCCCCCTTTCCATCAACGCGAACCTGACCTTTGCGGCATTCCTCTTTCTTTTTTACACACCCCCCGCTGCTGTTCTTTTCAAATTGGTTCGCCTCATCACATTTGTCCGCACGACATGAGCAATTTACATTATCACCGGCACCTTCTTTGGTTTCACAACGGACCCCTAATGTCGTTTTAACACTTTCACCAACACGGATATATGTCCCCTCTAACCAACCATATGATTTTAATTTGTTTATATCTTCTTCGATACATGCTTTACCAATAACACGACCTTTTGTCTCTTCTTGTTTTGTTGGTTCAACACATCTTTCATAATCTTTAACCACCAATTTATCTTTGCACGTTGTAACTTTACAAGAACACGGCACATGCTTTCCCTGATACAAACACTGGTAAGCCCCCGATTTTTCCCAATAAATTCCGCCCGTAGCCCCATCAGGCAAGTCTTTTTTTAAACATGGTTTTCCAATTTCACGTTCATCTTTAACTTCTGGTTGCGGACCATCTTTATCATCGCAATTTTTCATATTGACACATTTGAAACTGCTGGCACCAATTACCCTTTCGCCATTCGGCAAAAGATTTTCAACGGACTCCCATTTTCCGCCCAATGTTTGTTCACAGATTGTCCCAAGCTTTCGACAACGCTCCATTTCTTGTGGGGTAACCGCACAAGTAAATACTTTATCTTTGTCATCACACGTCACAGTTGTTGGAAAATCCTCATCATCGTTGTTGCTTTTGCCGCAATTTGCCATAACTTTATAGTTTTTACATTCATACTTAACGAAAGCCCCATTCTCGGTTTTTTCCATATCTTTCCCGGTTACATTTTTGCATGCTGCATTCAATTCAGCCAAAACATGTTCATACCCCGTATTCAATACGAACGTAAATTCAACCTGATCACATCCTAATTTATATTTACCGTAATCATACTCTTCATCTATTTGCCAATCATCACTGTCAGGGCATCTCCCGTTTATTACATAAATTGCACAATCACAACAACGGTCTTTTCTTATTTTGTCACAACAATGGTTTTCTTCGTTTTCCCGTTGTTTTTGCTCTATTTGGGCATTCAATCCAGAAAGTATCGTTTTTTGTTCATCCAATTCGCCCTTGGCTGTATCTATTTGTCCCGACAATTTATTACTCTTGACCGCTTGTGCAACATTAATGCCGACACCAACCGCCGTCAGTCCAATTGTTGATATACCCGCTATCATCCACCCCTGCTTCTTACCTTCGCATTTTTCCAACTGTGCAATTTTATCTTGTTTTTCTTGCAAGAGCCTCTGCACTTGCGGACTCATCGCTACACCGCGTGCATCGCCAATACCAACACCTAAAACCGCAAACAAACCAAAAAACGATATTATTTTTTTCATATCTGCTTCCTTTATCTTAATCCTAATTCCGCCTGAGCTGCACTCACTTGCTGTTTCGTACTATTAACATCACCCTGAACCTTTTCCAATTCCGCTTTCTTGTCTTTAATCTTACTATGTTGCACAAGTGCCGCAACACCAGTCGCCGCAACACCTACACCACCAACAACCGTTCCGGCAATCCAACCTTTCTTTTTGCGTTCACACGCAGCAATTTGTTCATCCAACGCCTGAATATCATGACGCAGATTTTGAACAACCTCCATCTCACTCATACCTTCGGACCCAGGAACTGTATCCATCGTGCCGTAATCATAATCTGAATAATATGCACCCCCAGTCGATTCGCCAAACTGACGTTGTTTCAAGGTTGCACTAAAACCAAGGCTTGGCATAACACAACACACAATAAAAACTTTTATTAAAATTTTATACATATGAAAACTCCCTCGTTATCTTTGAATGCATTATATCACAATAAAGCACATTTGAAAAATGTTTTTTTGAAAAAAACACCCTTTTTATGAACATCACCAATAACAATAAAAAAAAAGCATGACGACACATGTGCATCGTCACACCTAATCTATTAAGAAAACGACACTATCGTTTTATTTTTGAATTGGTTCGCCCATACTTGGACCACCAACCGGGACATCACGTTGACGAAGTGGCGTAACCAAATCGAAACGTTCCAACCCCAAACGAAATGCCATTCCTTTCTTTGCTTTTATCAAGTCATTCTTCGTTACCATTTTAAACACCTCTTGCAAAGCATCTCTCTAGTAACCGGCATTATACACCAACAAAAACTTTTGTCAAGCGTTTTTACGATTACCAACTTTTAGTATTCTTTCTCACAGTTTCCGTCTTCACAATTCGTATAGAATTGCTCCACATTCACATCCGCAACCGGCACATAATTTTCACCAGCTGGTTCAGTGTACGTAACTTCTTTCACAACGCGCACACGACGATTTTCCGCATTAGGAACACCATCTGGGGTTGGAACTTTCAAATCTTCTTCACCCGCACTCACTGCCACAATCTGACTTGCCGGAATACCATATTCAATCAACATTTTTTGAACCGCCTCAGCACGACGCCCGCCAAGTGCATAATTATAAGACTTGCTCCCCGCGGTATCAGTATGTCCAACCACAGACACCCTAACATTCTTGTTTGCACGGGTCACACCAACCAGTTGTCTAATAACATCTTCATATTCTGGCTTTATGGTTGCCTTGTCAAAATCAAACCGTATTTCAAAAACTTCCTCCATAACATGTTGCTTTGGTTCAAGTGGAATCTGTTGAACTTTGATAACCGTGGTTTCATCACGCATACGCGCCACAGGCTCATTTTTACGCGCCTGCAATTCATCAAGTCGCGCATTGATTGCCGCCAATTCAGAACGCATCGCCATCATCAATTCAATAAACTCTTCACGCGAAACCAAACCGTCCGCGACAACTTCTATCTCGGTTGGCTGTTCTATACACGGACAATCCGGCACAGGATTTTGAACAGACACTGCGACCTGATTCGGTTCAGGATACGGCACCACAACAGGATTAGAATTCACCGTCACCGATATCGGTTGATTATTTTCCACCCCAGGCTGTGGCACAGTGCCAACAACGTTCACATCGCGCGCACACGGACAATCCACCCTTTCAATCACAGGAACAGTTTCAGGATTTTTTACATTATTGCTATTGCGCGTACTATTATCGTTTAAAGTTTTATCCCCACCATAAATATTCTGGTTAAACACCATCGGTTGCGCCGGTTGCACCGGTTCGGTGGTTATCAAGTGTTCCGGTATATTAACATTATTGACAATAATCACACCATCACGAGCCCGATTCGTTCCACGCATAGCCGACATATTCTGCGTTTCCGGATAAAAAGTACCGACCTTTGCTTTCGGCGCACCATTCATTGAATGACCAGTTTCAACAACAACGCTCTCCGTTGTCATCTCAGACACAGTACCGGAAACAACAGGATTTACCACACGCCCCCCAGTACAATCACGCAACGCAGCCAATGTCTTTTCAAAACGAGACCGGCATTCACGCGCAGTAGCAGATTGTCCACTTGCAGTTGCAGACAACCAACAATCATATTTTGCCTGAAGTTCCGCTGCCAACTCTGGATTTGTCACACTTGCATCATTTTGAAACAGCCCTATCATATCATTGTATGCCATCGTCAAATCATACGCGTCTGTGTCATTCTGCACATTCCAATTATCAAGGGATTCCGGGAAAGGAACCTCTCCTGAAAAAGCAGATACAGCCTTTTGTGCGAATAATTCGCCGATATCTGGATAACCGCTCGTACGAGCATTGTATATTGCATAAGAACGATAATTCATCGCCAACTGATTAAGGAAAGAATCCCGATGTGGCGCAGAATACACATCTAATCCCGCAACATAATCAACAGTTGGGGTCGCCATACCCACACCCTGGTATTCATCATCAACCGAAGAACGCGCACATGCCGCCACAGAAATCATACCCGCAACAGCCAAAACGCGAGAAATCACATATAACGAAACATTTGATTTTGTCATCATAACGAAATCCTTTCTCTTACCTTGTTTCACATTATACCTTTTTTGAAAATTTTAGTAAAGCAAAAAACGACTATGATTTTACTTATCCAAGAATTGTGCTGCAACATTAGCAATACTACCGATATTACCACCCAAACCGCTTTGCCCAACGATATTAGACACAGCCCCCATGATAGATTCTGTATTTGTTGGTTTTCCAATGTTGTTTATTGTTCCTGTTATAAAACCACCAAAAGTCTCTAATCTCTTTGCCGCCAGCTTTGTATCCGAACACTTTGCGGCCTTTTCCAATAAAGCCGCTGCTTGGGATGCTTCACCTTTGGTGTAATCCTTGTTTTCAAAATCAATCATATCGAAAAGAGTCCACATATTTGTGACCTTTTTGCGACTGCCCTTGCTGCACATACTAAGATTGTCCGCGCCATCAGAACAATATTCCGCGGTTGACGCCTTTGGATACCCAGCCCACACCGCATGTCGCGCCTCGGATTCTGAAAAAGTATCCCAACATATCGCCGAATTATCAACCGCTATACTGGTACCCGCATAACGCACAGATGTCGCATAAGATTCATTAGAACTGCACGCACGAATCCCACGCGAAGAATTCAATGGATTCATTCCACCGGCATTCGCCCATTCTTTAATCATACCATTCACAAAACTCAATTCCCGCGATGTTGGTTCACATTCGGCGGTAAGAGCCTTTTGTTGTTGATTTAATTGCATAACACTGCCCACCAGATTGATTGCCGTAGGCAACAAACTGGCCCCCACACTTGTTGTTGATGTCGAGGCTTCACGTTTAGCCACAGAATCAGCCTTTTTCGGCACCAAAACATTTGCGGCGCCAAACGCACCGAAACAAACCAATGCCGCAAGCGACGAACATACAAAGGCAGTTATTTTTCCCATTTCCTACATTCTCTTTATAAAGATTATATCATAAAAAAAGCCTCATGCCAAATATAAAAAATTGCTTTTTGTTTTATAAAAGTATAACATGACACAGATGGTGGAAAGTAAACGCAATTTTATAATAGTAAGACGTCATCGGCGTTGGCAACGTCTTTGGCAATTTTTCTTTACTGGCTGGGGCATAACGATGATTGCCGCCCTGGTTGCCGGTGCGCTTTTTACACGCCAACTATTGTGGACACCGATTTCGATTATAAATATGACGGATGTGATACAAAATCAATTCAAGATGTCGGGCGCGTCAATTGCGGGTATCGATTCCAAGGGTGACCCTTTCAAGATAACCGCGAAAAGTGGTCGGCTGGAATACAATCGCCCGAACATTGTGATTTTTGAAAAGATATCCGGTCACACAACACAAATGCAAAATGGCAAGAAAGATGTTTTGACTTTTTCCGCCAACGGTGGCGAATACAACATTAAAACAAAAGTTTTGCAACTTTTGGGAAATGTAAATATAATTTCAAAAAATGACGGACATAATATGCAAACACAAGAACTAGTAATAAGGCTTGGTGACTAAAAAATGATAAAACAATCTGTATTAAAAGTTGAACATTTATCAAAATCTTACGGACGGCGGTTGGTCTTGCGCGACATATCAATGGTTGTACGCCAAGGTGAATCTGTTGGTTTGCTTGGGCCGAATGGCGCGGGCAAGACAACGGCGTTTTATTGCATTACGGGCCAGTTGAACGCATCGCGCGGGCGCATATTTCTGAATTCCCAAGATATAACGAATCTGCCTTTTTATCAGCGTTCACGCCTGCACATCGGTTATTTGCCCCAGGAAAACAGCGTATTCCGCGGTCTTAACGTCGAACAAAATATCATGGCTATATTGGAAGTGGTCGAACCCGACAAAAAGATTCGCAAGAAAAAATTGGATGCATTACTTGAAGAATTTTCAATATCGCACCTGCGACACAGCCCGGCGACATCGCTGTCTGGTGGCGAAAGACGTCGTGTTGAAATCGCGCGTGCGTTGGCAAACGACCCAAAATTCATACTTTTGGACGAACCTTTTGCCGGAATCGACCCAATCGCGGTAAATGAAATCCGCAGTTTGGTGTCACAATTAAAGAATCGTGGATTGGGTGTAATTATAACCGACCACAATGTCCGCGAAACATTGGGCATCACAGACCGCAGTTATGTTCTGTACGACGGCATGATTTTAAAACATGGCACCAGTGACGAAATCATCCGCGATAAAATGGTTAAAAAAGTGTACCTTGGTGAAGGTTTTACTGTATAGGCGTTTTCCCCATAACAAAGAAAACAAAATAATGTAAATGGTTATTGTTCAGTATAATAAGTCCAAGTCACACCGCTGGTCCAATTACCGAACTCAGGACTGTTCAAGCCGTTTATATTAAAACACCCGTTTCTGTCACAGAATTTTGTGTAATCGTTGTCATAGTGACATATACCATTTTCCATTGCAGAAGTAACAACGGGTGTAGGGTCACTTGTCGTTTGACCGATCTTCTCACACGTTTTCAATTTACACGGATTGTTTGAAAGAGAAGATCCCCAATCATCATTGCCACCATCTTGGCAATACGAGGGGGTGTTTGTAAATACATATTGACCTTTTTTATTTTCAGCCGCGGTGCATTTAGTAACCTCACCGTTAACAAAACTCTCATTATCTACATAGTATTTGCCATTGCCGGGGGTATTGTTGCCACATTTACGACACCTGCCAAAACCAACTAAATTATTATCGTCATCAGGATCTTTAAAAATTATATTTTCCCAAATAGAATGAACAGTATATATACCGTCAACATAACCACCGTTACCATTGGCTATTGATGCAACATCTGCTTTCATACATTCTGCGTCACTACTATATATCCCATTCGAGTAATAGGGATTATTTTGTTTACACAGACAACCAGAAATATCCCAATAATAGTTCCCACTTTCATCAAAATGCCAAATCGCTCTACCGCCTATATCGTTGTCACATAACGTATTGCTCGCTCCAACATCATCTCTATAGATACACTTGTTATGATAAGTATCTGGTGTACAATTCGCTTCCTGCACAGCATCCGAACAGTGTGCACGATCAAACGAACTACAATATTCTGCTTTATAGTGGCATATATTATTTTCATATACACAGTTGGTATCTTTGTTACACGCTACTGCATTATCATAACTTGCGCAAGTTGTATGTTTATCAAACACCAAACAATCAACTTCATTCGCAACACATTTTATATCCGCTATATACAACGCATCAGCATGCCAAGAATGATTACTACTCTGACCAATCTCTCCGTATTCTGGTTTTACCTCAAAGTGAAAACCATTTAAATTACCATTAAATTCTAGCCAATCTGTTCTAGGGTTATCATTTGGGTCATGATAACGATCATAAAAAAGTTTTTTATGATTTTTTGTTATTCCATCATGTTCATAATAATATTGAACAGCATACGACTCGAAATTGTCGTCATTTGAATCTTGTGGCATTAAGCATTTAGTGTTATTAGTATCCCAATGATAAACGTTACCAACTGCTTGTTGCCCAACACATCCGATGTAAAATGGGTCATTGTCGCCGCATTGCACCTTGGCAACACATTCATTTATGGATGTTGCACCACCTGTATGGCCTTGATCGTCTGGGGCTGTAGTATAAAACGGAAACGGGCAAGAACATTTCCCACCATTTTCTGCACACGTCGTACCATCACCAGGGCAATAATATCCCTGTCCAGTTTCTGTACTGTTTGAGGGACATTCGCTACAACTTGCCCCATTCCAAAAACATCCTGCTGTTTCCTTACAGGCTTCTGCATTACTCTCAATTTCTGCACTACCACAAACTGTTGCGCCATGGGCGATATTTGCGACCAATGGTATAAACAGCAAAATCGGCAAAAATAACATTCTCATGCTTTGAAAACTAGCATACGATGATTTTTATTTCAACAATAAAAAGGCAATTTTTGCCTTTTTACTTAAAATTATTTTTCCCATTCTGATTTTATAATTATATCATGTCGCCGGAGCCACTCTATATCATACCATGCCCCCCCGGGTTCTTGCCCGTAATCATGATTTGGTAAATTTGTCCGGCCCACTTGAATTTTTGTACCTTTGAAATTAACACGTGATGAATCAAGGTCAAGAAATGTTTGCAATGTATCACGTGCACGATGAATGGCTGGAGCATAGGAACCACTCCAATTAATTGTTGAATCATAAGTATTATCTGGATCATAAAATTTTATATCTACATCTTTAACATCGGGTTGATTCAACCAATATCGTATTGTATCCTTGGATGGCGGATGACCAGTAAAGGCTAGCCCGGGCCAATAAATTATAATTTTACGCCATTGTGTTATGGTGTCGGTTGGAATAGTATCCGTCGGAACAACCGTTGTTGTATCATTTTCCGGTGCCGGTTGTGGTTCCGGGATTGGTTCTTTGTGACACGCGTTGGCGATTGCCATCAATCCCGCAAGCCATAAAATAAGATTCGTTTTCTTTAATTTGTTTGCCGTTTTCATATTAAATCCTTTTTGTTGGATTATATGTCTTTATTTTAATTCAAAAATCATTTATTGTCAAGAAAAACCACCCAAATGGGTGGCTTTGCTAATTTTCATCGTTATCGGGAAACTCTTCAACCTCTTCTTCGTCTTCATCAGCGGCATTAAGGTCAATTTCCTTTGGCACACCGATAATATCCTCTATCTTTTCAGATGCCGCATCAACATCCATTTTGTGCAATACGGCAAATTCCTGGGCCATACGCTCCAACGCGCGCATATACAAACGCCGCGCCGAAAAAGGAATCGTATCAGTTGGATTTCGACGTTGCAGGTCGCGTACAACCTCTGCCAATTTCATTGGGTCGCCAGAATTTATGTTTTCTTCGTATTGTGCCGCACGACGCGCCCAAATCATACGCTTTGCACCCGCCTTGCCTTTGGCGGCGGCAATCGCCTCGTCCATTTTTTTTACAGAAGACAAAGGCCGCAGACCGGAAATTTCCGCGCGCTCCAACGGAACCCGCAGTGTCATACGACTTTTTTCAAAATCGATAACCAACATCTTTATTTTTTGACCGGCAATAACCTGTTCTTCGGTTCGCACCAATTTACCCACACCCTGGGTTGGATAAACAACATATTGACCGGTTTTAAAGTCTAACTTCTTACTTGGCATAATATCACTCTTTTATTGCCATTCTCTCTAACACAGCATATTATAACACAAAAATATTCGAAAAACAAATCGACAAAGCGATTTTTTTACCCGAAAGAAATCTTGTCAGAAAAAGCAAACGCGTTTACCGCCGAAAAACCCCACGCAACCGTGTTCCTGTCCGACGAACCGCAGATGCACGACCAACAGACCCACTGCCGGCCTGTGGAACCGCACAAACCCATTCATCGTTTTGCAAAATAGCATCTTCACCTTCGGGGCATACGGGCTTTTCAAGGTTCCAATTAAAACAGCCGCCCTTTTGCACCGATGTATAAGTCGCAGAATCAGCCCCCGCGCGCGTATATGCGCCATACTCTGGATTCCATATACCCTTGGCCGCACCGGAACACCACTTACGATCGCCAAAGCATTCAATACAATTCCCATTTACATCGCACAACTCAACCGGCGCAGCAGTCATAAAATAACCATTTGCCGCCCTGTCCTTGTTTCCCATAACACGCCCTGTTTCCAAGTCACGACACCATAGTTTTCGACACTCTTTGGCAACAACACCGTCAATTTTACCCACATCAACCAATACATAGCCCGGTCCACAATCACCGGCAAACGCGCTGCCACAAATCAAAAAAGCAAACAAAATTTTTTTCATATTCCTTCCTTTGCAACAATTTTACACTTTTTTGGCATGTTTTGCAAATATGTTTTTATTGCCCCAGTGCACCCGGACTAAACCGCCCGATATTATTAAACAATTCTTGCAGCGCATTCAATTCAATTGCCGCCGGAATTTCAGTTTCATCCGAATCAATTTGAACATCTGGCAAATCATCGTCGTGCAAAATTTGAGTCTTGGTCACACGACCACCGTTCACCCATGCAAGCAACACAGTCTTTTCATCATAAGAAAGTGGAAAAGGTCCATGATAATTTTCATTTTCACCAAAATAAACCCAAACTTCGTCACCATAAATTGTCTTTACCTGGGGCGAACCAATCAAATCTTCTAATTGTTTCGTGGTTTTTATATTTGCAACCCGTGTTTCCAAATCATTCGGAAAAACATAGCCACGATGTTTAGTCTGAAAAGTGCATGCGCAAAGCGCCAACGCCAAAATCAAAATTATTTTTTTCATCTGATTATTTCCCTCGGTGGTGTATTTATTTTGCCTGTTGTTTTCATTTTTTGCAATACTTCTTTTTGATACTCAGTCGTATTAAGCAATTTGTCCGCATCTAAACCTAATTTTTCAGCCAATTCTTTGACAAGCCAACCACGATTTTTTCGTGTTTCCTGAATCCGTTTCAGCCAAAGTTTTGCTGCACTGACTTTATCAAGATTGTACTTCTCTTCTATTTTTTCTATGATGGTCCGTATGAAAATGTATGACGATATATAAGATTTTTGAAATGATGCCGGGCGATTTTCCACAACATCGCTAAAAACATCTGGTATGCCCAGTATTTGACCCGCCGTATAAATATCGGTATTCAATACCGCGTTGATGTGGCTTTGGGTTCGGTTTTCATACCCCAATAAATACCAAGGAACCAATTCCGCAAAACCTTCATTAAATAGCAAATCTTTGCATTCAAATTCATACTGAATCAAATGAGCATATTCGTGTAAATCCATCACATGCGATAATCGACCGGATGCCTTTTCCAAAATAAATAAATTTTGTGACGAACCATATGCAATATTTAAACCGTCCTTGTCAAAACATTGAACTGGCCGCCCTCCTTGTTCTTTATCTTTGTACGGATACAGCAGCAACTCCACAAACCTTTCATCAGGAACCAAATACACATAAAACTTTTTATCATTATTCGGCAACAGCTGAAGGGACATTAATTCATATATGCAACCAACTTGCTCTGATACCGCCAAATCATAAACACCTGCATCATATCTTTGCGCCAATTCCGGCGACATGCGGAAATACAGATTCTTGTCCGCAATCCGCAGTTCCGAATTTTTCAGATAATCGCGCAACGCTTCGTAAGCCATAAAAACTAACCTTCCCCGTTTTCTTTGACCGTATTCGCCTGCATCATCGCAAAGTGTGCAATGTATTTTTTCAGTTGTGTCCGATACTCGTTATTTTCCTTGGCATATTCGACCAATTTATCAAAGTTCGGATTCGCAGCCCGCGCCGCCCCGAACCGCGTTTCAGTCTTCAGGAAATCTTCCAATGGGGTCAAATTATCAACATTCGAATCCATCACCAACGGGTTATGCCCTTCGACAATCAGACGCGGATCAAACCGATACAGCGGCCACGCACCCGTATTCACCATTTGCGTTTGGTGTTCTGGACCATTTTGCAACGCGAACCCATGCGCGATACATGGTGCATAGGCAAGTATTATTGATGGACCGTTAAAACTTTCCGCCTCACGAAACGCTTTTATTGCCTGAACCGGATTAGCACCCAATGCAATTTGCGCAACATATGCACCCGACATCATCGCAATCATACCCAAATCTTTCTTTGCGTGATTTTTCCCACCGATTGCAAACTTCATACTTGCACCGAACGGGGTCGCCTTGGACTGTTGCCCACCGGTATTCGAATACCCTTCGGTATCAAGCACCAATATGTTCACATTTTCACCACTGTGTAACACATGATCCAATCCGCCGTATCCAATATCATACGCCCAACCGTCTCCACCAACAATCCAAACAGACTTTTGCACAATGTCGCCCAGCATACTTTCCGCGAGCCGCGCATCTGGCGAATTAATTTTCTTTAATTTCTTTACCAAATCTTCCTTCGTTGCGCGCTGTTTTTCAATATCGGTCTCGTTAAAGATTTCTTCGACATTTTTGATACCCAATTCAAACAGCAATCCACGCAACATATCGCGTCGTTGATTCAATGCGACCCGCATACCCAAACCATATTCGGCATTATCTTCGAACAGCGAATTCGACCACGCCGGCCCACGACCATTTGCATCGCATGTCCAAGGTGTTGTCGGCAAGTTAGCACCATAAATCGAAGAACACCCTGTTGCATTCGCAACCACCATATGATCACCAAACAAATGCGCCATCATTTTGATATACGGCGTTTCACCGCAGCCTGCACAGGCGCCTGGAAATTCAAAATAATGCGGCAACAATTCAATATGCTTTGGCGTATTAAGGTTTAATTTTTCGCGTGGCAAATCCGGCAGTTTCACCACTTCATCGAACGCCTGCTGGTCATCAGAATTCGCATCCACCATGGAAAGCGCCCCAACCGGACAATTCTTTACGCACAGCCCACACCCAGTACAATCCGCGGACGAAACACTGATTGTAAAATACATACCAGCGCCCAATTCCGGTGTTTTCATCGGCACGACAATAACACCCTTTGCCCTTGCGGCATCCGCCTGCTCTGCAGTCAAAGCCTTGATACGAATCGCCGCATGTGGACACAGCATTGAACACCGTCCACATTGAATACATTTTTCCAAATTGCACTTTGCAACACGAGCCGCTATCGCACGCTTTTCATATTTTGACGTTCCCACAGGATATTGCCCTGCCCCAAATTCAGAGCCAACCTTAAATCTTGAAACCGGAATCGCATCCCCGCGTCCCGCCGCCATTTCACCAAGAGTTCCTGCAATTACATTCGGTGCATCCGCGGTCATGGCCGGAACAAAGTCCGGTGCAAAACTTGACACTGACGAAGGCATATCAAAATGTTTCAGATATTTCGCCGCTTTATCCACTGCAGCCCAATTTGCTTCTACTACGTCCATACCCTTTTTCTTATAAGTCTTTTCAATAGCGGCTTTTGCGGATTCAGCGGCAACCTTTGGATTAATCACTTTGGTTAAATTAAAGAAATTCAACATAATGAAAGTATTAATACGATTGCCCAATCCTAATTCCGCCGCGGCACCGTTTGCATCCAAGAAATAAACGTTCGCACGCATACGCATCAAATGCTCTTGGGCATCACGTGGCAGATTTGCAAACGCAACATCCGGTGCCATAGAAGTATTTATCATAACCGTTCCACCCGCACGCAACCCTTTGAACACATCAAATCGCTGTGCAATCATAAAGTTTGAAACACTTATAAAATCCGCAACCTCTACTAAATACTGACTTTTAATTGGTTTATCGGAAAATCTAATATGTGATGCGGTGAGTCCGCCAGACTTTTTGGAATCGTACACTGCATAAGATTGTGGATATAAATCTGAATTTTCCCCAACAATTTTTACAATATTCTTCACCGCACCAACAGTTCCGTCACTGCCGATACCATATAAAATCGCAGTCTTGAAATTCGGATCTTCAACAGAAAAAGCCGAATCGGTTTTAAGCGACAATTTTGTCAAATCATCATCAATCCCGACTGTAAAATTATGATGCAGTGTTTCACGTTTCATATTTTCAAACACAGCGGCAACATCGCGTGGCTTGAATTCCTTGGACCCAAGCCCATAGCGCCCACCAAAGACCGCCACCTTATCACCGACAACGGATTTAACATCCACATAAAGCGGTTCCCCAACCGCACCTGGCTCTTTGGTTCTATCAAGCACCGCAATTTGTTTTACCGTTTTCGGCAACGCCGCCAAAAACGCATCTACAGGGAACGGCCGATAAAGATGAATTTTAATCAAACCCACACCTGCCGGTAAATGTGCAATAGTTTCTTCAATGGTTTCACACGCCGACCCCATTGCGACAATTATATTTTCCGCCTTTTTATCGCCAACATATTCAACCAAACCATATTTACGCCCAGTAAGATTTGCAAATTCATCCATACACTGTGCGACGATTTTTGGTGTGGCGGCATAAAGTTCATTTGCGGCTTCGCGTCCTTGAAAATATACATCGGGATTTTGCGCTGTTCCACGAATTGTCGGATTATCAGGATTCATACCCATCGCATGATACCGCGCCACCAAATTTTCTGGAATCATCTTGCGCAAGACATCGTCATCTATACGATTCAACCGCGATTCTTCATGACTTGTGCGAAATCCATCAAAGAAATGCAGAAACGGTACGCGCGCACGCAAAGTTGCCGCATGTGCAATCGCCGCCATATCATGTGCTTGTTGCACATTGTGCGATGACAGCAATGCAAAACCCACCCCACGCACCGCCATAACATCACTGTGGTCACCAAAAATCGATAGCGCATGCGTTGCCAATGCGCGCGCCGCCACATGCATGACAAAGGGAGTTTGTTCCCCCGCAATTTTATACATATTCGGAATCATGAATAACAAGCCCTGAGATGCAGTAAATGTTGTAGCAAGCGCCCCCATCTGCAACGCACCATGCATAGCACCTGCCGCGCCACCTTCGGATTCCATCTCTATTATTTGTGGAATAGCACCCCAGATATTTTTTTTATGCTGAAACGACCATTCATCAGCAAGCTCGCCCATAGTACTACTTGGGGTAATCGGATAAATTGCCGCAAAATCCACACAGCGATACGCGACATCCACCGCCGCCCAGTTACCATCAACAATCAAATTTGCCATATCTTAATCCCCTTTTATTTCTTAATTTCGCCAAATCATAGCCCCTTTTCAAACCAAAGGCAAGGGATTAAATAATGCAAAACAATCCAACAAAAAACGTCCCCACTGGGACGCTTGTAATTATTTATGTTTATTCCTGATTCGCTTTTGGCGGGCAATATAAAGCGCTTTGACAGTTTCCTTATACGCCGCATAATTGGCACGACAACGCAGTTCATCACTCGCGCCACCTTGCACATGATCACCATATTCCCATTTACCTTTTTCATTTATAAAACTACCCGGGCCATACGATTGTCTTGGTGCTTTTTGAACAGAATCCCAAATAGCAGCATAAGTGCGGGCACCATTGTTATAGTACTTTAACGCTACATCGGCATAACGTTTAATGGCATCAGCATAACGAATAGAATCTTCCACCGTAGCCGGACCCCACCCACTACACGGACGACCCTCAATACGTATTTCGCCGTTCCCCTGACGTTCCTCTGGGGTCAACGAACTCAACATCTCTTTATTGGCCTTTTGCAACAAATATTTTGCAAATTTATCAGAAATCTCTTTATCCCGTTTTTCCTGACTCTGACACCCCGTCAACAAAAGCGCCATCACCAAGAACAAAACAATTGATTTATTATTTTTCATATCAACCTCTTTGGTTCGCACCAAGTGTTACCACAAAAAATACAAAATGTCAAGTCAATAAATAAATACCACCACACAACCAACCCACCGCCCTTGAAACAAGATTTTTCTTCATTATATTTTATGCATCAAAACAGCACAGAAATAACAAAAGGAGTATTGTATGTTTAAACCATTAAATAACTATGTGCTAATCAAGCGAATAGATGAAGACAACAAAACTGCGGGCGGAATTATTATTCCGGACACTGCACGCGAAAAACCTGCACGTGGCGAAGTCATCGCAGTCGGCGATGGTGAATTTCAAAACGGTTCGCGTATCACGATGACTGTAAAACCAAAAGACATCGTTTTGGTCGCAAAATGGGCGGCATCCGCAAACGAGGTTAAAATTGACGGCACGGAATATGTTCTTGTTAAAGAATCCGATATTTTGGGAATAATCAAGTAAGGAGAAAATCATGGCAAAAGATATTATTTTCAATACTGATAAAATTGCAACCGGTGTGAATCAACTTGCGAACGCGGTAAAGATTACTATGGGGCCAAAGGGTCGGACGGTTGTTATCGATAAATCATATGGTGCGCCGGTCGCGACCAAGGATGGTGTGACGGTGGCCAAGGCGGTGTCTTTAAAAGACCCGGCGGAAAACATTGGCGCACGCATGATTCAAGAAGTTGCAAAAAAAGCGGGCGATGATGCGGGGGACGGAACGACAACGGCAACAGTGCTTGCGCAAAAAATCTTTCGTGAAGGTCGCCGTGTTATTGCCGCAGGTATGAACCCAATGGACATCAAGCGCGGAATTGACATCGCAACGAGCGCGGTTGTTTCTGACATTGAATCGCACGCGCGTCCTGTTAAAAACAGTTCTGAAATTGCCCAGGTCGCAACGATTTCTGCGAACGGCGATGCAGACATTGGTAAAAAAATCGCCGATGCGATGGAACGCGTTGGCAAAGAAGGTGTGATAACCGTCGAAGAAGCCAAAGGACTGGACACCGAAATCGATGTCGTTGAAGGTATGCAATTCGACCAGGGTTTCATGTCGCCGTACTTTGTTAGTAACAGCGAAAAAATGATTGCCGAATTGGATGGTGCACAAATCTTGGTTTCCGAAAAGAAAATCACTGGTATTCAGGCACTATTGCCAATCCTTGAACCAATCGCGCAACAAGGCAAACCGTTGCTTATTATCGCCGAAGATGTTGAATCCGAAGCGTTGGCGACATTGGTGTTGAACCGTCTGCGCGGCGGATTAAAGGTTTGCGCGGTCAAGGCACCGGGTTTTGGCGACCGCCGCAAAGAAATGTTGCGCGATATCGCAATTGTAACGGGCGCGACTGTTGTGTCGGACGATATGGGCATGACATTCGAAAATTTAACACCGGCGGTGCTGGGTTCGGCAAAGCGCGTCGTTGTTGATAAATCCACAACACTTATCGTTGGTGGCGCGGGCGACAAAAAGGCAATCGCTGCACGTGCGGACGAAATTCGCGTAAATATCAAAAACAGCACCAGTGACTATGACCGTGAAAAATTATCTGAACGGCTTGCGAAAATCGTTGGCGGCGTTGCGGTTATCAAAGTTGGCGGTATGACCGAAGTCGAAGTCAAAGAAAAGAAAGACCGCGTTGATGATGCATTGGCCGCGACACGCGCCGCGGTTGCAGACGGAATTGTTGCGGGCGGTGGCGTTGCACTGTTGCGTGCGGGCGCCGCATTGGCCAAGGTCAAAGGCGAAAACGCCGACCAAAATGTTGGTATTGATATTGTTCGCCGCGCAATCGTTGCGCCGTGCGCGCAAATCGCGGAAAACGCCGGCGTGTCGGGCGAAATCGTTGTTGGCAAGGTATCCGAAGGTAAAGATTACAACTTTGGATATAATGCACAAACAGGCGAATATGTAGATATGATGAAGGCGGGAATTATCGACCCTGCCAAGGTTGTAAAAACCGCAATAATGGCGGCGGCATCAACCGCGGGCGTATTGCTTACCACCGGCGCAGTTATGGTTGAAATTCCCGAAGAAAAACCAGCACCACAAATGCCTGGTGGCATGCCGGGTATGATGTAAAAATACGACGGCAAAATATAACCCTTTGATAACAATGTTATCAAAGGGTTTTTTGTGTTTTTACATCTTAATTTTACAATCTTGCCACATCAAACCGTAATGATTTAATAATTTGTGAAAATTTTGATAACGGTTGCATTTTTATTTCTTGTACTCCTGCGCAAGTTTTGTAAACACCAGTTGGTCTGAATATGTGCCATCAAAATGTTTGTTTGAACAGCGAATTTGACCATCCATATGATAACCACCTGCCAATATGCATTTTTTTGAATTTATATTATGCTCATCACAGGCACGTGCAACCCTATTTGCCCCGAGTTGCTTAAATGCCATATTTTCTAAAAGTTCCCAAATTTCTTTATTAAAACCATACCCTTGTGCAGACCTTATAAACCAAATATTTCCCCCCTGGGCACTGTCATTTGAATCAAAGAAAAACATACCATGATGACCTATTATTTTATCGTTGTAAAAAATATACCATACAACCCCATGTTGCTTGGTATCTTGCGTATCTTGTTTCATCGTTTCTAATGTTTCTTCAAAACTTTCTGGCAACGGCTTTTTGTACCCAGGCGACCAGTTTATATATTCAAAATCCGCGGGATTTTCATCTTTTATTGCTTCCCATACCACCTTGGCATTTTCTGGTGTTGGTTCCAGTACGCGCAATTCCAAACGCGGCGTTTTCAAATTCCGTCTAAACAGTTCATAAAATTTTTCCATATTATTTCCTTATAATTATTTTGATTGTACCATATTTTTTAAATATTTGTAATTGTTATCTGTTTATCCACCTTTATATTACGGGCGAACATTTCATCGTGCGACACCAGTAATATCGCACCACGGTATTGATTCAACGCATCTTCCAGTATCGCGATTGATTTCAAATCCAGATTGTTGGTTGGTTCGTCCAGAATCAGTAAATCGGGCTGGTTATCAGATCCTAAAACAATGCATAATGTCGCCTTTAACAATTCACCACCAGACAAAACACCAACTTTTTTTCGTGCCTGTTCATTTTTAAATCCGAAATTTGCCGCAATGGCAAAACTTTGATTCAGATTCAAGTTGGTCAGGTTCATTACATTATCAACAATCGTTTGATTAGAATCCAACAGCGATAACCTTTGGTCAAGGTAACTTGCGCGGCCAAACAATTTTATTTCGCCACTTTGTGGGCGCAAGCGTCCTAGAATCAATTTTAACAATGTTGTTTTCCCGCAACCGTTTTTGCCCATCAAACGGACACGTTCACCACCGCGCATTGAAAAATTGAACCTGTCAAAAATCAGATAGTCATAACCAAAAGACATATTTTCTATTCGCAACAATTCATTTTTCAAAAATGGCTTTTGTGGCAATGGGATTTTTATTTTATCGTTACGCAAAGATTCTGATATTTGTTGCCGTTCTTGCGTTTTCTCGTCCAATTTTTTCTGTATCAACTTTAATTTTTTGACCATGATGTTTTCCAATTTGTCGGATGCATCATGTATCCCAGATAGCGCCTTGTGATTTCCACATTGCAACGCCTTTTTCCGTGTTTGATTTAATTTCTTTTGACCGGTCGCAGCGCAATCCAGTGCGATTGTTTTCGTTTTATTCAAGCGTGCTATGCGATTTTCAGTGTTGTTTAATTTTGCCTCTAATTGCCGCTGTTCTGCTTGTTTCTGGGACAGATAGAAATCGTAATTTCCGCTGTATAGTTTCAAATTATCTTTCTTTAATTCGAAAATAGTGTTTACTTTTTCCAACAATTCGCGGTCATGGGAAATTAGAACAATTCCGCCATTAAACGAGAAAATATCATTGATCAATTTTTCCTTGGCGGCGCCGTCAAGATTATTCGTCGGTTCGTCCAACAGCAAAATATCCGCCCCAGACCCAAAGGCCGTTGCTAAAATTTTCTGTTGATGTTCACCACCAGATTTTGAATCGTATTCCGACATTTGCGACATCAAATACACGCACGCGCCACGCGTGATTGTGCCAGCCGTTGGTTCCAAATTTCCCGCAATCAAATTCAACAATGTTGTTTTTCCACACCCATTATCGCCAATAATGGCGACAATTTGGTTGTCGTGAAACACCGCCGATATGTTCGAAAACAAATCGTCCGCGCCCGCATAATGAAAAGATACGTTTGATAGAGATATACAAGACATGATAAAAACCTTTTAATATTGCAATAACGGGTGCATATTCCTATGCACAGTTTGTTTAGATAAGAATTACAATATTACATCCGCATCGGTTTTTATCCTTTTGTTTATGTTCGTATTTTAACACAAAACATTATAAAAGTCAAATTTTTATTTATATTCCGCTTTATGCGTCTGCAAATAATTCAACAATGCTGCTTTGTGTTTTGCAAATGGCAATTGTTGTTTATCCGCACCCGGCACAAAAATTGTAACCCATGGATTCAGATACTGAATTACATAACATAATGCGCGAATATCCCGTACATCTGCCGATTGTATTTTACCAGTATTTGAATCATATTCACATTTTATCGTGGCACGAACCGAATGGTAAAAATCTTTTTTGGTTTTATCATTACAAACATCCGTAAATCCAATCTGACGCAGGCACCCAACCACAAAATCGGTTGCCTGCTCACCCGCATATTCTTTACGCGGTTGAAACGATAAATCCTCTTTTTTGCCGTCATTACCATATACCTTAAACCGCCCCATTGGTTTCAAGGTTTCGCAAATCTGCCGTATTTCATCGGCACTAAGATTTTCTGTTACCATCATAACATTATCCTTACTTTATTCGAGATAAATATAATACAAAATAATACGATTGTCAAGAAAGTTATTCAAAATCAATATCCAAATCTTTGAACCCTTCATGCCCAGCGTTAGGAATGACAACAATTTTTCCACTATCGCCAATCCATTTTTGTGAAAGGGCATTCGGCACGACTTCATCGTCCGCGCCGACATAGTGCAACGCATGCACATTCGGCAAATTTCGTAAATCTAATGACGTGCGCAACGGCGCATCCCCAAAATATTCTGTCCAACCCGCATGATTCAGCACCCCCGCAATCGTAATCCACTTTTTAACGGGCAACCCAGGATTCCGTTTTATGACAAGACCACTTACCATTGCCCCGCCGGAATACCCCACCAGCACAATCTGCCGCCCGTCCGCAACTTGAGTCACCGCTGCACCCATCGCATCAACTACTACTGGCGCAAACCGACCATCAGTCCAGTATTTTTTGGTGCAATTTCCTGACATAATAAACTGACACGGGCGCGCCATATAGATAACATTGGCCGCCGTATCCCGCATAGCCAAATCACGCAGCATTGTGCCACGTGGTGTTGGGTCGTCCGTCGGCGTGCCATAGGCATCAAACGCGTGACCATCGCCTTCTATATAAATATGCACCGGGGCATGCGTGTCGGTAATTTTCTGATAGGTTGCAATATCAAACCCGCCCGCAGACACAGGAACGAAGGTAAAAACATCCGCAGACCGCCACGCAACTGCGCAAGCACCAAGAAAAAAAGCCAAAAACACTATCCGCATAACAGAATTATACACCAAAAATGAAAATTCACCAAAACCAACAAAACTGTTTGACAAACGATTTTTTTAGACTATATTTATAACAAACTAACTAAAAAGGCAAAAATATGTTTAAAAAATTAAAAATGAAACTTGCGACAAAACGTATGCAACGCGAAAAAGATTATGCTGCTGCAAACAAACAAATTCGTAAAAACGAAACAGAATCCGAACGCGCAGTACTGTTTCCTTTTCGAATGATTGCACGCGCTTTACGTTGGATTTTTGATACAGTTTGTGCAATTTGCTCTTGGATTTGGGACGGCATTATTGAAATCATAAGAAAAATTTGGAAGTGGCTATGCGGAATTAACTTGGTTGGGTTGATAAATTTGGCGTTACTGGTTGCAATAATAGTACTGTTTTCTATGTTGATAATTAATGTAACAAATTATCGCCGTTCACCGATTGTTATCACAACAAATGAAAAAGAAGTAACAGTTGAAACAAAAACCGGGCAAAAAAAAGTTATCCAACCTATGCCAATTAAAAATAACGAAACAACAACAAATGTAACACAAACCTTGGATTCCTATAATAACGTCGCCACTGCACGCGCAACAAGCGATAAAAAAATATACGGCGACATTATCATAGAATCACGTGAAGACGCCATTATCTTAAAGAATGGTGCACACGTTCGTGGCAATGTATACCTGCAACACATGTACAAATATGTATTGCCATGCGATATAAAAATCGAAGGTAATTTGTTTTTGCGCGATTTGAATATGTTACACTTTTGTGGTCGTTTCGATATTACTGGGAACATCTACGTCACACCAAATTCTTCGTTTGGTCCAATTCCACGCGATGCATATTTGGGCGGTCAGATAATTTTATAACAAAGGATTAAAGCATGGGGCAAGATGTAAAAATAAGAAAAACAAAAACTGAAGGTTGGGCTGTTACATATCCAATCTACAGGAACTATTGTACTATCATGTATACAAAGTACTATTTAAATTTATTGCAAGCTTTATGCCTATATGTCTGGCAAAGTTATTTGTTGAAAAAACAAAAATAGAAAAAACGCCAATCGGCGTTTTTTTTTACTATCAAAAAAATCAAAAATGTGATATAATAGGCATGTGCACAACAAAAGGAAATAAATATGAAAACACTTGAAAAGATTTTATCTACATTAGTAAAAAATCTGGGCTATACGATTGTATTGGTCTTGGCGATTGTATTGTTCGCGATATTTTCCGATGGGTTAATAAGCGGCATTATCACCGCATTGTCGGCACTTATTGCCTATGCTTGCATCAGGGCTCTTTACAGTGAATTTAAAAAATCGCCGGCAAAATCGACTAAAAAGAAATAATTAAATATAGTAAAAAAAATGGGCGCACACTTGCGCCCATTTTTAAACCTATTTATTTTTCATTTGCTTTCTTGTCATCTGTACTTTCTGACTTTGGTTCCGCCGCAGTCTTGGCATGTTCCGCCATTTTTGAAAGTGCGATTACCATTTCCATACCGCGTTGCAACTGATAATCTTTTGCATCTTTCTCTTCATCAGTCAATTCACGATCTTCATCTTCTTCATCTTTATTCTTACTATCCTCGGATTTTTTCTTGGCTTTTTTTTCAGCCTCTTCATTTTTTAGTGCGTTACGGAACGATGCCTCGGAATAAGAACTTTCACGTTTTTCAATTTTTTCAACTTTACTCTGCAAAACTTCCACATCTGGGGTAATTCCAGTATTTTGAATAGACCGACCACTTGGGGTATAATACCGCGCAATCGTCACATGAATCGCCGTTCCATCACCAAGGGGCTTTTGCTGTTGCACGCTGCCTTTACCGAAACTTTGCGACCCCATAATGACACCACGCCCATTGTCTTGAATTGCGCCCGCCACAATTTCTGATGCCGATGCCGAACCATGATTGATAAGAACTACCAAAGGCTTACCTTTTGTCATATCACCCGGTTTCGCCATACTGCGGTCAATGTCCGTCTTGTTTTTTCCACGTGTTGAAACAATTTCGCCACCATCCAAAAACGCATCAGACACATCAATCGCCGCGGTCAAATACCCCCCAGGATTATTACGCACATCCAAAACATAGCCGGCAACATTTGCCTTTTCAAGTTTTGTTATCGCATCACGCAAATCCTTGGCGGTCGTCGCACCGAAATCAGAAATACGAATATAACCAACCTTTGGTGTATCTTCTTCGGCATCTGCCAACGTTTTTTCACTAAACTTTACCGATTGTACTTTGATAATCGCACGCTTTAACGTCAACGTTTTCGGCTCCGCATTACCGGATAACACTGTCAACTTTACCTTGGTTCCTGGTTTACCTTTCATTTTCTTGACCGCCTGATTCAGAGTTAAATCAAACACCGGTTCATCATCGATATGGGTAATATAATCGCCGGCCTTTATCCCCGCCTTTTGCGCCGGCGTATCATCAATCGGCGAAATCACGCGCACCGCCCCACGATCCGAAGTAATTTGTATTCCCAATCCCCCAAAAGAACCACTAGATTTATCATTAAAATCTTTAAAATCATCTTTGGATAGATACGAAGAATGAGGATCTAATGCTTCCAGCATGCCATTCATCGCACCCTCTAACATTTTACGCTCATCTGCTTCCTCTACAAAATTTTCACGTGAAACCTCAAACACCATAGCAAGTTTTTTCAGTTCCTGATAAATTTCTTCATCTGTCATATGAACAATTGGTTCTTTCTTTTTTTCTGGCGCAGCCGAAACCAAAGTCGGCACACACAAAGCAATTAAAATAAAAATCTTTTTAAGCATGAAAAATCCTTTTGCGCAAAGTTTATAATAAAAAAATCGTATCCGCAACCCGATTTTGAATTTAATTATTCTTCTTTGAATATACGCATCGGGTCAACGACTTTGTTGCCGCGCCGCACTTCCAAATACATTTCGGGTTTATCCGGATTCATCCGCCCCACTGGTTCACCACCTAAAACTTCCTGGCCTACAACAACATCTATATTTCCAAGGTTTGTCATAACCGTATTATAACCATTTTTATGTGAAATAATTACAACACGCCCAAAGCCCTTGAAACTGTCCGCAAATTTGACAACCCCATCGGCGGGCGCGGCAACCAGCGCATCCGAGCGCGTGCGAATTCGCCAACCATCAGACTTTAACCCCAACGCCGTCTTTTCGCCGAAACGCACCACAACGCGTCCACGAACGGGCTGATTTAACTTTCGGATTGAAAAACGCGCATCTGCGGACATTTCTGAACTCCCTACGCCGGCGGACAATTCAGAAATACTTTTTGCGCGCGCCGACAATTCGCGCAATTTCTTTTGCAACGCCGCTTGTTCGCCACGCAATTTTTCATTTTGTGCCGAACGCCGCCGCAACAATTTATCCAACAAATTTTTTTCATCAGTATATTTTTTTGCAGTTCGATCAAGTTTTTCTTTTTCGATAGCACGTTCCTCACGAATTTTATCTAATTCTTCTATCTTTTTCGCCGCATCGCGAATATGTTCTTCCAAATTATCCGCCATGCCGGTCATCACCGCAGATGTCAGGACAAAATTATGCATATCTTCTGTATCAAAACTTGGGTTTGCAGCAAAGAACAAAACCGTCGCAGCGGCATCCGCGACCCGTTCACGATTCTTTTCTAAATCCGCCGAAATAACACCGCGCCGTTCATCCAATTCTGCAATTTTTTTTGAAAGGTCTACGCGCAACTCTTCCAACGAAGAAACTTTGCCCGCAGCGGTCACAAGTTGCTTTTTGGTTTTTTCTACATCACGATCAGACGTTTTAACCTGTTGTTCAAGTTGCTTGTTTTTCTGTTCTGTTTGGCGAATTTGCTGTTGAATTTTATCAAGTTCAGACGGAGCGGCACACACGAAATTTGTCCCCCCCAAGAAAACCGCCAAAATCGCAGCCACGCGTAACATTTATTTTACAATCACCTTTAAATGTGTTTTCTTGCCACGTTGCACCATGAATTCCGGTTTTTTTGCGATGACCACGCGCCAGTCGGTAAGTTTTTCGCCATCAATCTGAACGCCACCCTGCTCTATCATTCTGCGCGCATCGGACTTGGTATCGAACAGTCCCACTGCGCACAGGAAATCGAGAGCCCCCATCTGTTCCGGCATTTCAATCTCGACGCTCGGCACATTTTGCATATCGCCACCGCCACCAAACAATGCCGCCGCCGTATCAACCGCTTGTTGTGCCAATTCTTCACCATGTATCAATTTGGTAATTTCAAAGGCCATTCGTTTTTTGGCGGAAATTATATCAGATTTGCACATTTCCTTAATCTCATCCATTGGTATATCTGTAAACAATGCCAGCAACATTTCCGTGTTTTCATCACCAGTATTGTAAAAATATTGATAAAAATCGAAAGGTGTTGTTTTATCGCGCGCCACCCACAATGTTCCCTTTTCCGTTTTTCCCATCTTTTTACCATCGGCAGTCATTAGTAAAGGCGAAGTTAGTCCATAAATTTCCGATTTTTCATTTCCATTTTCAATATTCATTTTTCTAAACAATTCTGTACCGGCAACAATATTTCCCCATTGGTCACTGCCCCCTATTTCAAGGATACAACCCTTGGTATTATGTAAATGTACAAAATCATACGCCTGCATCGGCATATACCCCATTTCAAGGAAAGTAAGGCCACCATTTTCACGACGACGTGCATACGCCTCACTTGCCAACATTACACTGACGTTAAAATGTACACATGCCGTACGCATAAAATCAACATAAGTAAATTTATCCATCCAATCCGCGTTATTTACAATCTCGGTTTCGGGTAAAACGAAACGTCTTGCCAAAGTTTTAACCTCATTAAGGTTATGTTCAACCTGTTCCCGCGTAAGCATTTTACGCATATCAGATTTTCCGGTCGGATCACCAACCATACTTGTTGCACCACCAATCAATAAAATTCCCCGATGTCCGGCGTTTTGCAAATGCCTAAACATACGCAAGGCAAAGAAATGCCCAATATGCAAACTATCTGCCGTTGGGTCAATTCCCAAATAAAAAGCAATTTTTTTATCACCGTTTAATAATTCTTTAATCTGCTCTGGGTGCGTCATATCTTTGACGAACCCACGTTCATTTAACATATCAAATAATTTCTGAGCCATTTCTTTTACCTCTCTGTTTTCCCCATATTCTAACCGACCCCCCGACAAAATTCAACCAAACTTTTTCGTAAAAACAATTTGACAAAATGTTTATACATGCAATAATTTTTGCGAAAGAGGTAAGACATGAAAAATGCACATGATTTATTGATAGAATTGTATGCACTTAAACTAGCAAAAAACGATTTATTATGGGCTGTACGCACAATGTCGCGCACAACCGATAATTATAGCAAAATAAATATTGATTATTCAGACATAGATTCCTTTAAACAAACAGCGACATCTTTCATAACCCCCGTTTTTCTAGGTTTGAATAACCCAAAGCACAAACTCAACGATCGTTATCAACTACAACTTCTTAAAACGTTACAAAACGCAAGGGCAACGAACATTATAGATAAAAGCAACAACATATTGGACACCAAACAATTCACAAACAATGTTCTGAAAAAGTGTGTATTGCCCGCATACATTGCTTGTATGAACAACACTTCTGAACTTGATACTAATTGGCTTTTTTATTCTTTAACTGGTGTAAATTTTGCACGTATAATCCAAGAACAAACAAAATCTGTTTTTGACTGCAAAGCTTACGCGCACTATGATCCCGCGTATAAAAACGGTGTTGTATACAATCCCCATATTTTACATAACGCAATCCAAAAATGTGGTTATTCTGGTTTTGCAACAATGAACGAAATCGAAGCCGCCGTTGGCACAGATGGCATGGATTTATTCAGAACAATGGTACCACGCATGTTCGAACGTGTAAAAAAATCATAATATTATAAAATAATTCGCAACAAAAAAACGGGCGCGATTGCGCCCGTTTCACTATCTACTTACACTAACCACCGGCACTATTTCAACATCTTTGCGACTTCGTCCGCCAGGTTGTCTTCGCGTTTTTCGATTCCTTCGCCAAGGACGAAGTATGAAAAGCCCGCAAGTTTACCACCGGCTTCGTCCAACACTTGTTTTACGGTCTTGGACGGTTCCATAACAAACGGCTGTTCTTCCAAAACGGATTCGGCATAGTATTTTTTCATACGGCCTTCAACCATCTTTTCAACGATATTTTCCGGTTTGCCCGCCGTCGCGCCAGATTCGATAAACACTTTCTTTTCGCGTTCAACCGCCGCCGGGTCAACATCGGCAACTGTCATAAATTCCGGTTTATTCGCAGCAATATGCATCGCAATTTTCGGACCGATTTCGGCAATTTTATCGCTGTCACCGTTTATCGCAACCGCAACACCAATTTGCCCCATACCCGGAACAAGTGCATTGTGAATATAACTAAATATATGGTCACCAGAAACCTTTGCAATACGACGCAGGTTCATATTTTCGCCAATCGTCGCGATTGTCGCCGCGATATCATCATGCACCGCGTTCAGTGTTGCATCAAAATCGCCCGACAATTCCAAGGCTTTGTTTGCAACATCCGCAACCAACTTTTGGAACTTTTCATTTTTCGCAACAAAGTCAGTTTCCGCATTCAATTCGACGACACAACCCATATTGTCGCACTTTACAACGGTCACCAACCCCGAAGCCGCCACACGACCGGCCTTGGATGCCGCCTTGACAATACCCTTTTGACGCAGCCAATCTGCCGCCGCATCAATATCGCCATTATTTTCAATCAACGCCTTTTTGCAATCAAGCATACCAGCAGACGTTTTTTCACGTAATTGCTGAATAAGTTTCGCTGTAACTTCCGCCATTTTTACCTCCCTTTTTTCAAAGATTGATTTTGTTCCCTGGGCTAAATGCCAGGGAACAATTTATTTAAATTATTTATCGGCCTTTTCGGCTTTGTCCGCCAATTTGCTGCGACGAACTTCGCGCGCTTCGGATGTTTTGGATTTTTGTTTCATTTCTTTGGCTTTCATTTCATCTTCCAACGCATCGTTCGCATCGTCGGCCATGGATGCCTCCACCTTTTTACCAGCAGCACCGCCAAGGCGCTTTTCAATACCAGACAAAATCGCGTCCACGCACAAATCACAATACAGTTGAATCGCGCGCGTAGCATCATCATTTCCCGGCACCGGATAGTCAACTATTTCCGGATTTGCGTTCGTATCGCAGATTGCGATTGTAGGAATATCAAGATTTTTTGCTTCACGTACCGCATTCATTTCACGTGGCACATCAATAACAATCATAACCTGAGGCACACCGTGCATATCCAAAATACCACCAAACACATTGCGCAGTTTTGTAACTTCCTTGGTCATAACACCGACTTCTTTCTTGGTCAGACCTAATTTATCAGCGTTTTCAATATCCGATTCCATCTTTTTCAAACGACGAATTGATTGCGACACAGTTGTCCAATTAGTCAGCATACCGCCCAACCAACGATTATTTACATAGAATTGACCAGTGCGTTCCGCGGCATCTTTGACAATATCTTTGGCTTGGTGCTTGGTTGCAACGAACAAAACCTTACCCCCAGCGGCGGTAATCGCCTCCAACGCCACCAATGCACGATGCAACAGCGGTGCAGTTTTATTCAAATTGATAATATGAATTTTATCTTTGACCCCATAAACATACGGTGTCATAAGTGGATTCCAACGACGGGTGTGGTGTCCAAAGTGAACGCCGGCTTCCATCAATTGTTGCATAGAAAATTTTGGCAATGCCATGATTTATCCTTTTGTTTCTGTTAATTCCTCGCCTTGGTGGGAAATACAAACCGGAAAGCCCGGACAGAAACCCCACACATGGCTGTGTTCTTCGCACCAAACGGCACGTGCCCGCATGATATGACAAAAAAATCAAAAAAGCAAGTATTTTTTATCCCGCTACTGATTCTGGGGTAAGTAAACATTATTGCCTACTTCTGGCCCGGCAATAAATGTTCCCGTGCCGGTTTTATTAAAAAATTGATTTGATACCGTGTCGTACATGCCAATCTCTCTATCAGAATTACGGCGTGCCGGCACAAGATTCATTATAACCGCATTATTCCGTGTAATTTTAAAACCACTGCTTTGGACAATCGATGTTCCGGTTACCGCACATCGGCCAAATAGACACAGCTTTGTACTGCCGGGGCTCGTATTAAGAACAGGAGATAAAATCTTCACGCCATTCACAATCAATGCTTGCTTTTTTAGTATCAATACTCCTTCGTATTGTGTTGCATCACTCTGAGTAGTCAATGAACTTGAAGAAAGGAATCTTGCGTACCAGCTGTTCGTGGTGCTATAGGTTTCCGCCCATGTATTGGAACCATAAAGCAACATCTTGTCGCCGGCCTTGGAAATATTCGCCGGCAACATTTTATAATGTAATTCAAACACGTCATCTTGGTCGATATTATGTTGAGTGTCTAATATAACATTACCATCGGTTTCAATGTATTCAAGTTGCGTATATTCTGGTGGCAATTGGTTGGCAACGCTTATCGTCCATAACCAACAATTACCGGTTGCGGAGTCATTACTGGCACAGATAAATTCATTATCAAGCCCGTTCTGTAATGCCGCATTAAATGTTCCGGCATCAACAAGGTTATTTTGTTGTGTGGCATATGTGCCACTGTCTTGATAAATACCTTTTTCGCCCAATTCACCCAGCGCAGATGTGTATGTTGCAACATAATCCGCATGTTTGTTCGCACCAAGTGTATCTTGGGTGGCATTTAAGCCATCGTTCACCGCACTAACCGTTGGTAATGCGGTGTCGTTTGTGTTATTACCTAAATCTGATTTTACTTCGCGTGGCGCGATTCCCCCGGCGGTATTGGTAAAAGTTGCAACTTGGGTTCCTGATTGCGCACCGAATATATCTTGTTTTTCGGAAAGTTCATCATTTACATACGTTAGTGATGTTACTGTTTGCCTGTCGGCAATATCATCGGCGAATGCGAAACCAATAAATGCTGCGAACAACCCGAACATCATGAACTTTCTCATGTTCCTCTCCCTTGTGTTACACTAACCACTAAATAAAAACACCACCGAAAAACTTCTAGTGGTTGGAGGTTAACGACAATTTGACGAAATTGTGTGTTTATTTTGATGGGCCTTTTACGCCCGCCATTATTCACATCCCCCTCACCCTCTTTTGGGTTGGAGCCTTGCCAAAAACATATTTGGCTTCGTCAAAGAGGTCGTTACACCCCATCGGCGGAACACCCACCGATAAAAACAGTCTACTAAAATACAGAAATAAAAAACAAGGAAAAAAATAATCGACCATTAACAGTTTGTTATAAATTTTCTAAATAAAAAACTTGTGTTTTGATATTTATATTCTAATATAAGAACAAACTTAGGATTGGGGAAAACATCAATGAAAACAAGAACTAGAAAATCTGTGGGCGGGCGTATAAAATCAGCCTTGGTTATTGTAATTTCTTTGGGAATTATTGTTGCGTCTGGGCTTTATTGGTTTAGCCATCGCAACGCACATATGACAAAAATGGATGTCTATGTTTCGGCGCCCACAACCACGCATTTTACTGACGACATATCAACGGTCTTGTCTGATAATTTGCCAGACATAAATAATAACCGTGAAATATCTGCACCGGGAACATTGACGATATCTTATGATGTTGTATCGGGTCCAAACAATCCGGCGTTCCAATATGATTCATCCGACGCAAAAATAGCAGAAAACATAAAAATTATACCTGCGATTCGTGGCAAATGGAAAATGCCAACCCCGTACGAAATAACCTTTACCCCAGAACAAGATTGGCCGACAGGAACAAAGTTCACTGTAAAAATCGGTAAAAAGTTGTTCGCACGTGATGTCCGCCCAAACCGAACATCTGTATCTTTTAAAACCGAACCTATTACATCTTCGGTCGATGTCTTTAACACTTATGCTGTTCCTGGGGGTGATAATTCGGTTATAGGTATCGCAGTTATATCCTTTAATCGCCCAATCCAAACACGCGATTTTGCAAACAAGGTTTCGATGAAACTTGACGGTCAGCGTATCAATTTCAGCACAAAATTTGACAGATATATGCGAACCGCAATAATACAGACTGAACCTATCAAGATAACTGATGAAGCACAAACTTTACGTATGAAATTGAATCGTATCACCGATGCGGATGGAATTTCACAAACAGAAAAAACAACTGCAAAAACAATTATAAATACTGCCGATGATTTTTTCAGAATTGCTGATGTTAAAACAATAACTGCCGACGATAAACTTGGTAATCCACAACAACTATTGCTGTTGGATATGACGGCGGCAGCGCGCGACGATACCGATTGGACAAAATATGTCACCGCGTACCTTTTGCCAAAAGAATCCCCTAAAAAAGCAAACAACGAATCAGACGAAGATTCAGAAGAACCCGAAGACGATTCACATAAATGGGCCAAAGATGAAATTACACCGGAAATTCTTGGCAAATCAGAGAAACTTGCATTAAAACATGTGGATTTTGTAAATCCCGCAGGAACATATCAGTATGCTTTTTCTTATGATATCTCTGACAATGTGATACGATACATTTATGTTGATATTGCGCCGAACATGTCGTCTAAGAATGGTTTCAAAACCAAGAACGGCCTTACCAGCGTCATGGCCGCCGCTTATCCAGAACGCAGTGTAAAAATCATTGGACGTGGCGCCCTACTCTCACTTGCTGGCGACAGAAAACTTGGTCTTGTTGCACGCGGGGGTGTTGATACGGCGTATGTTGATATATATAAAGTAGAATCACGTGAAATAAACCATCTTATTACACAAACATACAATTTATTTTCTAATCTTGAATTTCGTGCACCATGGGTATTTGATGCTTACGATATGTCCGTTGTTTTTCAAAAAAAGATACCTTTTGCAGACACTGCCAAGAACCATGTGAATTATACATCCATAAATCTTGGCGAATACTTGGACCGTACGTATAATGACCAAACCGGTATATTTGTTATTAAAACTGGGGCATCACAAACCGATACAAAATATGGTGATGCGAGGCTTGTACTTTTAACGAATCTGGGGTTAATCCGCAAGATAAATCTTGATAGAACGTCTGTTGTGTTTGTGTCACACCTGTCAAACGGCAAACCTGCCAAAGATGTTACCATTACGGTTCTTGGGCGTAACGGTCAACCGATTTGGTCTGGGGTTGCGAACCAAGACGGCATAGTTGATATTCCATATTTTTCTAATGATGAATATAGGAACGAAAAAGAACCTGTGGCAATAGTTGCACGCGATGATAATGACATATCTTTTATTCCATACAATGCCGAAGGCGAGCAAACCACAGAATTTTCTAAATTTGATATAGGTGGCGCGTATTCATCATCAGAGACCCCATTACGTTCTTTCGTCTTTTCAGATCGGGGAATATATCGTCCTGGGGAAACAGTAATAATAGGAACCATTGTTGAAAACAAAAACTTTTCTTCGGTTGCTGAAATCCCCGTAAAAATCGAAATCACCGATCCACGTGGTCGTACGGTTATTGAAAAAAAGATTTCTCTTAATTCAAATGGGATGTTTGATATTGCACACCAATTACCCCAAGATGCAACTATTGGGCAGTATGATATCAGTGTTTATTCACTTAACAATCGTGGTCGTATCCAAGATTCCATCGGCAATGGGACATTTAATGTCCAAGAATTTGTTCCGGACACTATGAAAATTACGGCAAAATTTGACGATGCAAAAACTAATGGTTGGATGTCCCCAGAAAACATTGTTGCAAACGTTTTCCTAAACAATCTTTACGGAACACCGGCAACAGATCGCCGAATTTCCGCACACGCAACATTACATCCGTACGATTTTAGTTTTGATGAATACCGCGGTTATAAATTCACCGGTAATTTTACCTCTAATGGTGTTATATCCAAAGGCTTTGCCCGCACCGGTCAAACTTTTAAAATAGATTTGCCTGATGTACGCACTGATGAAAACGGCGTTGCAAAAATAGATGTTAATTTCAATCGTGAAATCCCCACTGGCACGTACATGTTAAACCTTGAAATCAAAGGATTTGAAGCCGGCGATGGCAAGAGCATACAAACAACAATTTCATCGCGTGTATCAAATTTAAAATATCTTATAGGTTTTCATCCAGATTCTGATTTGTCATATATTGCGCGCGATTCTAAACACAAAATTAAACTTGTTGCACTGGATAGTGATGCCAAGGTAACCGATACTGACGAACTTAATGTAAAATTAATAAAACGTGAAACATTGACAAGTCTTATCAAGGATTATTCAAACAATTATAAATATAAAACTATTTCCCGCGACACAACGATTTCGCAATCACAATTATCTATACCAAAAAAAGGAACCGATATTGAATTAAACACAAAAAATGGCGGAACATATTATATTCAAATCACCGATGCGCAAGATAATATCTTAGCAAATATAGAATACTTTGTTGTATCGGATGAAAATGCTGAACTTGGAGGTGAAACAAACGCTGAATTACAAATAAAACTCGATAAATCTGAATACAAACCTGGTGAAACAATAAATATCGGAATCGTCGCACCATACGCCGGCACAGGGTTAATTACAATTGAACGCGACAAAGTTTATGCGTATTCTTGGTTTAATGCGACAACCACCGCTTCAACCCAAAAGATAACCCTGCCCGATAATTTTGAAGGCACAGGTTATGTAAATGTGTCATTCGTCCGTGATATCAACAGTCGTGACATATTCACAAGTCCGTACACTTATGCTGTTGCACCTTTTTCAACAAACATTGATAAACACAAAATAAACATAGAATTAGATACGCCGTCAATCATCAGGGATAATAAACTCGGGATAAAATACAAAACCAACAAAGATTCTGATTTAATGATTTTTGCGGTGAACACAGGTATTTTACAAATTGCCGGATACACAATTCCTAACCCAATAAAATACTTTTTTCAAAAGGCGGCTTTGCAAGTTCAAACGACCCAGATATTGTCGCTTTTGCTACCCGAATACAGTATTTTGCGGGAAATAGCAAAAACCGGTGGTAGCGATTACGCATCGGCAGACTTTGCCAACGAACAAGTTGCGCTTGTGAACCCATTTGCACGCAAAAATGTTCCTCCGATAGCATTTTATTCGGGTATATTAAAAACAAAAGCAAATGAAGAAAAAGAAATAACTTTTGAAATTCCAGAATACTTTAACGGTTCGATTGATGTTTACGCGGTTGCCGCTTCAGATGGTGCAATTGGTTCGGCACGCGAAAACACTATTGTTCAATCCCCCGTGATAATATCAGTATCTGCACCACTATTTGTGGCCCCAGATGATAAATTCACAGTAAACACAATAGTATCAAACCTAACACCTGAATCCGGGGATTCCGCAACAGCGCGCACAGATGCAACATCTGGAAATAAATTATTAACCATTACAAATGGAACAAACACATTAACCATTCCTGAAAACACCGAAAAACTTTGGGCATTTGACGTTACCGCAAATTCTAATCTTGGGGTTGGCGACATAAATGTATCCACGACACTATTTGATGACAAGAACAAAGCGATTGCATCACGCAGAACGTCGCACAGCTTGTCCGTTCGTCCAACGACAAGTTTTACCACAGAAATTAAAACAGGTATTTTAAAAGATAGTAACACAACGATACGTCATCTTGAACAAGACATGTACGATGAAAAATTTGCTAGGACAGTATACATTTCAAAGTCACCATCGGTTTTAATTCGACCTCTCTTTATGTATTTAAAAAATTATGATTATACCTGCACAGAACAAATGGTATCTAAAACTTTACCATACGTTTTAATGCCGGAAAATAAATTATTGGGCACCGAATATAAAGATTCTGCAGATAAAATTACAAAAACCATTCAGGTTCTTGGAAATCGACAAAATAACGATGGTTCATTTACTCTTTGGGCAAACGGAAACGAATACGCTGATAATTTGGCAAAAGACACTACCCCATACATAAGCGCATATGTAATGAACTTTTTAACAATGGCACGCCATGCTGGGTTTAGTGTTCCGCAATCAATGTTTGCTCGCGGAATTGATTTCTTACGCGAATATGCCACACAAAATACAACATCTGAATCTGATGCTTTTGCAAAGGCTTTCACAATATATGTACTGACATTAAATGATTATGTCACAACAAGTTATATTGACTCTCTAGAAGAATATATCAATAAATCCGTCAATGATTGGGAAACAGGACCGATTGGTGCATATATCGCGGCATCGTATAAAATGTTAAAACAAACAGATAAAGGCTTTAAACTAATTTCAAAATATCGGCCAAATAAAAAATCAAAAAAATCTATCGACAATATATTTGATAATACCGTAGCAAACGATGCGATATATACGTTTATTATGAACAGATATTTTGACACACATAAAATAGATATTGAACAAAGCATTCAAGACTACATAAATGCTGGACATTATGATTCTTTTGTAGCATCAGCAATTATCATGGCAACATCGCATGATATCAAAGGGCTAAGCCTTGACGATATTGATACGATTTCCATATTCGCAGACGGTGCCGCAATAAAACCACAATACGAATCTGGGACAATCTATGCGAATATTCCGAAAAACACGACAAAGTTGAATATTGGATGTGCAAAATGCAATAAACCGATGTTCTATGCATTGTTACAACAAGGTTTTCCCAGAAAAATTTCTACGACTTCAAATGGACTTGATGTTACAAGATTATACTATGACACTGATGGCAATGAAATTAATTCTGGTAAAATTGGCGATATTGTTACGGTGAAAATTACAATTCACGCACGTGGCGACACTGATTATGTGGATAATGTTGTTATATCCGATTTATTACCCGGCGGATTTTCACCGATGTCGGATTCTCTTTCTGGGGACATAGACTTTAGCGAGATTCGTGAAGATCGTGTATTAATATATACTAATGTTGGGCGCACCCCCTTAGTATTTTCCTATGATGCTCAATTATCTGTTGCTGGCGAATTCGCCGTTCCATCCGTAACAGCGGCAGCAATGTATAATTCCGGAATACGCGCCATTGCAAAAGGGGGCAAGTTTACCGTATCAAATGAAGCGAATTAAAAAAATCTTGATATATCCAGGTATTATTATCGGCACACTGGTTGTCATATGGGCAATTATCAAAGTTTTCTTTACCCCACCACTTTTAAATAACATATCTTTTTCACGCGCATATTACGACCATAATGGTAAATTACTGCGATTGACACTAGCCAATGATGACAAATATCGCATCTATACGCCAATTTCAAAAATAAGTCCATACATCATAGACGCAATAATTTTATATGAAGACAAACACTTTTACGACCACATCGGCATAAATCCTGTATCGCTTATGCGCGCTTTGCGCCAATATGCGGCTGGGATTCCACATCCTGTTGGCGCATCAACAATTACAATGCAAGTAGCACGATTAAAATACGATATTCCAAGTAAAACTTTTTGGGGCAAAACGCAACAAATAGCATTGGCCTTGTATATCGATTTATTTTATTCAAAATCTGAAATTATCGAAGCTTATTTGAACCTTGCTCCTTATGGTAGCAACATCGAAGGCATCGGTGCCGCATCCGTAATATATTTTAACAAAGGCGCAAAAGATTTAACCAAAATAGAATCCATAACACTTGCCACGATTCCACAAAACCCTGTAAAACGCGGACTAAACACCCCCACAGGGATAAAAAACATTGAATCAATGCGCAAAAATCTTATAAAGAAATGGATAAAAGAATATCCAGATGACATAAACCTTTTGACTTTTTCCGACATGCCTCTTGAAACAAAGAACATCCAAGACCTGCCTTTTTTTGCACCACATTTTACTAATTATTTGAACACAAAAAAAATAAAAAAGTCCGAAATTCACACAACACTAGATTTAACACTCCAGACAGAAATGGAAAAAACTATTACCAAAGAAATTGCCGCACGCAAACAACGCGGCATAACGAATGCAGCAGCAATTTTAGTAAATTATAAAACTATGGAAACCATTGCATATATCGGTTCTGCAAACTACTTCAACCGTGATATATACGGTGAAAACGATGGTATTCGCGCCCGTCGCAGTCCTGGCTCTACTTTAAAACCACTTATTTATGCCACTGCAACAGATGCTGGATTGATACATGGCATGACACTATTGCGCGATTCACGCGTAAATTTTGGTGTATATGCCCCAGAAAATTCGGATAACGATTTTTACGGTCCAATTCTTGCACACGATGCATTAACTCATTCAAGAAACATCCCGGCAATAAACCTTGTTCGTGAAATAGGTATTAAAAATTTTTATAAAGTTTTATCTGATTCTGGGGTTTCAAACCTAAAACCTGCGGAACATTACGGCGTATCAGTTGCACTTGGGGGGGCCGAAGTTTCAATGATTGAACTTGCTGACATATACGCAACCATGGCAAATCTTGGTACACGATATACTATTAGAACAGAAATTGATACTGCAAAAGAAAAGATAAAACAACTTCTTTCGCCCGAAGCTTTCTTTCTTACACTTGATATGCTTGGACACCAAACCGCACCAACAAAGAAAATTCCTTTTGCAAAAAAAATCAATAATCCTATTACTCACTATTGGAAAACAGGAACCTCATCATCATATCGTGATGCATGGACCGCGGGAATTTTTGGTGATTTTGTCTTGATTGTATGGGTTGGAAATTTTGATGGCACACCGAATAATGCATTCAGTGGTGCAAAATCTGCTGCGCCCATATATTTTAGTCTTGCCGATACAATCGCAAACTATTATGCATCAATCGGAACACCAATAAAAAACAACAAATTTATAACTCCAGAACTTAATATAATATCAGTTGATATGTGCGAAATTGGCGGTGGCATCGCAGGTCCATATTGTCCACAAAAAGTCAGTTCGTATTTTATTCCCGGCAAATCGCCACTTACGCGGAACACCATCCATCGTTCTATTCCGATTGATAATAAAACTGGACTGCGGGCATGCAATGCCGACCCAAAAACAACACATAATGAAGTTTTCGAATTTTGGGATTCTGAATATGTTGATATGTTTAATCGTGCCGGCATAAAACGAAAGACACCCCCGACCTTTGTTCCAAATTGCTCCCAGTTGGAAACAAACGAAGATTGGAATTCCCCAATAATTGTATCACCTATCCAAGATACAAAAATTGTAATAACATCAAATTATGATTTTGAATCCGTTGGCTTTATGGCTTTTGGCACAGATACAAATGCGAAGTTATTCTGGTTCTTGGACGACAAAACACTTGGTTCAACCCAAAGTGGTGAAGTTTTACAATATAATGTTCCAATGGGCGAACATATACTGCGTGTAACGGACACATTTGGTGCATCAAGCCAAATGAATTTTAGCATAGTCAAATAAATCGGTAAAAAAATATGATGGCGAGAGAGGAAAACCCACCATCATTTTAAGGACACAAATTTAAACAACTTCTTCTTTTTTTACACTCCTATGGTTAAAAATTTGATACCTGTCTCATTAAAATTTTACGCTCCCGTAACAGCCGCCATGACCGTCCATTCAAGCTTTACAGCACCTGCCACAGAATCCCATGAAGTAACCAAAGCACAATGAACTCCTGTATTGTTTGCTGATCCGCATGCCTCTGGCATCGGTGGCAATACGTTACCCCCTAGTAACTGTCTAACCGCACTTGCCTTTACCAATTTTGCTCCATTATCGCTATCCAGCAAATCTTCCTTGGAAGAAACCATTTGTGTTGATTTCAGACCAACGGTTGCATCAGTTCCATCACTTACAACGGCAATATATGTATCACCACTTAACTGTTGCCATCCATCAGCATACTCATAGCCACCTTGACCATCACTGGTTGCTGTTCTGTAACCAATCATAACTTGGTTCGCATCAGTTGTTTCTATTTTTGGCTGATACGTTCCACCCGCATATGCCGTCACAAAATCATAAACGTTTTTAACCGTCGGAACTTTTTTGTCTCCATCTGTTCCATTCGCATTTGCCGCAGTAATAGTAGAAGACCCGCCAAGTCCTTCTGGTAAAACCATAGAATAAACCGCACTTCCCGTGGTCAGTTTATTCGAACCATATGCAACATCGCCGATTCCTGTCCCAATCATATCACTTGCAAGGTTCACAGTATATACACCACTGTTTGCATTCATCGTAACATAGTTGTTATTTGAACCCGCGGAATTGGATGCCGCTTGCAAAGTTGTCCATGTTGGATTTGCATTTGAATTGGCTTTGTACCCAACCTGAACACTATTAGTGCCCGCAACAGTTGAAACCTTGGGCTGGGCATAATCATAAACCGCACCCGCCGTAACAAGTTTTGCACTAGGCGCCAAATTTTCACCTTCACCAATTGTTAAATCATCAGTTATACCTGCTGCACCAGTAGCCAAATTACCAGAATTTAATAAAACCATTTTTCCATCAGGTGTCAAACCTTCTCCATCAATGTCCTCTACCCGAAGATATGTTCCGTCTGCCTGGACATTTGTTGCCACAGCATTAACATCATCCAATGCCTGTTTTACGGCTTTACCAGTAACTAACACGCCATCACCATAAGTAAGATCAACTGAATCTTTGGTGTTCCCAATATAAGTATTTTCTGTTTCGCCTCGATTCTGACCTTGGGTGATAACAGTACCCGGAGCCCCATTAAATTTACCATCAACATACCACTTTGATGTAACGGTTACCTCATCCAATGCTCGTTGCTCTGCCGATGGTGCCGTAGCCGCCATAGCGTTTGCTGACAATACAGCCGCAGCAAAGCCTATACTTAATTTTTTGATTTTTGTTTTCATTTTTTTTCCTTTTTTTTGTTATAAACGTACTACCTCCGACATAATGTATGATGCCAAACCCACCATGCAAACACAGCACCCAAGAGATGTTATCCCTTTTTACTATCCAAACTCAGCCACTCCACGCTAAAAAGCATGTACCAAGCGACAGCGCCCACACCAGGTAACCCACAGTAAACCAGTTGGATAGACAAAACACACCTACCCTACACGACACCGTGCATCACCACGCCAGAGACACCTCTCGACAACTGTAAAAAAATTGATTTCCCCTCTATTTTTTCTTAGTCTTTCATCCTTTTTGTTCGTTTGTTGTTGTGTTGTGTAAACCCTATTCTTCTTCACCTGTAACTACACGGAACCACGCTCTTTCTCCGTATTCATCAATAGCCATCACGTATCTAGCAGCACTTGCTTCTGGTTCCACATTACGCCAATGATCAACCCAATACAAAGTATCTGTTATATCTGCCGCCATTTTCTTACGTTCAATTGCGGCATCATTGGCAACATCTTCATTTTTAACCTGGTCTTTGTATGCTAAATACCCAAGTCCCAAACTATGCGTGTTTATTGACCCCGTTGTAACCATACCATCTGCGCCAACAATCAATGCTTTCCCCGCTTTGTTTTCACCTTGGTTAACATCGACCTTACCAGAAAGATCGATTACCCCAGGTATCACTTCACCACGTTCATCAACCATCAAAACCTTGCCCGCATTATCCGTTCCCTGGTCAACATCCACTTTACCCGCAAGATCTATTTCGCCTGGGCTTACCGAACCATTTTGACCAACAATCAAAACCTTGCCAGCATTTTCTTGACCTTGGACAACGTCCACCTTGTCAGCAAATTTAACTTCACTAGTTGTCACATCGCCATCTGCACCAACAAGCAAAACTTTTCCGGCTTTTTCTTCGCCCTGGGTTACATTAACTTTGCTATCTAAATCGAATTCCCCTGTTGTTATTTCACCACCCGTACCAACAACCAAAAATTTGCCTGCATTATCCTCACCCTGGTCAATATCGAGTTTCTGAGTCATTTTCTGCTCAAGACGCGCTATCCTGTCTACAACATCGCCTATCTTGGTATCCATGTTTGTAACAGATGTGTTGATATCGGCAATATCCAAGTTAGATTTTAAATCATCCCATGTTAATAATGTATCCCATTCATTATCTCCGACATACCGCCATACCACGCCATCATCAGTTGTATCCAATTCAACCTCACGACCATCATGCAAACTCAGTGCTTCTTTCAAATGGGCAAATTCAAGTATAACATCATCATTTTCAACTGTAATAAATTCGGTACTCCCAAGTTTATCCTGTTTGTCCGCATCCAATCTTTCAGTTGTGGCTTCCAACGCATCAACACGATCAGCAAGGTTATTTACCGCCGTTGCCTCTGTGCTAATAGAACGTGGTGCGCCAATATACTTACCAATAGATAAACGTTGTGGCGACGACGCAGTCCGATTCAATCCTATTGTTCCAGAACTAACCGAAGAACCCGACGCTGTCTGACCCGCATCAGTTGAATTTCCAGACGCAGTTACTGACTTTGATGTAGCCGATACAGGCCTAACATAACCACCTGTTGAACGTAAAGAACCGGCGCGCACAGACGAAGTATTCATGTCCGTTGTCGCAGGAACTGTATTTTCCGCGCTAAGCGTCCGGACAGTTGGCGCAGCCAACACCCCCGAAGCAGACAACACAAAAAAGGATGTCAACAAAACTTTTTTAAAATATGCATTCATCTCTCTCGCCCCTTATCTATTTACAATTATATCACACGTTTTTGGTTTTCCAAAATTCACCTATCAAAATTTTTCTTTCCCTTGTTTCGCCTTAGTTTCCTAACTTATACCGATTCGAAAAATCAACTTTCCCATTAAAAACACTCGAATCGATTTATTTGTGTTTAGCCACAAAAACAGATACATTTTAAATCATAGCCACGCATGTGGCATATGACTAAAATTCATACCTAACCCCCACGGAAAACGCATTATCAACCACAAAACTAACGTCAGTTTTCAACGTTTCAAAAGGATAATCCGAATCCACAAATCTACGCGTAAGCGAAGGTCCATCAAACCCAGACAAACGATAACGCAAATCTAATACGACAGAATCAGACAAATAGTATGAATAACCAACCATCAAGGCACCCGTTAATGTCGCTGTTGTCTTGGTCGAGCCCCCAGGAACAAAATGCGCAAAATCTAAAGAGACTTTCGGAAATGCCGCGCCAAGCCCTGCCCCTAAATAAAGTCCATTAGTAAATTCATAATACCCATTAACAACAACATAAGATCCAGACAGCCCAAAAGTAAACCCACTGTCAGAATCCGAATATTTTGATATCAGCCCAAATTCAACATCTGTACGCCAAGACTGATTAAAACGATACCCAACAAACAAATTTCCACCCATCACAGGTTTAAACCGATACCTATCATGATCCGCACTCGCATCCACGGCGACCGTAACATCCGAAGGTATAACAGAAACACTATATGTATTATTCCAACTAAGCAAATTTAAATCTAACCGACCACCAAGATACCAATGTCCATCATTAACAGTTTCTGTTACATAGAGGTCATCATAGTCGTACTCATCACTATCATAATACTCAGGCATCAGTTGATAGTCTGTGCGCCTGTTTTCCTGAGCACGTGGCACATATCCATAATCTTCACGAGCATGAATTGATGGCATCGCCCTAAAATCTGCAGCAGTAAATGTCTTTTGCCCCTCTGGCCTTCCAACTTTTATACGAATTGTCTGAACATTTTTCACATTTGACGAACACGAAGAACAACCAGAACACGAATTACAGCCAGCCAAAGCCTGCCCATAACCTACCACGGTTAACAAAGCAACCAAACTATAAAAAAATCTTTTCATTCTAATTCTCCCAAATCTTTTCTGCACAAAATTATATCATATTTAAACGGGTTATAAAAGATAAAAAACGTCTTTTTTTTGTTTTGGCTTTTTCTGATTTAACAGTCTTGACCCAAAAAAATTTTTTTACTAACATCCTAGGTATGGAAGATAATACGATAATTTCTTTTGCGGGTGTCGGCGCACGTTATGATAACGACCCTGACATATTAACGGATGTTTCCTTTAACATCAGTGCCGGTTCTTTTTATTTCTTGTCTGGCGCATCTGGGGCGGGGAAAACGACACTGTTACGGCTGATTTATCACCTGCATAAACCTTGTCGTGGAATGATAAAAATTTTTAGCATGCCTACAAATTCCATGTCGCGCGACGAAATTACTGAAATGCGTCACAAAATGGCGATAGTTTTTCAACAGTATTCTCTATTATCACACATATCGGTTTTTGATAATGTCGCATTACCATTGCGGGTTCGTGGCATGGACGAAGTAAAAATAAAAAAACTGGTTACGAAAACACTAGAATGGGTTGGGCTTGCAAAATACGCCAATGCAAATCCCAAATCGCTTAGTGGTGGGCAACAACAGCGGGTTTCTGTTGCACGTGCAATCATTATTCAACCATCAATAATGCTTGCCGACGAACCTACAGGAAATCTTGACGATGAAAATGCTTCTCGGTTAATGGAACTTTTTATTCAAATGAACAAGATGTTCAACACAACAATAATCCTTGCGACCCACAATTCCAAACTTATTGAAACATATAAATTTCCAATTATGCATATTGAAAATCATAGACTAACATTCATTAACCCGAAACATGGGGTTATCCCAACCAAAAAGGTTGCACCAAAAATACAAAATTCTGAATATTTTTCGGATTTATCAAAACAATTTAACGATATCGGAAATAAATAGACATGAAGAAACCTGTTGCTTTTTCACTATTTCATGACCAATCCGTTTTCATGACGGCAGTCATGGGGCTAATGACGTTTTTGGCGGTACTATCCCTGGGGCTGGCACTTGCAATTGGCACAGGGATTATAAATTGGAATCGCCAATGGAATGTACACGCCACCGTTCAGGTTGTAAACACTGATAAGGTAGATACAGTAAAAAAAGTTTTTAACACCAATCAGGATAAAATTGACACTATGCGCCAACTTGATGAAACAGAAATGTCAAAACTTATGAAACCATGGCTTGGTGGCGGTAATGGTGTATTAAAAAAATACTTGCCAATTATGTTCGAAATAAAATTCAAATCCAAATCTGACATGGATACTGTCGGGAACTTAATTGGTAACAACGCACGATTTATTCCACATTATGACGCACTAAAACCATCAATATCGGCTGGGTGGAAAATGATAACCATTCTTGTATTATTATTGGGGCTTATCATTGCGACAATTGGCACATGTGTGTCATTTATCGCGCGTAATACGGCACTTTTACATAAATGCGAACTTGAAATTTTAAACCAAGTCGGTGCAAGCGATCACTTTATCACAAAGCAAATGCAAATGATTGTTGGGAAAATTTGCGCTGTTGCGTGTGGCATGGGCTTTGTTGCGGCATGTCCGATATTATTGATGATAATCGGTGTCGCACGGGCGGCACGTGTCGGTCTTATGGCGATGCTGGAAATATCAGGGTTGGGATGGTTTGTTCTTTTACTTGTTCCGGTTATAATAATGCTGTTTGCCATAATGGTCACCAAACGAACCACATTAAAAATATTAAGCAGTGAATCATGAAACTCTTGCACCCGTCATTTTTATTGCTTGGCATATTTGTCCTTGGCGGAATCATCTTTAAATTAACGACTCCGAATGATTGCGGTTTCATTTTGGATAACGACAGTATCTTTGTTCTTACGGGCGATTTTAGACGCGTTCCTTTTGCCATGCGCCAGGTTGAAAAGTATCCAGATGCAGATTTATATATAATTGGGGCGGGGCTTGATAAACAATACCAAAATACAGAACGCGCCGTAATCGAATCAAAATCAAAATCGACTTATCAAAATGCATTGGCGATACGCGAAATTGTTGAAAAATCCGGGCTTGACCGCATTGTTATCATCACAACCGAAGACCACATTCAGCGCGCACAGTATTTGGTAAAGTCTGAATTACCAAAGACACAAATCGTTGCTTGCCCAGTAAAACTTAGCGAAATGAAACCTGCACGCCGATTAGAACGTTGGCTTGTAGAATATGTTAAATACATTGTCACAAGAATCGGCATCAAAGAAGGTCCAGAATACACATATAAATAAAAAGGTCAAAAATGTTTCGAACTGTTATTTTTAAAATAATCCTTGGCATATATTTTATCATTTGGGCACCGATATTGTTGGTTGCACTAATATCACGCAGGGCAACTTTACGCCTAATAATTGCGGATGCGCGCGGTGTATTGTACCTTGCAAGGATTATAGGCGGAATAAAGTATAAAATTTTTTATCCCCCAACCGAAGAAAACGGAATCCCTGTGCAACCTAATGACAATGTCCGTCTTGACGGCAAATCGATTATTGCGTCGAAACATATGTCTATAATGGAGGTTGCAATTCTTACCACAAATATTCAAAACCCTTTTTTCATTGTAAAACGCGAATTATTATGGATACCGATTTATGGTTGGTCGTTTTGGCGCATGGGTCAACTGGTTGACCGCGCGCGTGGGACAACAAATATGAACAAACTTGCTACGGCGGTTGCAACACGCATCATGAACGGTCAAACCCTTATCATATTTCCCGAAGGCACACGCGTAAAACCCGGCCACAGGATTCCATTGAAACGCGGTCTGTTGTTCCTTGCCCAGCGTTTAAAACTACCCATAACCCCGGTTGGAACGGATACCGGGTTATATTGGCCAAAACGCGGGAAAATGCATCCCGGCACAGCGAAGGTTTATTTCGAAGAAACATTGCCGTCAACCGCAACATTAGAAGAAATCCATTCTGCAATAAATCGGCACAGCGCATAAATCTAACAGGTTCCCGCCGCTAAAGTAAAACAACCCGTTTGGTCACAATATGTTCCGTTTGGTACACAATCATCAGCACTATCCGCACCCGGCGAAAGCGTAGTTGACCCGGTTGGACAAGACCGATGACAATCGGATGGTATCGCGTTAGAATTTAAGTCATAGTTCACAGTGCACCCTGTTGAATACCACCCCGCCGCAACACTTTCACATTTACACATAAGATACTGACTACCCGATTCGTTCCGGGAACAACTATACAAATCAAATGCTGTACCAAGGTCAACAATAACCGGCGATTTTCCAGGCGCACATTCTTTACAATAATACCAACTGACACCAAGATCGTATTTTATTTTAAACCCCATCACAGCACTGCCGGATAATTCCGGTCCAGACCGCCAAACAGTTCCCTCTTCACAGTTTCTATCATACCGAGTTATGTTTTGAACATCCTTTTCAAGATAACAATTGCTAACATCCCACTTATTATAAGTCGTCATGTCCCACGTGGCGTTTCCTTTTTGATCGCTTTTTGCAAAATATCCACTTACCCATTCAAGCTGATACGTTCCACCCAGGTTAAAATCAGAACACGACCTCATATTCGGTTTACACTGTGGACTTCCAAAATTTTCCACTTCTAAATGGTATGGATGCGGTATATTATTATGCGTACACCAACTATTACCATTATGCAATAATTGGCAATATCCACTAGAACACGTACCACTATAAAAACACTTATCTTCTGTTATCTGCCCCCCCACAGATTCCGTAAAAGAAACACCGTTAATAGCGGAAAGGCTTGAACAAGGACGACATTCCCAAACCCCATCTGCTCGACAAAAATTATACTCATTGACTGAGCAATATTCCATAGGCCGACCTGAACATCCTTCCGCCAACACCCCATGTGTACCCATTACAACCGCGATTGCAACGATACTAATAACTACCAAGCCTATTCTTCTCCCTATCATTCCCGAACCTTTTCATAGTTTTGTGTACACCAGACATTCTATTATTCCTGTTTCATGCCACTAATAAATTCCAAACTTTGTTATATAATTGAAAGACAAGCCGATGATAAAATTGCTACCATAATTTTCAGCATCGCGCGCCTTGGCACGACGATATTGAACGTATGGACCTAACGCAAAATCGCCCCAAAGGTTCGTATCCATGCGCGCAGTGACACTAAGGTCGCGTTCCAAATCTGTTCCTACATATTGTGAATAGTCTAAATACTCACGATAATATCCATCAGTAGAAAGTTTTACACCTTCACGCACATCATATTCCAGTCGCCATCCAACTTCTGCGGCAAGTTTACTAACTTGATCATGACCGTATGTAAAGTCATATTCATAAACACCCGCAATATGTAAATCTTTGATTATCGGGGAATCAAAAATTGCAAAACCCGCCATTCCGCGCAAAACCTTTAACCTATGATCCGAATCATTTGCCGGAACAAATTCCGTTTCGTATGCCGCCCGCGCCATTGGTCCAAGTTTGAACGTATCATAATCCCAACATGCATAATTCAAATTACTAGACAGCAAAATTTTATCGGCACTTTCGTTCACGGTCTTCGGTTCGTTATAAGGTTTCACCTCTGTCCGACCATATTCCATAAACAAACTGTTATCCCAATTAAAACGCCCATGTGTATATTCCAACGCCGTATCAAATACGCCCTTGATAAATTCTTGGTCATCGGCACTTAGTGCAGAAATCGGCGAAGTTGCATATTCGTCCGAATGCCTCACAGACGTTTTTGAAATATCAAGTCCGATTCGCCGAATATTCAAAATCAGTTCTTTACCTTCCAAATCAACATCAGATGCAAATGCCACAACAGGTGCGAACAATGCGCACAAAACAACAGAAATTTTCTTCATTATAAATCCTTTGATTTTATTCCCTGGCAAAATTATTACTTAAAGATATGCAAAAGTCCATCCCTATCTTGGTAACGCCATCCGTTTTCACGCAATGCCAACGTCAGAGCACCGCGCTTTTCCGCCAAAACACGAAAAGCAATCTGGTTACCATTTATGGATTCTGTTTCCAAATCAATTCCTGCGCCCATCGCGACACGACGTATCTGCCCCCAATCAGCAAATTTATCTTGCAACGTTGCGACCATTACGAACTTATCGCCATTATCATCTTCGACACGCAACCAATTTTGCACACCTTGTTCAAGCAACCAATTCTTAGCGGCTATCCGATTCACCGTCATTTTTATATTCGCTGAATACGTTGTATCAGAAAGTCGTTCCCCAGAAATCCCAGAACTTTCAACAAGGTTAGTCAACACCGCATTCTTTTCATTTGCAACCGCACTGCGCAATGCGGATGAATCAGAATAAGGCGACAAAACATCAACGATTATTTGGCGGCGCGCCTCGTCAAAAGCCATTTTCTTTGCAGTTGCCGCAGTATCACTTGTCACATTCACATGTGCCGTTCCCGTCAAATCCACAGCCCCAGCAAATACCGGCACCACCGCTATCAAAACAATAATTAAAAATCTCTTCATATTAAACATACGCTATCCAATTTTTAAAACTTTGCCTGAACCCCGACATGGATTCCCATTGATTTATAAATCGATTCGATTTCGTTGTCAACCTTGCAAACCCACCCCGGACATTCAGATGCAATTTGTGCTATGTTTTGTGCAGTGGTATCATGTTCCAACATATATGCTTCTATCTGAGCATCAGATGTCCCAGACGGCAACACACCCGCATAATACTCAAACAAACGATTATACGCATCAATATAGTAATTACCATTCAGGTAAGTCGTCGCATCACCCCCGGACAGAGTATAATAATCAAACGTGAACCCAAGCGATAAAAATACACTTTCCGTTAATGCCGTCATATAGTTTGCACCCAACCCAATATGCCACGCATCACCAAATCCACCCTTGTCTTCTACACTTTTCGGATGTTGCCAATCGACACGATACGGCTGATTTCCGGTCGCGGTATACATCGGTAACCCTAATTCAAAGCGCGCATTGAATTTATTATACACATTAACATCATAATCCAAATCCAATGCCAAAAACGGCCCCATCCAAGTTGTTTCATACGAATGACTTATACTTGGCAAATGAAACATATAGGTCCCAGCAGTACTTACACCTTCTGCACCAGATGCAATTGGCCAAAAACCATATTGATCAGGTTCTTCACCCCAAATAACTTGCTGTGTATTACCATACTTAAGAATAACAACTGGATCACATTGGGTTTCATCACCACCGTTTACATTTGTGCAAAATCCTGTATCAATTGTTAAACCATAGTCATCCTTGGTTTCCAATTTATACTTTAAATACCTAAAACCAATCGAAGGCGTTACACGGGCAACACCGATTCTGAACACATCAGTCAAACCAAAACCCGCATAAAGTCCAAGCATATCTCCACTGCTACTGTTTCCCACAGCCAAGGAATGCCCTATCTGCTGACCAATAAATTCGTCTCCTTCGCCATCATGATCAGTATCGTTCCACCATTCAGTCACCAAATACCCACCACCGGTAATATCATCGTCAATCATATTTGAATCACCGAATTGCATACCATACTTGGCACCGGCCTGAATTTGTAACGGCACCGACCCACCGAATCTGTATAACATATCCGCCTCTAACACATTCCAGCGAATATCGTCATAGTTCAACTTACTGCCGGCATCATTCATACTAAAATTCCAACTAGCAAATTCGTGCGCCAAACCCAGATTAAAAAAGAAACCTTTATCCGTATTATTGACGTTATTTGTAACACGGGTTTGATTTGTGACCTGAGCTTTATCAGTTCCAACAACACGAGTATAATTTTGATATGGCGCACCAATATAAGCATTATCATTCGGTGAAACTGTTCGTGTCCGCGTATAAGTAGTATCTTGAGTATAACTTGTTTGCTGTTGTTGGCGATTCGCATACGAAGCCTTGGAATAATTTTGCTGTGGCGAACGATAGTTCCCCGTATAATAAGTTCCCGCCGCATTAGCACACATGATCGTCATAGCCCCCAAACAGCACCCAAAAAGTGTTTTACGCATAATAGTACTCATAATAACTCCTATTCCTTTATATCAAAAAGTATTTTATCACAAAAAGATTGAAAAAAAAACATTATTATGTAGAATAGCAAAAGGTTTTTAATACCACCGTGCGGATATGGCGGAATTGGTAGACGCTCAGCACTAAGGATGCTGTGGAGAAATCCGTGGGGGTTCAAGTCCCCCTATCCGCACCAAAATTGTATTTATTTGCACATTTTCCACTTGCCCAAAAAATCATTATTTTGCTAACCTTATCCCAAGGGATGAAAGGATTAAGATTACTTTTTTACGTATGCCTTGGCATGCTTGCCTTTGGGCGGGCGATTGCTGTTGACGGCGACGATACTGCACGCGCCGCTACGCGTCGTTCCACATCATCAACAACAATAACAACAACGGCACGTGGCGCACCAACCACAACCACTAAAACCAACGCAACCCCACGCACCGCGACCGTAGCGCCACGAACTGCTGCAACCGAATCGCGTGGGGCAACCCAGGTGCAAAACGTGATTCCGCGTACGGCATCTTCACGTTCCGCGCCTGCAACTCGCCCGAATGTTCAAAATCGAACTGCGACCCCCATATCACAAACGCGCCACGAAACGGCAACACGCACTGCGACATCACGCACCGCAACCTCGTCACGCACTGCGGTACAGAAAAAACGCCCCAAAAGAACACTATCACGTGCGGCAACAAGTGAATCTGGCGCATTGATGACAACATATACAAAATGCCGCACAATTTTTTACGAATGCATGGACGAATTTTGTGCGACCAAGGATGCAAACCTACGCCGTTGCGCCTGCTCTAGCCGGTTTAACGAATTTGACGGCATAAAAAAGCAAATGGACAACGTTGAAAATAAAATGTTAGATTTTAATCAACGCTTGTTAATGGTGAACATGGATGCCGAAGACGTTAACGCAATAAACAACGCTACCGAAGGCGAAGATGCGTTTTATTCCACACGTGACACAACGAAATCGAAACGTGTGCTTGACGATATCGCCAAAAAGTTAAACGCAAAATTCGGGGACACAGACTCCAGTAGCAGTAGCACAGGTCTTGGTGCAATATCGTTAACATTAAACGTTGATGCGGCATTTGACACGGTTGATTCTTTCATGGGAATTGATACGACGACTAAATCTGGGGTTGCGCTCTATAATGCGGCAATACCTGTATGTCATGACATCGCATCAGAGGTTTGCACCGACGAAGAACTATCACTTGCACAAAGTGGTTATCAAATGCAGATAGAACAAGACTGCAATACGGTTAAAAAAGCCTATCAATCTCAGGCTGATCAGGCACGTGCCAAGGTTTTCGAAAGCGGTGCTTTACTTGACATGTCACGCCTTGATGCGTATCAAACACGAAATTCCGACGACCTTTTGACATGCAAGCGCAAGATGCTTGAAATGTTAACAGATACAACTGTTTGTGGTGCAAAAATGGAAAAATGTCTTGATATGACGGGGCGTTACATTGATCCAACAACAGGCAAGGCATTCCTTAGTGTGAATTTAGCAGATTTGGACACAATGATTCTACGTCCTGGGGTAAACCAAACATGGACATCTGCAAACAGCTCTGGAAAATTCATCACCTTTTTAAATGACCGTAAAAAATTTCTGCAAACCGCAACAGAACATTGCGAAAGTATCGCTGACACAGTGTGGGATGGTTTTATTGAAGATGCCTTGGCTCAAATCAAACTTGCACAAACCGCAAAACTTGAAGAAATCCGCCAGGCATGTACAAAACTAACCACCGAATGTCTTGAACATGCATCGGATTCTATCGAAGAATTTGATGCCCGCGCACTTTCGATATTTGGCGTAATGGCGGACAAAGCGGCGAACACCATGTGTGCCGAGGTGCAAACTTCGTGTGCGAATCTGCTCGGTGCAACGGGGGATGCCTCTTGGGAAACTGGGGTTCATGAAATTTCGACTAACATAACATATGAATCCATTCTGTCCAGTTGCACCCAAGTCGGACAAAACTGCATTATCCAAGCATGTAAATCTATTTCCAGTAATTTTGGTCTGTGCAATGACATTGATTTTTCTCCAAATCGCCATTCTATATTGGAACGCACCGCATGTTGGGGCGAAGTACTTGATTGTGTTGCGGCGGCGGGCGATGATGCAATTATATCAATAATGACTCAACTTAACCCACCCCAAGGTGGTTCCAATCCATACTCTTTTTATAACACACTTTATAATGCCCCAGAATACATAGATGATATTTGTGCTAATCAATGTGATGATAGTGATTTTGAATTATCTGAATGTGGAAAATGTCGAATTGCTGAACGCATTTGGGGAAATTGTGAAGCCCCCCCAACAACAACAGTGGGCAGTCCGGCGCACAACCAAATACTTATCTACACACCGTCGAACAATGGTCAAAGCACACTGTTGTCATGGTTCGCATCAAACACAAACACCAACGACGACCCGCGCAGTTGCGTAAATGTCCGTTGCGATTCAAACCACATTGTCTATGATTCAACAGGAACAGAAATGTGTTACACGGATGATCAAGCCCAGAATGTAACCGATGGCGACCATACGTATTGTCCAGCAAACACCGGCTCACACTTGACCATAATAGTCGACGAAACCCAAAAACAAAATTGTTGTCCCACTGGTCAAACAATGGGCAGCACAGGTCCATGTTGTGTGGGTAACTTAATCGCGGATGGTATTTGTACTCCGAACAACAACTTCACCAATGTCAACCAGTTGGGGACAAAAGGCAACACCAAAATATATTGCATTGGCACTATAAGTGGTGACGGATCAACGAATGGCGAATTTCCACAAGGTGATCAGGTAACTTGTAATGGCGTATTCGTCATTATTAGCAATGACCAAAAATACTATGGAATGCAATATAATGATAATATTTCAGGTACTATCCCTAATGGTACAAAATACACACCGCAAATGGGGTATTATACCGGCCCACATAATAATGATGGCAACTTTCAACCTTTTACTACTACTATTGATGACGACAGCAGTTGGTTTATCAGATACATAACGACGCCATAACCCAGGCAATGTAACCTTGTCTTGCAAAAGAAACCATAGCGTGACAATTTTATAATTCTATTTTATCAATTACTGATTTTATCTCTTTCAATTGGGATGCAGTAAATTTTCCTAAAACCCAATCCGCGGCATCAATCGGCAGACCCAAATCACGCGGGTGCCCAATACCAATTCTTATTCGTTTGTATTCGCGCCCAATTGCCGAATCGATTGACTTTATGCCGTTGTGACCGGCGCTGCTGCCCCCTATTTTGGTGCGAACATCACCAATCTTTAAATCCATATCATCATGAATCACTGTTACATTTTCAATTGGAATCTTGTAGTAATCAACTATAGCCCGAACGGCGCGACCACTGTCATTCATAAATGTTTGTGGCATAGCAAAAATCACCCGTATACCGTCAATGTCAAATTTTGTCGTTTTCGCAAACAATTCGCTTTTCCAGGTTGCATCGTTACCCGCCAAATACATAACCGCCATGAAACCAGCATTGTGACGCGTGTTCACATATTCCTTGCCTGGGTTACCCAAGCCAACAATCAAAAACACAGGTTTATTTCCTTGCATACATCAAACTCTTTTTCTATTATATTATCATAAAAAGGAGCGAAAGATGAAGTTAAAAACATCAATTATTCTGTGTTCTTTGGCGACCGTCATGGCAACGCCGGCGATGGCAAATTCTGTGTGGGATTTATACGCTGGGGTATCTGTGGGTGTCGGTGCACAAACTTTGTTTGGCGACGGAAAAAATGAAACTGGAACTGCACAATCTTTTGGTGCAATGTTTGGTCTGGATGTTCCTTTGTTCCGTGGCGAAGTGGAATATACATACATTAACGAATCAGATTCACACGCAAGCATTGGTTTTGCAAACGCTTACTTTAAAATGCCGTCAACCGTTATTCGCCCTTACTTTGGATTGGGGGTCGGTGTTATGTTTAACGGCGAAGAAAACGCAAAGTACAACAAAAAATTCGACACCAAACCCGCATACCAAGGTATGCTTGGTGTGACAATTGACGTGCCGAAATTACCGTTTAAGTTCGATGTCGAAGCACATGCAATTTATATCCCAGACGTATTGCGATTCGGTAACGAACGTCCAGATATCTTGCATTACGAAGCCAGAATAAAATTACGCTATATCTTTTAAACATGCAAAATCTTGCGGGGCACGATGCCCCGCATTTAAAATATACTGGGGAAAAACATGCTAACACTGATTGATGGGAATTCGATTTTATTTCGTGCTTACTATGGTGTGCACAGTCGTCTTACACGCGCCGATGGCACCCCAACCGGTGCAGTATTTGCATTTTTTAACATGATGTTACCGGTATTTGCTGCGGCAAAACCTGACGATATTTTCGTATGTGTGTTCGACGCATCACGACAAACTTTCCGTCAGAAAATATACCCAGAATACAAAGCAAACCGAACAGAAACCCCCGCCGATTTGATTTCCCAGGCATTATTGGTTCAACGCGGGCTCGGTGAAATGGGCGTACCAGTTCTTTGCGTACCTGGTGTAGAGGCCGATGATGTCATCGCAACCATTGCAACAAAAAACTGTCAAATTGCGGAAAAAACACGAATCATGACTGGCGATAAAGATTTAATGCAGTTAGTTTCTGATTGTGTTTTTCTTTATGATGGAATGAAACAACGGCGCATTGAACGTGCCGAAGTCATTGAAAAATTTGGTGTTCCGCCTGAACGCGTTATTGATGTTCAATCACTCATGGGCGATTCGTCTGATAACGTTCCAGGTGTTCATGGAATTGGCCCTAAAAAAGCCGCAGAACTTATCAATGAATTTGGTTCACTTGATGAACTTTACTCGCATTTAAGCGACATAAAAAATGAGCGCACTCGGAAATTACTTTCCGAATCGCGTGATTCCGCATATATATCGCGCGAACTTGTAACATTAAAACGTGATGTCGATTTATCAGGATTAAAATTGGGGCCACTACATTTCAATCGGGCAGCCGCATTAGAATTTGTTCAAAAAGAAATAGAAAGCAATTCGCTGTATGAAAAAATTTCAAAGTTGTTTACGGAAACCGCGACCACACCAACAAAATTTGAATTTCCAAATTCTGTATGTCCCACAGATACGCCTGCGCCAGAAGACAAGCCAAAACCAGAATCAAAAATGACATTTGCAAAAATAACCACTTTAACGGAATTGGAAAAATTCTTGTCTGGGGTTCGTGATGTTATCGCACTGGATACCGAAACCACAGGACTTGACCAAACGACTGCAAAAATGGTTGGAATGTCACTTGCGATTGACCCCATGCACGGCGTTTATATTCCATTGCGCCACCGCACGACAGCGGGCGATTTGTTTGGTGGTGATGCTGTCGCACCAGGGCAAATTTCAATCAAGGATTTGTATAAAAAAATCTGGCCAATTTTAACGGACAAAAAAGTTACTAAGGTTGGTCATAACATAAAGTTCGACCTGCACATTATGGCAAATGAAGGTTGGGATATTACAAAAATCACACCGATTGACGACACAATGTTGCTGTCATATGCATTACACGGAACATTGCACTCTCACAGCATGGACGAATTGGCACTAAGATATTTAAATCACCAAGATATAACTTTCGCATCGTTATTTCCGCCAAAGACACGCGATGCAGATATGCGTTTTGATGAATTACCAATCGACACCGCTTATCCATACGCTGCCGAAGATGCCGCCATCACGATGGCACTGTATAAACTTATGCGACCGCAACTTGATGCGAACGAAAAACTTCATGAATTGTATGAAAAATGTGACCGACCACTATTGATAGTTCTGACACAGATGGAACAATGGGGCGTATTGGTGAACAAAAGCAAATTGTTACAACTGTCCGGCGTATTTCATGAACAACTTACAAACATAAGTGGTGAAATCTTCGAACTTGCAGGGCATGAATTTAATATCGCAAGTCCGAAACAACTTGCGACCATCCTGTTCGACGAATTGCATTTGCCGGGAAACAAAAAACGTTCCACTGATGCGGATTCACTAAACGATTTAATCGAACACCACGAAATCATCGAAAAGATTTTGAATTGGCGTTCGATTGCGAAACTTGCAGGGACATATGCGGATGCCCTGCCCCGCCAAATTGGTGATGACGGACGTATTCACACAACATATTTGCAAACGAGTACGAATACAGGCCGTCTGTCCAGTCGCGATCCAAACCTGCAAAACATTCCGGTAAAAACCGAACTTGGAGAAGAAATCCGTAAGTGTTTCGTTGCCGGACCGGGCAAAAAACTTATTGCGGTCGATTATTCACAAATTCAATTACGCTTGCTTGCGGACGTTGCGAACATAAAAACGTTCAAGGATACATTTATCGCGGGCGCGGACATTCACGAACAAACCGCGCGGAAAATCTTTAACATTCCACAAACGACCATAGTTCCGCGTGACCTGCGGCGCGCAGCAAAGACGGTGAACTTTTCTATTATATATGGAATTTCATCAATCGGTCTTGCGGCCCAGTTAAATGTTTCGCGCGCGCAGGCGGCGGACATAATAAATTCGTACATGTCGGGGTTACCGGAAATAAAAAAATATATCGATGATACCAAAGAATTCGCGCGCAAAAACGCATGTGTTTACACACCATGGGGGCGCCGCATCGAATTACCAGAGGTAAAAAATTCCCGCATGCGTGCATATGCTATGCGTGCTGCAATCAACGCCCCGATTCAGGGGTATGAGGCCGATTTAATGCGTCGCGCGATGGTGGACATTTATAACAAAATCGTTGTTCCGAACGTCGACAAAATAAAACTTATCATGCAGGTTCACGATGAAATGGTCTTTGAATGTGATGAAGGATCTGCGGAAAGTTTCGCCGAACAAATCAAAAACATTATGGAAAACGTAACAAAGATATCTGTACCGCTGCGTGCCGATTATGTCATCGCACCATTTTGGGGAAAGTAATCAAGATACCGTACTTTCCTTTATCCAATTCAAATAATCCGAACTGCCCGCGACAATCGGCATTGCTATTATTTGGGGCACATCATATTCGGAACATTCTTTGATTGCGGATTCCACTTTTTCTATCAGACAGGCACGCGTTTTTATGCTCAACAACTGTTCTTGCTTATTGTGAATTTTGCCCTGCCACCAGTAATGCGAATCAATGCTGGACACCTGAACGTCCGCAGACAATTTATTTTCCAACAACACCTTTATCAATTTTGCCGTCCACGCTTCATTATCAGTGGTCGTTTGAATCAAAACATACTTGTCCATAATTTTCTCCTCGTTGGCAAAATCACATCTGAATAAAGCCTTTTGGATTTTGTTCCAAACCTACTATACTCTCACTTTTGATGACATTAATAACTGCCTATTCATCGCTATTGCATCAGATATTAATTTATAGGTTACTGTCTTGCTTCTTTCATGCTTGCTATATAAATAAGGTGCCCTCATCCTTTTCTTTTTAACATAGAAATATGTCACTGCTGGATTTTTTTCTTGTTTGGAATGTAAATACGCAATCTCATTAAAAATCTCTGAAAACACAGAATCTTCCACCAATTTGTGTCCAAAATTTGCAACAAAAAATTCACATTCTTTGTCGACTTTATTCCAACCAACATGAAGAATTATTTTTTTCGTGTTTGAATCAGTAATCGTGTAATACTTCCATCTTGCTTTGAACGGTCTAAGTTGTACATCCGGATTAAATATATTAAATTGAATTCCTTCTTCTGTTTTTTCAAAAAATTTGATTTCGTAATTTATACCATTCAACAATTCTTCTAACGTCATTTCCGCACCTTTTTATTTTTAATAAAATCACATCTGAATAAAGCCTTTTGGATTTTGTTCCAAACTTTCTATGGCCCTATCCAAAGTCACACGATATTCCAAGAACTTCTTTTTATTCGCGGCATCTAAATTATCTATCGCCGGCAATTTTACCGTCATTGGATTTACATGCTTGCCGTCCTTGATAATTTCATAGTGCAAATGCGGTCCTGTTGAAAGTCCGGTTGACCCCGAATATCCAATAATCTGTCCCTGCTTTACTGCGGTACCAACTTTTACATTTTTCGCAAATTTTGACATGTGCGCATACAGCGTTTCAAAAGAACTATTATGACGAATCCTTACAAAGTTCCCATGCCCACGATTATAGCCACGTGCAACGACACGCCCCGCCCCAGCAGATGGGATCGGGGTTCCGGTCGGTGCGCGGAAATCGACCCCCTTGTGCGCACGCGTGAACCCCAAGACGGGATGCTTGCGCCGCGTTGAAAAACTACTTGTTACTTTCGCGTTATTTATCGGTGTACGCTTCAACGATTTAATTGCGCCATTTCCATTTGGGTCATAATACCCGACCGATTTATCAGATTTTTTAAATCGGTACATTTTTACATTTCCGCGTAACGCATCAAAGGAAACAACCGATACTGCACCATTATCGACCTTTACATTATCATGATAGTTTTCTTCATACAGCACAGAAAATTTCTGTCCGGCACGCACATCGCGTTCAAAGTCCATTTCAAAAGCAAGCAAATCATAAACATCCGCCAAAATACCAGCCGGAATTCCGGCACGCATACCCGCAAGATAAAAGCTATCGCCATCCAAAATTTCCCCTTGTCGATAAACCAAGCGCGTATCGCGTTCAATATCAATCGCGTTACAATTCCACACACCTGCATCATCACAAGTCAATTCCACACGCCGCCATGATCCTGGCAGCACAACAATCTTTGTTATTGGTGTTTCGGGGCCACCGTCACGCACAATTTCAATTTTATCCTTGTCCGCACGCAAACCCGTTATACCCGCCTTGGTCTTTAAAACATTTGCAATAGAATTTATATCTTTGCCACCAATACCATTCTCTGACAAAATCTTTGACAGTGTGTCCCCTGCTGCAACATTTATCACTGTTGTCTTATCGTCAACCACAGATTCTGTTACAAAATCGGCATTAACAGATGACGGTCGCCCACGCAATACAGACCATAAAACAACCACAACCGCAAACGCGGCAACCAGTCCTGCAATCCATAAAACCGCGCGGACAAACTTCCCAGAAGTAATAATATTTTTTGCTTTTTCCATGGCGTCCATTATAATAGTTTTATGACAATAAATCAAGCCTTTGAACTTTTGAAAAAATCTGGTGGCATTCGTGCAGCACGAATTATTACCGACGAAATCAAAAATTTATCGTGGTTTCGCGCACATATAATCGCGCATCGGTTGCGCAGTGGCACACCTGTTGCAAAGATAATTCACAAAAAATGGTTTTACGGTTTGGAATTTTATACCAATCATCACACATTGGACCCACGACCCGACACCGAAACTTTGGTTGAATCGGTCATAAACGACAAATGGATTGCACCAAAGATTTTAGATTTAGGCACCGGCACAGGTTGTATAATTGTGGCACTGGTTAAGAACATCGATTCTGCAACCGGCACAGCGGTTGACATATCACGTGGCGCACTGCGCGTGGCACGCCGAAACATAAAAAAACTGAACCTGCGCGACAGAATAAAAATCAAGCATGGTTCTTTCGCAAACCAAAAACTACTGCCGCACGAAAAATTTGATATTATCGTATCAAACCCACCATATATTGCATATGGTGACCCGCGTGTGGATGCGGGCGCGAAACACGACCCGAAAATCGCACTCTACGCAAAAAAACGCGGCATGGCGGCATACGAACAAATTGCAAAAAATGCAAAAAACTGGATTGCGGAAAGCGGAAAATTATATATCGAAATCGGCGCCGGTGGCGAAGTATCAGTTCGCAAGATTTTTGAATCGCATGGTTGGCAATTCGTCCGCGCCACCCGTGATCTTTCCGGCATTACCCGCGTGTTGGTGTTTAAATTTTAACAAAAACGCGAAGTTAATTCTGGGGATATTTTACCTTCGTTTACCGTATTGGTCTGGGAAAAAAATTCTGCCGATATACTTTCTAATAAATGGCGATGGACATTTACCGGACGCAATACATACCGGGCAATCATGCCAACTTGTCGCGACACAATCAGTGTCTTTCGAAACACACGACCGCATTATAATAACCATTTCATCCTTTTCCGCCTTGTTCACACTTGAATCTGGTTTCCATTCAACCGCGGGATGCAAACGATCAGGTTTTACTTCAAACGCTGTATTATCATCATAATATACAACAAACCCACAATGAAATCTGTTGCCGTCCACAGGTTTACAATTCCGCATAAGTTCAATAAATTGTTTTTGAAAATTTTCGGTAACCGCCCCAACATTTATTTGCGTAGGGCGACCACTGTAATCCGGTGTATAGCGATTATAAGTAAAGTTTTGGATGATTACAAATTTTTCTGCCATTTTTGTATCCTTTTATCACACAAGAAAGACTAGCACAATTTTCCCCAATGTCAAATATTCCGTCATAACGTCCAATGTTATAAATTCGATGATTGAAAAAATGTTCGTATTTCAGGTAAAAACGCTTTACAAGAAAGAATTGTCATTGCGGATTTAGTCCGCAATAGGGTCTATAAACCTGTGACGAATAACACAAATTTATTACGAAATATTCGTCACAACTGTTTAGCCCTATGGCGGACCACGGGTCCCACGAAAAATGAAATTTTTCGTGGGTGACACCTGCCCGCCATGACAATTCTTTTTTAACAAAGGATTTTACCAAACATCAAACACATTTCATCACTAAATTCAACGTCATCTATAATCCACTATGGGAAAACCGTGCCTTAATATCGCGCATCATGGAATCCACGCCATGCCCGTGGACAACATAGGTATCATCGGGCAAATCGCGCGCAATCAGTTCAGAAATCGTTTTATCCAGTTCATCGGCATTACCACCAGGCAAATCGGTGCGCCAAACGCCGTCATGAAAAATCGTATCACCACTTAGTAAAATTTTATATTCCGGAAAATAAAACATAACGCCGCCCGCCGAATGCCCTGGCGCCGCGATAATTTCCATATCTATATCACCTAAAATTTTGACAGCCCCCGCACGCAAATCATTCGGTTTAACAAAGTCATCGGCAATCCGTGGCAATCCAAAAGAATCAAGCATTTCACGTTTCCACAATATCAATGGGACATCCGCCGAATTCAGAAACCACGGCACATTATATCGACGTGAAAGTTCCGGCGCGGCGGAAATATGATCACCATGCCCATGCGTTGCATAAATCGCCCGCAGTTTCAACCCCCGCGATTCCAATAATTTTTGCCAATCATCCGCGCGCCCCCACGCATCAAAAATAATACAATCGTCACCCGACACCACCAATACTGAATTAGTATTTTCCGGGGGCATACGCAAAATTTCGAATTTATTTTTTTGCAACACGCGCCTTTTTTGGTTTTGCAATTTTTTTAGTCGTGACTTTCTTTCCAGAAACAATTTCCAAGATTTATTCACCGGTCAATGTTTCACGTACCAACAATTCATTAGCCAATTTTTCAACAGTCTTTTTATTTTTTGTTAGAATTTTTATCGCATCTTTATATGCAGCATCAGTCCACGCCTTTATTTCTGCATCAACCATTTCGGCGGTTTTCTCAGAAGCAGCCTCTAATGGAACGCGTGCACCGAACGTCTGCACCTGGTTCACGGAAACCATACCGATTTTACCCGAAAGCCCCGCCGTTGTTATCGAACGCCGCGCCAACGCAGTCGCCGCCGCGATATCGGATTCCGCACCGGTCGTGATTTTATCCGCGCCAAAGAAAATTTCTTCGGCCGCACGCCCGGCAAGGTCAATTACCAAATTCGCCTTAACCTCGGCCAAACTCATAGAAACTTTATCATCAATCGGCAAATGTTGCACCATCCCGAGTGCCCTACCACGTGGAATAATTGTCGCCTTGTGTATCGGATCAGTGATACCGGCAAACGCAGTGCTTGCGAACGCATGTCCAGCCTCGTGATACGCAGTAAGTTTAATATCTTCAGGGCGCATTTTGCGTATTTTACGCGGTCCCATCAACGATTTATCGCGTGCTTCTTCTATATCTTCATTGGCAACCTGTTTACGTCCCGAACGCACAGCATGTAACGCAGACTCATTTAATAAATTTTCCAAATCTGCCCCTGAAAAACCAGTTGTTCCACGCGCAAGTTTCCCAAGGTCAACATCTTCATGCATTTTAATTTTTTTCGCATGCAACTTTAAAATTTCTTCGCGACCTGCCATATCTGGCAAATCAATATGAACCTGGCGATCAAAGCGACCCGGACGCAATAGTGCAGGATCCAACATATCCGGACGATTCGTTGCACCAATCACAATTATTCCAGTTTCATTTGAAAACCCATCCATTTCAATCAGCAACTGATTCAATGTTTGCTCGCGATCTTGATCATTGAACGAATTCTGGCTGCGCCGTTGACCAATCGCATCTATTTCATCAATAAACAGCAAACATGGCGCATTCCGCTTTGCCATTTCAAAAATATCTTTGATTTTTGCAACCCCAAGCCCAACAATGATTCCTGAAAAATCACTGCCAGACGTAGCAAAGAACGGAACGTTCGCCTCACCTGCAATTGCGCGCGCAAGCAATGTTTTCCCTGTTCCCGGTTCACCCGAAAGCAACACACCACGCGGCACGCGCGCACCAACCGCAGCAAACTTTGATTTATCGCGCAAGAAATCTACAACCTCTGCCAACTCCTGCTTTTCCGAATCGATTCCGGCAACATCTTTGAATGTTGTTTTCGGCTTTCCAGTCACAACCTTGGTTGGATTTTGCCCAACAAGCGCGCGCCCCAATCCACCACCAGCACCGCCACGTATCCCACGAAAAATCCACCATATAAAGAATAACCCCATAATAATCGGCACCCACACACCAAGATAGTCAACCCAACCTTTGGATGTATCAATCGAAACCGCAGTTCCGTTATTTGCAAACTTTTCAAGCATTTCGGGACTATATGTAAGTGTGGCATGATATTCTGTTCCATCAGACATTTTTCCAGTCGCCGTATCACCGCGCACTTTCATCGTCTGAATTTCATCCGCGCGACGCAAAACATCAGAAAAAGACAATTCTATGGGCCCTGTTTTAACAACATTGTTTGGTGTCTCTTCCCTCATAAAAGAATTTATAACCACCGCCAAGAACAGCGCAACAAAAACCCCAAAGAAAATCGACGATATTCCAAAGCGGGATTTACTTGAATTTTTAAATATATTTTTTTCCATGTCTTTTCCTAAAGCTTGTCTTCTCGCCTTCGGGCACGATCATAATTTGACCACGAAACCGCCGTACCGTACAGTGCCCAAGTGTGAATTTGCAATCCGCACGCAACGCATCCACGGCACGAACAAGAGAATCTAAACGCGGTAAATACCTGTCCCCCCCAATTCGGCGAATGATTGTTCCGATAAACTTTAGCCTAATATCATCGCCCAGGTCAAATAGAAAAGTTTCATCAAACACGGCGCGATTTCCACGCACAATCCGTCGCACCAAACCACCAAGATTTAATTCACGTTCCGCGCGTACACGCCCAAGATTTTGAATCGCGGTCAAAATACGTTCATCAGAAATTCCAAGTCTTTCCCCAACCAAATGCCGATTTTGCCGAATTCGGACACGCGTATAGTGCGGGTCGTCGTTCATTTCATCAGAAAAATACTTAATCCCCAGCGAATCGCAATAATCACGAAGTTCACGTCTAAACACCCCAAGCAGTGGTCTGATTATCTTTATTCCAAACATTAAACTTTCACTACGCATTGCGGCCAAGCCATAAACACCACTACCCCGTGCCAAATTCATCAGAAACGTCTCGATTTGATCATCCGCCTGGTGCGCCGTAGCTATAAAATCAATTTTATTTTTATGACAAAAATCCGTCATCATCTTATACCGCGCAAGACGCGCCGCATCTTCGACCCCAGTTTCGGGTTTTTCACCATTCCAATAAAACACATGACACGGAACATTTAACTTTTTGCATAAGTCCCGAACATAATTCGCCTCAGTCTCCGCGGCGGCACGCAAACCATGATTCACATGCAAACACACAATATCCCCACGCGCGATTTCCGCCATCCAATACAGCAACGCAACCGAATCAACCCCACCACTAACGGCGACGGCGATTTTATGGCCGGCATATTTTCTCATAAAATTTACAAAATTTTTGTTCATAACCGTTATATTCTATGCTATAATCCTGAAAAATAAAGGAAAAAAAGATATGGAACATAAAATCAAAACTGTTGCGGTTTATTGCAGTCATACATTTGGATTATACCCTGAATTTATGCACGATGCCGATTTGATGGGTGAACTTATTGCAAAAAATGGCCTTAACATGGTGTTTGGTGGCGGTAATGTCGGGCTAATGGGCACGGTGGCCAGTGCCGCACTTAAAAACGGCGCACACGTGACCGGCATTTCAACCGAACATGTTATCGCACTCCAAGAACCCGTCCATAAACACATAAAGGTCGAAATTGTCGGTGGCGTGAACGAACGGAAACAAAAAATGTTTGAATTGGCCGATGCATTTATCATACTGCCCGGCGGCATTGGAACATTGAACGAAGTGACGGATATTTTAACCATGCAACAAATTGGCGAAACATCCAAACCGATATTCTTTTTGAATACTTGCCGATTTTGGGCATCGTTCCATAATTTGATTGTCGATATGTTAAACAATAAATTTATTGAAACATTGGACGATTACAAGGTCAATATCTGTGGCACACCAAACGAACTTATAGACGCGGTTTTGAAATATCGGGACTAAGGCAATTTAATCCGATTTGTTATTTTGATTCTTCCGGCATTTGTTTGGCTACTTTTCGCGCCCAAACCAAGGCTTTTTGACAAGTATTTTCTATACTGGCTTCATGTTCTTTTAATGTGTTCCCTTCACGATTCAAACGATTTTGTGTTATCTTATCGGTTAATTTATAATACGTATTTACCAACGGTCAACATACATAATCTCTCCCCAAAGCATACATATCTTTGACAAGTGGTATGATTATATCAGCACCGTAATAATTATCCTCAATACGTGACAAGGTATCATCATCAAGGGTACTAACACGGTCTAACTGCCATGCCCAATTATAAATAAAATTCCTCTTGCCCCAACCAGTCCAAGACCAGAAATCATCAAAATTTTTCCCGGTCAACCCGTTACGATTTAACACTGTACACAAAACAATATAAACGTCAATACTTATTAGAAATTTCCACCACCTTGTCCCGCGATGTTGCGCCACGAACAATTTTAATTTGCGATTTCGGCACATGAAAGTGTTCGGCCAATGCGCGAATAACCGCATCGTTCGCCGCACCATCGACCGGCGCGGCGGTTATATGCACCCGCAGTGTCCCGTCCGCATCGGTGGTAATTTTATTCTGTCGCGCGCGCGGAATCACACGCAAATTTATTTTTGGCATAGCATTTCTTTCATAATTTCGATACAAGCATCCGTCTTTTCACCGGCGAGCAGGTGCAAATGAAAATGGAACACACTTTGGTTAAACAGCGGCGCCGACAATCCCGCATTTGCAAAGACATTAAATTCAGCACTTACACCAATCGCATCCGCGGTTTTGACAAAGCAATCCCAAAATCCGGCCTGCTCTGCCGCAGACGCATGCTGTGCAAAATCAAGGATATTTTCATATTCGCCCTTTGGCACAACCAACACATGCTTTTCACACATCGGATTCACATCATAAAAAGACAACGCATATTCATTTTCAACAACTTTTTTTGACGGTATTTCGCCACGAATAATTTTTGCAAAAACATTATTTGAATCATACATTTGATTTTCTCCGTTTTATAGCAAACTGATTCTATCATAACACACAAATTCCGCAATGAAAAAATCTAAAAATCACTTGCGGTATTTTTTATTTTTTTGCTAGCATTGTCTTGACTAAGGAATGAAAGGGAAAATACTTTCTTTTATACTATGCGCTTTCTGCGCCTTTTCGGCGTTGGCCGCTGTTCGTACGCAAAATTCACCATCCCGCACACCGATTTCAGAAACAACAAATCGCACCGATGCCAATGTCGCTACACGCGTGGCAACAAACACGCGAACCATATCAAACCGACGGATAACCAATACCAGACTTGGCACAACCCGTATCGCACGTATTACACAAACTGCGACATCACCACGTGGCGCGATAACAATGGCGGCAATCGGACGCGCCACGACCAGGAAAAATACAGCACGCGCCACAACGGCACGTGCAACCGCCACTCCAACAGTTCAAACAAATACATTCGATGAAAATTATCATAAATGTTACGAGGCATATTTTTCCTGTATGGATCAATTTTGCGCAACTGTTGATGACCATTATCGTCGTTGTATATGTTCATCAAAACTGGACGGCGTTCAAACACGCGAACGCGCGTTAACTCAGGCATCAAATCAATTACAGGATTTCAAAGACCTTAATATCGAAGTAATCTTGAAAACCCCAGAAGAAGTTAAATCTATGCTGTCTGCATCCGAAGGGGAGAAAAAACTTAGCACCACACACGATAATTCTGAATCTTCAAAAAAATTAACCGCAATCGGTGATGTTTTAAAGAAAGCCAAAACAAATTCACTATCAACCGCTGGAACATTGGACATAGCCGGCGATATTGGTCAGATATGGAACACAACTGACATCGTATCCGGGGCAAACATTGCAAACCTTACGGGTGAATCGTTATACAACGCCGTACATTCTCAGTGTGCGGAACTTGTATTACCCACTTGTCCATCAATGACGACATTAAATATGGTTTCTTCGGCATATGGAATGTATATTGAAAACGATTGTTCAATACTGCTTACTGCCCTAGAAAAACAATCTGTAACAGCAAACGCGGCGGTTCGTGAAACGAATCGCGAAATGAACGCGGCACGACTTGAAAATTATAATGCGCACAATTCAACCGTGATAAACGATTGTATTGCGGGCGTGCGGGCGGATATAACGGCAGATACTGCATGTGGTGAAAATTATGTCCACTGTTTGGATTTAACTGGATTATACCTTAATCGTATAACTGGGGAACCAATATATACCAAGAATTTTTATAAACTGAACGACCAGATCTCACTATCTGGGAACATTTTAACAAACAGCACTAATGCGAAACTTGTTACCGAATTAAATTCCAAGAGAAAATTCGCCACACACACACTTGAAACATGTCGCGACATCGCCGATACCGTTTGGGACGAATATCTGCGCCAGGCAATAACCGAGATATACCAAGGTCAACAATCAAAAATTCAACAGGTTAAGAACGAATGTATGGATGTCGTAAATAAATGCTATGACACAAAGACATCGCAATTACGTGATTACAGTAATATCGAAGAACAAATGTTACTTGGTTCTCGTCTTGAACTGTCCGAAGAAATGTGTTCGGAAAAATTGGAAACATGCAGTAATCTTTACGGTGGTGGTCCAACGGGACTTGCATTGTTAGTAACAGAAATGCATAAAATTGTTGACCAAAAAATTTCGCAAAAATGTCTTGCCACATTGCAAAATTATGCCCAAAAATTGTGTCGTGTTTCCGGGAACGATATATCACATCAATATCCATATGGATGTCGTGTTTATAAGCCAGGCGATATACTTAACGCAACAAATCCAGAATGCACATACAGTGCCGAAATTTATTATGATGGTGACGAACATACCGCACCATCTTCTAGTGGAACCAGTGTCGATAGTCTACCCACCGGTTACGATTGTTGGGGTATTCGCGAATACAGCTTATGCAGAACCAACTATTATCTCCATCAAGACAATGACGGTAGGAATAAATGTTACGTTTGTCCAACAGATTGGTACTGTCCTGGCGGAACAGAGCAACCGCAAAAACACAATGACAACTGCAGTGATTACATAGGAAGCCTGTATCAAAAAATGGTTCAGTACGCATTACAATATTGTGTTCGACCAACCGAAGCACAGGCAACAAACACTATTCCTATCGAAGTGCTGGCCGACGTTAATACTGTAATGGATTCTATACGTTCCGACATGGCGACAATATTATCCAAAGAATGCACCGACCTGAATGGAACATGGACAGATTATACATCAGCCGCAGAAGACAAGGCATATATAGATTTTTATAACAAAACAAATGCAGACTATAAGTGGGGAGTGTGCATCAATTCGACAGAAGGGTCAGAAAGCGGTGAAGGTGAATAAGAACCATAAAGACAATAAACATCAAAACTTGAACATTATAAGAAAAACTGATATAATAAAAAGGGAGAAAGATGAAAAAACAAATCGCGACTTTATTATTTGGCGTTACCACATGCGGAACCGCATTTGGTGCGGGGATTGATTGGTGGAATCGTAACACAATTTGTCAAATAAATGACACTCGGTGTTATGCAGAATCCACGGTTGGTATAGATTTTAGCTTTGAAACGGGTTGGGATATATCCGGTAACTGTCGCGGCAAAAAGTTTATCTGTGCCGAAGCACTTAGTACCGATGCATCTGATTCTGTCGGCATGGAACGCGTTGATATTTTACGCAAAAACGGGATTAGCTCTGACTTTGATACAGATGTTTATGTTTCATCTGGTAATTGTTATGGTGCACGCAAAACTTCGCAAAATGGAACGATGGCTTTGGTAGATGGCGAATATGTTCGTGTATGGTGTAATGGGATTCTATCTAACCCGACTGGTACTGTTGCGAATGGTGAAATAACAACAAATGCAAATCCAACATGTCGTGAGTTAGCGGACATGAATTATGTCGCGACATTGAATGGTAATTGTTACGGCAAAAAATACAATCCGGCAAATTATGCCATTGATTGTGATGGTGAAAATCCAATAATAATTATCTTGAACGGCGCAGAATACGATTCAAACGGTCGCAATCCCATGACAATTTCAACCGTCAATACGCTCTTTGATAAAATGCAAGCAAACGCAGCCGCACAACGCGCAATTCATTTTCCACAATAGGCTATATTATAAATTGCATTGTTGATATATTTATTTATGCGATATCAAATAATAAAAACCGCCGAAAGAATTCGGCGGTTCTTAATAACACTAAACTTTGATGAATCACTTCCTGCTTGGCAAACATCCGACAACAATATTGAATATAGTATCAACAATAAAGAACAATGCATACAATGCCATCCCAGAAGACACATACCCAAACGCCATCATCGCATACCATTTCGTACCACGAAGAATTGGCACCAAGTAAATAACCAACATTGGAATAAGGTACAACCACACCGAAATCCCAGCATCACGAAAACGACGAACTGAAAGCGACATAATCGGGATGAATAAAATTGCACTAACAATCAACGAAACTATCCCCCCAGGGAAGAAATACGCAAAGCACCAATTCACCAAGAACGCAAACAATAGACCAAACCAAAATTCCGCACGCGTGGAACGACCAACGAAATCAAAATACCGCCGCCAAAAACTTGCAATCGCAGATAACGGTCCAACCATAGGACGTGGACGCGGAGCCTGAACGACCTTTTCACGCACAATCGCACGACGCGCCGGTGCACGTTTCACAGATTTTTTTGTTGTTGTTTTCTTTGCTGTTGTTTTCTTTTTTGCAACTGGCATATTCTCTCCTTTTCTTTCACGCGCACATTATACATTATTTTTGAATCCAAGTCCAACAATAAACATTTCAACAGAATCCTTGCGCGATGCAGCAGGTTTCACATGATGAACCGATTCGAATTTTTCCTTTATTTGTTTAAGCAACTCATTCGTTGTTCCGCCAGTGAACGATTTTGCAACAAATGTCCCGCCCGGCTTTAACGCACGACACGCAAAATCAAATGCGTATTCTAAAAGCACCATTTGGCGCAAGTGATCTGTTTTCTGGTGTCCCACCGTATTCGGTGCCATATCAGACACAACAACATCTACCACACCGTTCGCATTATCATCCAATTTCAATTTTTCTTCTAACCATTGCAACGCCACATCAGTTGTAAAATCGCCTTGATAAAATTCGACATTGTTGATTGGTGTTATTTCCAGCAAATCCATCGCAAAAATTTTTGTCTGTGGAAAAGTTCGCGCAATAAATTGCGACCACGAACCCGGTGCCGCACCTAAATCTACAACCGTTTGCCCATTCTTTAGGAACTTGTACTTTTCATTTATTTCAATCAGTTTATACGCCGCACGCGCACGATACCCATCATGATGCGCCCGCGCAACATACGGGTCGGCGGCCTGACGCTGTAACCACGCCACCGAAGATTTATGTTTTGCAATTTTTTTATTTTGTATTTTCATTTTGTTGTCATCCCGCAGAGCCCGCCTGCGCCGTTCACCACCGAACGGCGGTCATCAGGGCGAGTGCGGGATTTATTATTTGTTATTTTCATTTTGTGTTGCTAACAAATAGCAGTAAAATTCGCATACTTTCTTGTACCTATGCCGCCAAAAAAGCCGACCCTTTTCAAAATAACGTGATCGCGGCTCAACAATTTCAAGACATCCAAATTCAGGATAAACCTCTTTCCATTGTACATTCCAACCACGTAAACTCTGTGGGTTCCCTCCATCATCGTAAACATATACTGGTACGATTCCTATATCTCTAATTTCTACTGACATATTTTTAGTCCCTCTATTATTTATCATTGCTTTTTGCAGAATAAACAAGAAAATTCTTATATTCCTTATACTGCGTTGCAAGACCTTGTAAATAAGCCATTTGTTTTTCCTTTACTACCTATTATTACTTTGTTTTAACAATCTTTCTTTAAATCTTTGCGCGGCGCGTTCGCTGTTTCTAAACCATGTTTCCTTGTAAAAATGTTTCCACTGTATCCGAATGGGAAAGATTTTTTTCTCAACGCCCCACCATGTCACTTCCCATCCAATAAATTTCCCATTCTCTTCATCGTACACCGGACTCGATTCCACATCATAAAAAACGAACCTTCTCGTCTCTTCATTATACAGGGCATACAACACATCACCAATAATCATAACAAAATCTTCCTTACTTCGCGCCTGGTTCACCACCACCCTGTTTCATGCGTTCCATAACGGCCTCCATACCGCCCATGCGCTGAATCATCGCCATTTGCTGTTTCATTTTCAGATATTGTTTAATAATATGTTCCACGTCACGCACAGTAACACCCGCGGTTTCCGCAATGCGCGCCTTGGCATTGGCAAAGATTTTTTCCGGGTCTGCACGTTCCGCGGCGGTCATTGCTTCCAGTATTTTAATCTGAGCATCGACACTGCCGTCCTTGATTTTTTCCTTCATCGCCGCAACCGCGCCCGACATACCTGGCACCATTTTCAGCAGCCCACTAAAATTACTCATCTTTTTAATCTGCTTTAATTGTGCAAGCATATCGTTCATATCAAACTGCCCCGCCATCATGCGTTCCGCGGTTTCTTTCATGCCCTTTGGCATATGCGGTTCTTCCGCGCTAACATTTTCTTCTTTTTTCTTTTTACCAAATCCAAACATTTTGTTCTCCTTATGTTTTCTTGTTTGATTTTATTTTACGAAACTCTATTTGTCCAGATACTTTGCCAAATATTTTCCGGTAAGCGATTCCGGATTCCGCGCCACATCTTCGGGCGTGCCGGTTGCAACCACGCGACCACCGCCCGCACCGCCCGCCGGTCCCAGGTCAATAATCCAATCTGCTGTTTTGATTACTTCCAGATTATGTTCAATGACTATGACGGTATTGCCCTGCTCTACAAATTCATGCAAAACAGCAAGTAATTGTTTAATATCTTCAAAATGCAATCCTGTTGTCGGTTCGTCTAAGATATACAACGTTTGCCCTGTTCCGCGCGCAGATAATTCTTTGGACAATTTTATACGCTGTGCTTCACCCCCCGACAAATCAAGAGAACTTTGCCCAAGTTTTATATAATCCAACCCAACGCGTTTTAATAACTCTAGCTTCCGACTAATTTGGGGATGATTGATAAAGAAACGATACGCTTCGTCCACAGTCATATCCAACACATCAGCAATGGATTTTCCCTTGTATTTAACGCTAAGTGTTTCTTCGTTATACCGCGTACCATGACATTTATCACATTCAACATAAATATCTGCCAAGAAATTCATTTCAATTTTTATCTGGCCATCCCCCTGGCACGCTTCGCACCGACCACCTCGAACATTAAAGGAAAAACGTCCTGGTCCATATCCACGAATTTTAGATTCTGGTAATTCGGCGAAGAAATCACGAATATTAGAAAACACACCAGTATAAGTTGCAGGATTGCTACGCGGGCTACGTCCTATGGGGGATTGGTCGATATCCACAACCTTGTCTATATTTTCCATACCACGAATAATATCATGCGCCCCAGATTCCACCTTTGAACCATAAAGTGCGCGCATCAATGCAGGATACAAGGTATTTAATAATAATGTAGACTTGCCCGACCCCGACACACCGGTCAACGCAATAAATTTTCCAAGCGGAAATTCAACATTTACATTTTTAAGATTATTTGCATGCGCGCCATAAATTGTAATGGATTTTCCATTTCCTGTCCTGCGCTTTTTGGGCACCGGAATTTTTTTTACACCAGATAAATATTGCCCCGTAAGAGAATTTTTATTTTTTATAACCTGGGCCGGAGTGCCAGCAGCGATGATATTTCCACCATTCACACCCGCACCACGACCAATATCTATAAGGTAATCTGCTGCACGCATTGCGTCTTCATCGTGTTCAACAACAATCACACTATTGTCTTTATCGCGCAACATTTTCAGTGTTTCAAGCAATTTGTCATTATCACTTTGATGCAACCCAATCGACGGCTCATCCAACACATAAAGAACGCCAGATAAACCGCTACCAATCTGTGATGCAAGACGGATACGTTGTGCTTCACCACCCGAAAGCGTTCCGGACATACGCGACATAGTCAAATATCCAAGTCCAACATTTTTAAGGAAAAACAACCTACTTGTTATTTCGCGCAACACCATCTTCGCAATATCATTTTCCTTTTGCGTTAAATGATTCGGCAAATCTATAAACCACACGTAAGAATCATCAATTGACATATCACAAACATCAATAATATCCGCACCATTTATCTTTATACACAATGCCTGAACATTAAGACGTTTTCCGTGGCACACCGGACACGGCTTTTCCGATTGATACTTTGCTAATTCAGCACGCATAGCATCAGATTCAGACTCTCGCCAACGCCGTTCAATGTTTGGAATAACACCTTCAAAAGGTTTTTCATAAACGAACCCGTTCCAATTTATCTTTATCGGTTTATCGCCCGTCCCATATAAAATGATATTTTTGTGTTCTTCGCTAAGCGTATGCCATGGCTTCCCGAGTGGAATTTTGTATTGCCGGTGCAACGCATTTATCAAATGTTCAAATTGCGACAGCATACCCCCACGCGACCAAGGAGCAATCGCCCCATCCAAAATCGACTTTGACGGATCAGGAACAACTAAATCTGGCGACATATTCAGTTGCACCCCCAAACCATCGCACGCACTGCATGCACCAATCGGCGCGTTAAAAGAAAACAATCTTGGTTCAATTTTCGGCACTGCAAAACCACTAACTGGACACGCGTAATTTTGCGAATAAAGAACATCTTCATTAGTATCAAGCCGCCGCAAAATCACCGACCCCGGCACCAAGCGCAACGCACCTTCGAACGAAGAGTAAATACGCGAACGAAAATCTTCACGTTCAGAATCTGTCGCATCCCCTGACGGCATTTGAATTCGGTCAATTATAACAAAAATATCGTGTTTTTTGTTTTTATCCAACGCCGGCACTGCCGTTAAATCATAAAGTTCACCGTCAATAATTACCCTTTGGTAACCCTGTTTTACTAAAAAAGCCAATTCTTTTTTATACTCGCCCTTACGCGCCCGAACCAATGGCGCCATAATAAATGCACGTGTCCCTGCCGGAATATCCATGGTCAAATCAACCATTTCTGCGATAGTTTGTGATTTTATGGGCAACCCTGTAACCGGCGAATACGGCACCCCGATTCGCGCCCACAGCAAACGCAAATAATCATATATTTCTGTAACCGTTCCAACGGTAGAACGGGGATTTTTTGACGTAGTTTTTTGCTCGATAGATATTGCCGGCGCCAAACCTTCAATTAAATCGACATCAGGCTTTTTCTGCATATCTAAAAACTGTCGCGCATAACTGGACAGCGATTCGACATAACGCCGTTGTCCTTCGGCATAAATCGTATTAAACGCAAGTGAAGATTTTCCTGATCCGGATACACCAGTTACGACCACCAATTTGTTCTTTGGTATGTCAAGATCGATATTTTTAAGATTGTTTTCGCGTGCACCGCGAATTTTTATAACGCCACTCATGGCACTAAATATAGAACTTTTTTACCGGTTTTCAATAACCCTTGCAAAACAAAAGTTCCTTATTTATCCGATTTTTTCTTGGCCAGTTTCCCCGCATCCAAAGCAACACCAGTTTTACGCACGTTATCATCACCAATTTTACCAACCAGTTCGTTATTAACCCAAACCTCTATCGCGCCCGCGTTACCAAATGTTCCCTTATGCTTGTTTCCCGCCGGAACATAGTAAACATCGCCAGGCACCAAAACGCGGCTAAACACAGTTTTTCCCCGTGCGTCTTCAATTTTTACCCAAGATTCTTTGACCGCCTGAATTATTATTTCAGCCTTGTCGGCATTCTCAGTTCCGAATTTTTCACGTACTTCGACACTATATTTTGGTTCGATGACCATAACCTGTTGCGGTGCCGCAACCTTAACCACCATACGCGTTGCCTTGGCATCCTCAGCACTTGGTAATATCAAAACAAGCGCAACAAGCAAAACAATAAATACGCCCAACCCCGCCGTCAACCAAAGCCAATGTTTCTTCACATAAGCAACAATCTTGGCCTGTTTTTCACCAAGAACCATCTTTTTTACCTTATCCACCGTTGCGACCTTGGGCTGTTCAGGTTTATCGTGTGCAACCATCGCTTCGGCCAACTTCATAATCCCAAGCTCACGTTTAATTTTTGCGACGATTATATCCGGATTCAAACCCAACTCCATCGCATAGTTACGTGCAAAACCCAATATGTAAACCGTTTCCGGCAAAACAGTATAATTCCCATCTTCTAATGCCTGAAGAAATTCTTCACGAATGCAAAGTTGCTTTGAAATCGTTTGGATTTCACGTTTACGCCGCCCCGTTGTGCGTGCCGCACGTAACATTTCGCCCGCCGTCATTTCAGGATTTATACTTGGTGCGTCTGTAAATTCTTCTGTCATGGAGTGATTCCTTTTTATATATTACTTGTATCCATTATAATAGAACTATCTTTACGCAACGCAACCCCAAAATTGCAAAATTTCATGTTTCATTTCCGTTGCGTCCGTTATCTGATTGATTTTGACCCTAAAATCGCTTGAATTTGGCATTCCAGCACTATACCAGGCCAAGTGTTTTCTAAACATAGGCACCCCAGCACGTGCTCCATAGTATTCCAAAACCAAATTCAAATGCCGTACAACTAATTCGCCTATATTTTTTGGTTTTTCACCACTTTCTAAAATTTCACCCAAAATCCAAGGTCGTCCCATCATTGCGCGCCCTATCATCGCACCAGCGTATCCATTATCAATCGCACTTTGGACCCCAGTGGCATCAACAATATCACCATTTGCAATAATTGGTATCGGCATATTTTCAATCTTTGGATGCACCGCCCCCCCAGTATATCCCTGTGCCCGTGTCCGCCCATGCAATGTCACAAATTTTGCGCCGGAATCAGCCGCCACATGCACCAAATCAATCCAATCCATATTTTCCGCATCCCATCCAAGTCGCGTTTTAATAGATACCGGGGTTTTAACAGCTTGTGCAACCGCACTTATAATTCGACCCGCTAATTTATGATTCCGCATAAGGAAGGCGCCCGCATTTGCGCGTGTTGCAACCTTTGGCACCGGGCATCCCATGTTTATATCAATCCATGTTGCGCCGGCATCTTCCAAAATTTTTGCGGCATCCGCCATCAATTCTGGTGCTGCGCCAAAAATTTGCGCACCTATGTTGCCTTCGCGCCCATAATCATCAAAATTTCGCAAACAATTTTTATGCTGTTCTACCAAAGAATGACAGGAAATCATTTCGGTCATAACCGGCACATTTGGTGCAAATTCGCGTACAATACACCTAAACGGGTAATCAGAAACCCCCGCCATCGGTGCAGCAAAAATTTGATTATTAGATATCATTTGTGATATAATGCCACGTATGAAAGACAAAATCAAAAATTTATTTGGATTTATTGGTCGTGCATGGCGCGGTGGCGTTCGTGGCAAGTTTGGCGTATTTTTTGCGGCATTCGCTCTGCTTGCGTTCATAAGGATTTTTTTCGGCGAAGTAAATGTTGGACGGTTTGTCACAAATATATGGCATCTATCTGCAGAACGTGCCGAATTAGTTGCGGAAACAAAAAAACTTGAAACAATTCAACACCACATACAGTTATTAAAACAACACAGCCCCGATTACATCGAAGAATTGGGGCTGCGATATCTGAATGTTGGTGACCCAGAATTCAAAATTCTTAAAATTTAGTTCATCATAACAATATACGAATTCATATAGAACGCGAACATCAGCCATAACAGATATGGTATAACCAATGCCATTGCCCGTCTATCTATGTTATAAAACACTCGCGCCATCCATGTCGACACAATAAACAGCACCAACAGCACCAACAATGCAAATGCGGTCATATGCAAACCAAAGAACAAATACGACCATCCCGCATTCAATAACATTTGTGCCACGAATAAAACATAAGCCATTACTTTTTCAGATTTACCACGTACACTTTTAATAACCAAGAATAAAGCGAACCCAAGCAGCGCATATAAAATTGTCCATGCCGCACCAAACACCGCACCTGGTGGTGTTAAACCTGATTTAACCAAACTGTTATACCACAAATTCGAACCACCATGTGGCGTAAAGAAAACACCAAAAATCCCAGGCAAGAAAGAAATTACTATTGCAACACAAAATTGAATTAATCGTTTCATATTTTTTCCTTTTGTTTTATTGGTTTAATTTTATCACATTCAAACCAATCAAAACATAGGAAGAAAAACACACCAACGACCAAACAGTTACCAACAACAAAACATATTTTACAAAAAATAAATTACTCGACCAGATTGCCAAATATAGCGGTGCGAAGGCCAAGGTTCGACCCAAGGTTATTACTGCATTTTTGTGCACACCCACTTGAACAAGAGTTACCCGGATAACCATTCCCTATCCAGATAGATTCCACAGGATGCAACATTTTACAAAAGCAATAAGTCTTTTGCGTCTGATTCATAAGACAATCTTGGCTCGTTGGTACAACCCCAGGCGCACTTGAGGTGTTTTGACCACAGGCATAACTACATATAGAAATCCCACTTACAATCCCGTAACTAAACTGTGTGGACCATGTGTTGTTGGTTGCATCACTTGACAAGCCTGTCCCGCTAATTTGCGGGTCCAAGACGACCATAATACTGCCGTCTTTTACGCACATGTTTTCCCCATATGCAATAATTGGTAAAATCATAAATAATAATATAATTATTCTTTTCATTTTATTTCCCTTTTTCCTTTTTACCACACGCCCCCAAACATCGCCGTCCGGAATGCCGTCGATGTTTGAACTTTTTCCCCACACTTATCCGCACAATTCAACGCGCATGTCGCGGTATCCGCGTAATCTTTGTGTGCCAACACAGAATAAGACACCAATGGTTTCCGCATCACACACCAACAATATGGTCCAGATTCTTCACCCCCAGTTATACCTACCGTTGTATCCACTGTATCGATTGCATTACTCGCACCAACTTCGGCACATCCCGCATAGCCACTAACATACGGTGTATTCGAACTTGATGTGTTATAACCCATAGTTACCGTCCATGCGCCGTTATTCCCCGTCGTATGCGATACACCATTGTCGTATATTGATAAACTTGCTACATACGAACCCGTATGAACGCACATGCTCGTCGCATTCGCCATCATCGGCAACATTATCAACGCAAGTATTGTCTTCACTATTCCCCCCCATAGTATGTTTGATTATTATATTTCAGATTTATCGTCCCATGCCGCGACCCGTTACCAAGGTTCACATAACATACATCCCCATTCGCAAACCTTATGTTAATAGACGGAATCGTCGCTCGTTCGCGATATAACGGTAACGCAACACCATTTGATGCGTGCAATACAGTCCCCCCAGATGTACATGCAAGTTGCGGTGTACAAAAGTCCGACATGTTACTAAACCCAAGATACACACGACAATAATCCGCATCTCCATATAATGAATAGTTCGTCGGGCATTCATCATTCGCATTTGCACGGACAAACGCCATACTGGGAACCGGCGCAAAAAAATTATCTGGACAATTTTCAACCGGATTAGACGAACAACCTGATACCGTCGGATATTCCCCAGAACCACATGTTGTCGCACTGCTAACTATTAAATATGCAACATTGCGAGTCGTTTGTTGCGCCTGGTATCCCGTATAGCATGTTCCTCCTAATGGTTGAACCACCATAGATGAATTTGTGGTCGCATCGTGAAACCCGGCCGCACAATTACCAACCGTATCGTTTACACATGTACCGTTTGACATATGTTGACCCGTTGGGCATACAATACCACTGGCCTGTGAGACGAATCGAAAATTCCCAATGTTACCTGTATATATTTCATAGCCGGAATAGCATCTCCCTCCACGTGGGGCAACGGTGCTGGTCGAACTTATCCCCGATGACACAGTCCACCCGTTACCACAGGTTTCATCCGCCATTACCGGTAACCCAAACACAAATACAAAAATGTAACAAACTTTCTTCAATTTGCCCCTCGCAATATAAAAAATTTAAACCGCCAAACGGAAATGACGGTCGGGGTGTTCGAAAATCAAATCTGCTATGACTCCCGTAACATTTAGATATACGCCACAGGCACCCCGACCAATGATCGAGGCATAAAACATAATGACGGCACAAAACATCGGAAAATAATAGATTACGACAATTCTGTGCCGGCAGATTTGGGCCTTCGACAGCCCCAAAACGAATTCCCATTCGCTTCGAAAAGTATGCTACTAAAAGGCACCACCAAAAGCAAGCAAAAACGGCGCCCTTGTTTTTTGAAAAAAATAAGTTATAATAATCCTACGTCACGTGCCCATGGCTCAATTGGATAGAGCAATTGCCTTCTAAGCAATAGGTTGCAGGTTCGAGTCCTGCTGGGCACGCCAAAAATTCAACTCGACCTTTTTGGTCGGTTTTAATTTTTGTTGCGTAACCAAAGGACGAGAACCCAGGTTCGAAAACAAGTAGATTTTGCAAATGTAATGCAGCAAAATCGTCACGGTTTGCGCGCAGTGTCGGCAAAGCCGACCAAGCGACCCGATAGTTGATGAGAACGAGTGTAAACGAAGTTCGAATCTTACGTGTGGTGAGCATAGCGAACAATCCTGCTGGGCACGCCAAAAATTTAAATCTGTTGCGATTGCAACCGGTTTAACCACTAACACTAATCACTTTTTAACATGCACATCCACTTGCGGAAAAGGAAAGTGAATCTTCTTTTTCGGCAGTTTATTGTATATCGCTTCTAACATATCGCCTCGACTAGGGATCATATCGTTCGCTGATGTCCAATAGCGCACTGTAAGTACAACCGCACTATCCCCTAAATCAGAAACAAAAACATTTGGAGCTGGATCTTTTAAAACACGTTTATCCGCCTTGATTATCGCCAGTATCTCTTTACGCGCTACATCAACACTGTCGCCATAAGAAATTGCAACCGATAGTTCCGCGCGCCGCGTTTCATTTCCCGAAAGGTTTGTTATCTGACTATTGGACAGCGCACCGTTCGGCAACAAAACAACCTGGTTATCAAAAGTATGAATTTCAGTTGTAAAAATCATAATCTTTTTAACAATCCCAGTTTTGCCATCAGATGTTGAAATAATGTCACCAACCTTGAACGGTTTTAGAAACATAATGATAATTCCGCCGGCAAAATTCTGCATTGTTCCGGACAATGCCATACCAACCGCCAACGAAGCCGCACCAATAACAGCAACAATAGATGTCATTTGAACGCCAACGGTCGCAAGTGATATAATAACTACGAATATCCGCAAAAGTATATTCACAAACGAACCTAAAAAAGTAACAAGCGATGCATCTGATCCGCGCCGTTCTAACATACGTTTGAAAGATTTCGCAAGACGCTTTGCTATCCACATTCCACCCATCAAAACAACAAGTGCCGCAAGCAACTTTAAACTAAAATCCACCGCCATGCTCGTCAGTGATGAAATCAAAGTTTTTAATTCCTCTGCGCTGGCTTGAACCTTTTCTGGCACAGTCTGTATCGCATCAACCGCATTACCAACAACACTATCAACAACTTCCATTATTTTCCCTTTTGATTACATTTGCATATCTTCACACTTTTCAACCGGGTCAGACTCAGTACAATTAACTTCGTCCTTTTGTCCTATACCCAAGAATCCATTTTTATGCACTGTATTGCAACTCTTGGTCACCGTCGAAGAACAAAGCCGACATATACGCGTTTCACGATTAAATGTTGACCACATTTGGCGCGTGCCACCTGGGATATTATATGCACTTTTATTACCGGCACCAGACAAGGCATATACACCTTCACTTGCGCCAAGCGATACAGCCGCCGACAAACCACGCATAACCTTATCGCCCACACCTTTGCCATAACCCGCTCTCTCGTTACTCACACTGCCCATACCACTTGTTGCGGACGTACCATGACCACCCTGGGCAAGCAATCTATTATCCAACCCCACCCCTACTTCATAACTAATCGCGTATGGTGGCGCAAGATTTACCTGTTGTTCTTGTACTGCCTTTCCACCAAAAATTCCACGTGAAAAAGGCAACATTTGGCAATTATATTGTGCAATGTCAACCTCTGCATCTCGGCTTGCCTTGGCAACATATTCATCGAATTTAGCTCTCTGATTCTCTGATGCTTTATTCAACGCCGCACTTGTGATTTTGCCCAAATACTGATTTAACAAATTCGGGAAACGCGCCACAGTGGATGTACCAGTATCACCTGTTATCTGATCCAAACTACGCCCTGTTACACAGAACTGAATTTTTGGATCCAATTCAATCATATCTATCACACGATTTATTTTCTCTGCAACACTGTTCAACTCCATTTCTATAGATGCCAAAATACCTTCTGAATCCTTAACGCCATCATTTACCTCTCTAGCACGCGCCATATAATCTTTGACACCAACTTTACCAAGGCCAAGCTTCTTACCCCCATCTTTCTTGGTGCTACCATCGCCGACGTTCAGCATATCAAACGAAATCATCCCAGTAATACGATATACATTACCATCTTTCACACTGCGCAAACTGCCTGTGCCAATTGTTTCATCAGATGCCCAACGATTGCAATCGGTTGTAGAACCACAAATTTCCATCATTTTATCTTCGACAACTTTCTGACAATTTTCTAATGCTTTGTTATCCATATTCAGATAAAGCCCCATTATCATGGAATCAATATCTTCCATCTTGAAGTTTTTATTATTCGCCTTGCAAACCACAAGTTTATCAAGTGGACAAAGATTATGAACAAATTCCCAATCCATACCTATACAATTCATAAAATCAGGTCCACAACGATCTTCGGAATAAATACAATCTTTAACCTCCTGGGTGCACGCATCAACACGCATCGCCGCTAACTTGTCTTTTACATATCCCCAAATCAGTGGTTCCATACGTTCACACGGATCAAGTTGAACCTTGCAAAACGATCTCGCCATATCAGGTCGTGATAAACACGAATCCATTGTCGCCTTGCCCTTGCCCACAATATCATCTTTGCAAGCCGTTTGAATACATTTCGTAATATCCGTTAAACAAGATTGCCGCACATTGGATTCTGCACGCAATTCTGCAAGTTTCAAACTTGGGGCAACTTCACGTAAAAACGCAGTCCAAACATTATTACGTACCGCCATACATTGGTCCAAAACTCGTTCACAAATTGTTCGTTTTGATTCAAGCCGTTCCAACACTGACGGTGTTATATCGTAAGCAACGGTTGTACTTACCTTGGTCCCGGCGGTACTAGTTGCGGTCTTGTTTTGCATATTTTCATTTGCAATTATGGAAACACAATTTACCCAATCATCCCCGCAAGCATCAGCGCCAAGCATACAGTTTTTCAATTCAACCATGCATTCACCCTGATTGAATTTATTAGATGAATCAAAACTTTCTTTTAACGCGGTTCTAACATCGGATTCTGCCGAATTCATTGCGGATTTCGCCGCAGCACGTTGTTCGGCAATACTATTTGCAAACCCACGACAATCCGATTCTATCTGACGTTGATAAATCTGTTTTAACAATTTTATATCTTTAACACACGATGAACCCAACTGATCTCGACATGTATCATCCGCAACTTTGAACAGTTCCGCCCCAGTCTTGTGCATAATATCATCATCGTCTTCTTCGTCATCTTCTTCGCTTAAATTTGTTTCAAACATCTTCATCAAACTTTCACGTTTCGATTTTCTCTTATCCGCCGCGGTCATCTCTCCGACTTTGATAACATTTCCTTTTTCGTCATATTTGCGTTCACCCGTAAAGACAATATCTGCATTTGCACCAAGTTTTATTTTTTCTACCTCTACCGTTTTTACACGATCGGCCTCGGCTAACATTTCGTTTATTTCTTCAAGTTCGGCTTCATACTTTGTATTACTGTTACTACACAGACAACTGCCCCCATTTATATTTTCCGACATACAAAATTGATCCATACAACCATAGTATTCATCATAGCATTCCTGAGAATAAATGCCCTTGGCCGCAACCCGCGCACGAACATTTGTCCCATTTTGAATTGCTGATTGTTTCTTTGCTGTTGCCGCAACCGCAACAACCGGTATAATCAATAACGCTGATAAAAAGGCAATTTTTTTCATTTTCATCCTACATATTTACATCTTCACAAGATTCTATTTCCTGGCAGAAAGTTTCTTGACCGCCCGATGCGTAACCCATTGCACCAAAAGCAGCCGCACCAACAAGTGCCCCAATCGCAGTTCCCCAACCAGCACTTACCATGGTTCCCGCAGATGCTCCGGTTGATAAACCGCCAGCCGCAGCCTTTAACATCGAGGTAGATTTCTTTTCGCCCCCAACTTCACAAACGCGTTGCATACGGCATACATGGCAATTACGTAATGAAGGTTCAAAAGAAACACTCTTTATATAAGAGTAAGACGTTTTTTCATCTTTTTCTTCTGCTTTTTTCTTTTCTGGCTTATAAAGTGTCAAACAATTTTCACGTGCTTCTTCCACATCTTGTTGCCGCGACAATTCCGCCACACGCGATTCCAAATCGGTAAGATAGCGATTTTCTGCGCCATTTTCTGCTATCATTTTTGCCGTCACAAAAATACTATCTTTCAAACTTTTCCGACCTGCGGGTTGCTGCGCGCTTTTACATGCATCAACAGTAGCCTCCTTTTCAAACTGCTTAAAGAACTCCTCAACTGCAGTTTTACTTTCATCTTTCACTCTCTGACGCAAATCAGTCTTTCCAGATTCAGTACTAGGTAATTTAGTTAAAGTTTCTACAATATCACTCTTTGGTAAACAATTCATATCTGTTCCACAAATACGTCCCAGCATATCATCGTAATAGTTAATACAGCCTTGCATCATTTGATAATTCATCTGCAACAGCACAGAACTTACAATAACATCATAAAATTTTTCACTTTTGCACGAAGGAAACATATCTTGGGGGCAAAGATCGACAATTTCTTGCGCGTTTTTCCCAAGGCACTGCGGTCCTGTGAAATTTTCACCACATTTATTGCGCAAACATTTATCAACATCCGACTGACAAAAATCTGTCCGCAATGCCACCAACTTTTCGTTCCAACTCTGTTTAAGCCCCGGAATTTTAGCATCACATTCGTTTATAATTGGGCACACCCCCGCCGCAACATTTACATTCGTTAAACACCCTGTATCAGTCGACACAGCGCACCCATCTTCTAAACAAGCACGAATTTTGGCATTGCACGTCAGACGCATATTTCTATCACTATAAACCGCCGCATCGGCAAGAATCATTTTTGCTTCGTCCTTCCAATCATCCAAAACGAAAGTTCTAACCGCCATACATTGATCTAAAATATTTTCACACGCATTTGCACGCCGTTCCAAAAGTTTTGCATCTAAACAATTTTCAAACTGAACACCACAACCACCCTTGTCGGCAATACATGCGCGATACGCAAGCAAACATTCACCACGATTATACTTATTTGTAGTTCCTAACATATCCAATGTCGCCGACCGCACAGCCGCATCCGCCGTCCGCTTGTTGGATTCCGCTGCGCGCTTTTGTTCTGCTAGATACCCAGTAAAAGTTTTACAATCTTTGAGTATTTCGCGCTGATAAAGTTTTTCTTCCATATCGGCACGTTTATTGTCACATGTTTTTAAAATAAAATCACAAGATTCAGCCGCTATATCATAAAGATTATCACCAATATCAGCATCAGCATCCAAACTGGAATTCGTATCGCCATTTATCCATGCAACAAGGTCTATCCCCGTCTTGCGCGAAGATTTTTTTGCTTGGTCACTTTCACCAAATTTTATAAATTTCGCCTTGGCTCCAAGTTTTTCACGTTCGACCCCTTCTGTATATTGCTTTTCCGCCGCGAGTTCAATATCTTGAATTTCTTTAATTAATTTTTTTGATTGTTTTATATTGTTCGAACAAGAACAACGCCCCCCTTCGGATTCGTCCAACAAACAAAAATCATCCATACATTCACGATAGGCTTCGCGACATTCTTCTGGACTAAGGTTTTCAATATCGTATTCTTCAACTTCCTCAGATGTAACACTAACCTCTTCTACTTCCGCGGGCTCCTCTACTTTTGCCACTGGCGCGCTTGAACTTTTACTATTCACTAAATTTATATTTTTTGTCTTAACCGCAGGACCAACAGACAACGACGGTCCACGAATGCCCGCCCGATTACCACCATCGCGCGTTGCCCCAAAACTAACACATGGCAAAAGCGCCAAAATAACAAAGAATATTTTGATTTTCATGATTTTTCCTTCCTACAACTTTATATAATTTTATCAAAACATTAGAACCTTGGCAAATAAAAAATTCTTGATTTTTTTAAATATAGACATAAAATTGATGACGTTTTATCAAAGGGATAAATATGGCAAAAGATGACGTAGTCGTTTTTGAAGGCACAGTAGTCGAAAAATTACCGAACACAATGTTTCGTGTTCGGCTTGATAACGAGCATGAAATTTTGGCAACCGTTTGTGGCAAAATGCGCAAGTTGCGCATCTGGGTTAACGTGGGCGAAAGGGTTCGCGTTGAAATGACACCATATGATTTGGCCAAAGGTCGCATCACATTTGTCGAACGTAAACGCGTTGGCACAGCTGAACAGCAAAATCAGTAAATTCTGAAAATTTTTTTGAAACTACCGCAGACTTTATGCGGCTTTTTTAGCGGTACGCATGATTTCAATTGGTGCCTTTTTACCGTTTACCACATCTTTATCGATGACAATTTCCGCCAAATCTTTTTTATCCGGTGCATAGAACATCGGTTCCAATAAAATCTTTTCTAAAATACTGCGTAATCCCCGCGCCCCCGTTTTCCGCACAAGCGCAAGTTTCGCAATTTCACGCAGACCATCATCCTTTATCGTCAACTTCACATCGTCCATGGCAAGCATCGCTGTATATTGCTTTACAATCGCATTTTTCGGCTCGGTAAGAATTTGCACCAACGCATCTTCATCTAATTCCGAAAGTGTCGTAATTACCGGCAACCGCCCAACTAATTCCGGAATAATTCCAAACTTTACCAAATCTTCGGGTTGCACATCAGATAAATAATTTTTCGCATCGCGTTCTTTCTTTGACGAAACATCCGCACCAAATCCGATTCCTGCGCGTTCGCACTTGCGATTTGCGATTACGCGATTAAGCCCATCAAACGCCCCGCCACAGATAAACAAAATCTTGCTTGTATCCAAACGAACAGTCGCTTCGCCTGGATGCTTGCGCCCGGCACCACTGGCGGGAACATTTGCAATCGTGCCTTCAACCAGTTTCAATAGTGCCTGTTGCACACCTTCGCCCGACACATCCCGCGTCAGTGACGGATTTTCAGATTTCCGCGCGATTTTATCAATTTCATCAATATAGACGATTCCACGTTGCGCCTTTTCCACATCAAAATTCGCATTGTGCAACAGTTGCGTCAAAACATTTTCCACATCTTCGCCGACATATCCGGCCTCAGTGAGTGTTGTTGCATCAGCAATCGCGAACGGCACATCTAAAATACGAGCCAACGTTTGCGCGAACAAAGTTTTTCCGGTCCCTGTTGGACCAATCAATAAAACATTGGATTTTTGAATTTCAACATTTGACGACAAAGAAACACTATGACGTTTATAGTGATTATACACTGCAACCGCCAATGTCCTTTTTGCAGAATCTTGACCAATGATATACTCATTAAGGAAATCATAAATCTGTGACGGAGTCGGCAATTTTTCTGCATCACGCGTAACATTTGTCCGAACATCATCCGCCATGATGTCGTTGCACAGCGCTATACATTCATCACAAATGCAGACATTACGACCACTGACCAGTTTTTTTACTTCGTAAACCGCCTTGCCACAGAAACTGCAAAACTGCTGCTTTTTTTCTGTTGTTTTCTTTTCGTCCGTCATATTCCGCCCTATTTTTTCCTTGTCAAAACATTATCAATTATTCCAAAATCTTTTGCCTGATCCGCGGTCATCCAATTATCACGTTCCATCGCATCATGTAATTCCTTGACCTTACGACCGGTAAATTCGGACATTTGTTTGGTAATAGTTTCTTTGACCATTTTCATTTTGCGCATACCGATTTCCATATCAGTCGCCTGCCCTTGCAAACCACCAAGTGGCTGATGAATCATAATCTCTGTATTCGGCAACGCAAATCTTTTACCCTTTTCACCCGCCGCCAAAATTACAGAAGCCATAGATGCAACCAAACCCATACCAATCGTTGTAACCGGCGATTTAATATACTGCATTGTATCCATAATCGCCCAACCGGCTGATATAACTCCGCCCGGACTATTGATATAAAGTGAAATATCCGCATTTGGATTTTCCGATTCCAAAAACAACAACTGCGCCACAACCGTATTGGCCATTTGCAATTCTATATCGCCATTTATCATAACAATCCTATCCCGCAACAAACGCGAATAGATATCAAACGACCGTTCGCCACGTGGGGATTCTTCTATGACCATTGGTATCAAAGACATAACTCACACCTTTTCTTATTTTTCTTGATTATACCACACAAAAAAGCCATTCGCAAACGCGAGGTTCAATTATTTTGCAACGACCACCATCGCAGTACGCAAAACATTATCCCCAAACATATATCCAGATTGCATTTCTTCAACTATTGTATCTGGCTTTGCGCCATTCTCCACCGCCACGACCTGAATTGCATTGTGTAGCGTGGGATTCAACACTTCGCCGACCGCCGGTATCTTTGTGATTCCAATCTGTTCAAACGCAGATTCCATCGCCCGCGCCATAGATTGAATTCCCGCATCATCGGGCGAATGTTTAAGTGCCGCCTGAACGGCGTCCATAACCGGCAAGATTTTTTCCGCAACCGACATAGCCCGCGACCGCGCGCGTGTCTCGACATCAATGGCAGCGCGACGACGGGTATTTTCCAACTCCGCTGCCATACGCAAGTATTTATCGTTCAGTTCCGCAATTTGCGCGGTCATTTCCGCAACTTCATCTTTATTTTCGTCTTTTCCCGACGTTTTTTCAGGCTTTACCGCATCTTTTACCGATACAGCTTCCATTTTGACTTCTTTGTCTTCCATAATATTTTCTCTATTTTTGTTACTTTGCGTTTTCTATTATAGTGACAAATTCTTGCGGTTTCAAGGATGCACCACCAACAAGTACTCCATCAACATTACTAATCGCGACAATATCGGCCACATTTTCACCATTTACGCTTGCACCGTATAAAATTGGTGTTCCATCCAAACCCATATAAGACAAATTATCCGCAATAACTTTATGCGCATCTGCAATTTCTTGAGCTGTGGGTGTTATCCCCGCACCAATCGCCCACCGCGGTTCATAGGCGATGATGATATCATCATGCGCATCTTCCGGCACAGATTCTTTGACCCCCGCCTCTATGATATCAAATGTTTTTCCGGCCCGTTTTTCTTCCATTGTTTCACCAACACAGATAATCGGAGTCAACCCATTTTCTAATGCCATCTGGGCCTTTTGACGAACAATATCATTAGTCTCATCATGATACATACGACGTTCACTATGTCCAACAATCACATATTTTGCACCGGCTTCGACCAACATAGAACCTGACACTTCACCAGTATATGCGCCCTTGGCATGCGCACTGATGTCCTGGGCACCGATTGCAACATTACTTGTTCCCGCACGCACAATGGTAAAAGGCACACATAAAACCACCCGATTTTCGGTTTTTACCCCAGAAATAGTAGCAATCATCTCATCCAAAGCCGCACGCGACCCGTTCATTTTCCAATTTCCTGCAATAATTTTCATTTTTCTTCCTTTTTTCCGTTGATTTTTTAGGTTACATTTTGCTATGTTACCGCAAAAGGTGGAAAAATGCTAGAATATTTACGTAATGCGGCTGATAAACCATTAGCCAAAGTTTTAATGGGAATTCTAATCTTTTCGTTCGTTGGATGGGGTGTTGCTGAATGGGTTTTTGGTCTTACATCGTCCGACACAACACTTTTGCGTGTTGGTGGCGAAAAAATTTCGATACAACAATATAACAATGTTCGATCAAACGAACTTGCAGCCATGTCGCGCGAAGAACAACGCGAATTGTATTCAAATCCTGTCAAAATGTTGGATTTTCAAAACGGTGTAATACAACATATCGCTTCGGCACGCCGAATTGATAAACATGCCCATGATTTAGGATATGTTGTATCAGATCACCGAATCGCAAATACAATTCGTGCTATTCCGCAATTCCAAGACAACGGAAAATTTTCACCCGCGACATTTGATATGGTTTTACGTGGTTCTGGGTTAACCGAATCGGATATAGCAGCAGACATCCGCGTAAAGGCACTAAACACAATGGTTCTAACACCAACAATAACGCCAATAACCACACCGCAATTTGTCGCACTGGCTACATATAACGCGCGCAATGCAAAGCGCGATGTAAACATGACAACGGTAAAATTTTCTGATTTCAAAGTTGGGAAACCAACAGATGAAAACTTGCGCGATTTTTACGCAAAAAATCCGCACCATGTTCCCGAAGCACGTGATATATCATACGTAATGATTCCGGCGGCAATGGATAAACCAGACGAATATGAAAACGGCCTTAAAGCGGCCCAGAAAATGGAAGACGATATAATAGGTGGCGAAACATTAGTTGCCGCGGCCAAGAAACATGGCGCAACATTTAAACAACATAACGGTATTTCGTCGGAAAAACTGCCAAATGATAAAAACATTAACGAATCGGTTATCGCAAAAATTTTTGAACTTGCCCCAGAAACCGAAAGTGAACTTATCGAAACAAAGCAAGGTTTTGTCATTGTGCGGGTTGATAAAATTATTCCTGAACATAACGCAGACTTTGATTCAATAAAAAAGGAACTTGTAAACGAATGGACACATGCCGAACAAGAAAAACTGGCGTATGTCCGGGCGAATGAGTTATTAGTTGATTTAAACAAAACCGGCAATTTACAAAACGCAAAAAAGTTAACAGTTTCACGCACAGATGGGGCACCGATGCCGGTCTTGGTTGCGGCATTCAAAAACCCAATAGGCGACAAATCAATTGTGGCTGCGCCTAATGCATTCTATGTCTTGAATGTTATAAACGAAAAATTGCCAGAACTTGACACCAAAAAGATTGAACAAATAAAACCAGAAATTACAAATATGGCTATGCAACATCTAAATGCGGATTATAATTCATACCTTGAACGCGAATATCCCACCAAGATAAACGAGAAAATGTATAACAGATTTGTAAAATAATTCTTTTCCCCGCAATCGCGGGGATTTTTTTACTTGCCTTGAATTAGTTAAGTTTGTTAGCATAAATACGAAGCCATGTGGGAACTTGGTTTCGGGCTGTAGCAGGCCTTACCTATTCGGTGCGAAGCATCGTAATCCATTGTGATTTCTCATGCTTTTGCACCGTCAAAGATAAAACCCCGATTTTGGTCGGGGTGCCCTTGGGATATACATAAAACCCATGGGGTCATCTAATAGGTATGATTTGCTAACACCCCGACCGCTTGGTTTCCAAAGCGGTGTTTTTATTTTACAGAAAAAAAAGGGGGAGGAACATGAGAAAGTTCATGATATTCGGGTTGTTCGCGGCATTTATCGGTTTCGCATTCGCCGATGATATTGCCGACAGGCAAACAGTAACATCACTAACGTATGTAAATGATGAACTTTCTGAAAAACAAGATATATTCGGTGCGCAATCAGGAACAAAAGTTGCAACTTTTACCAATACCGCCGGGGAAATCACACCACGCGAAGTAAAATCAGATTTAGGCAATAACACAAACGACACCGCATTACCAACGGTTAGTGCAGTGAATACAGGTTTAGATGCCACCCAAGATACACTTGGTGCAAACAAACATGCGGATTATGTTGCGACATATACAAATGCGCCGGGTGAATTAGGTGAAAAAGGAATCTATCAAGACAGTGGCACATACGCCGAACAACAAAATGCACTTGTTGATGCGGGAACATTTAATGCGGCATTACAAAACGGATTGGATAATGAATTTGTTTGTGCCGGCAATGACCCCGCAACCGGTAATTGTTGGTTATGGACGACACATAATGGACCGGTGAACTTGTTTAATGGGACCATGTATAAAGGCGGTTTAAATCTCAACGTCTCGTTTGTAGCTTCCAATTTTAAAAAAATTACTTCGCCATATACCCCAAACTCTGACTTTTATGGTCCAACCTTTTATGCAAGGGTTAAACCAAATACGAAATACATGGTAACCATGACCACGAGTGCAAGATATAAATACGTTGCCTATTATTCAAACGAAAGTGATATTACCGATAGAAGTCTGGCATTAGGATATGCCAACGTATCTAATAACATGTTCACCACACCATCAGGTGCAAATTACGCTGTTATTAGTTTTACTAATGCCAACACCAATGAAATAACATGGTCAAATGTCGAGCTCTATGAAATACCTGATTCCATTCTGGTTCCTTATGCATATACCCCGTTGGAATATATAGAAGCAACAAACGAAACCACAACTATTAATTTAGGGCTTTCCGGAGATATGAATTTTCTGGTTGTAGCACAATCAAGTAGAATAAAAGGCGCTTCACAAACCTTGCTTTCATCTACAAATGGCGGAAACACTAGTACATGGTTTGGCGAGGCTACAACTACGCATACTTGGGGCGTGAGCGGTGCTAGCGGCGCTCATGCTATCTATTCAACTGAAAAGATATCTGCTAATATCACATTTGATTCTTTTGGGGCAAGGGGGACGGTAAATGGGCAAACCATTGTGAGAAATAAAGATACAACACAACAAAATTGGTGTTTGTTTAGTACTTGTATTGGCTATTATCCGTTTTTAGGCAAAGTTTGGACATTGCGAGCATATCAAAATGGTGTGCTTGTAGGAAATTTTATCCCCGCAAAACGTAATAGCGATAATGAAATTGGTATGTACGATACAGTATCGGGCACGTTTAAAACTAACACTGGCACCGGAACACTTATCGCCGGGCCAGAGATAAGTAATAATGTTTACCTGCCCCAGAATCAGTGATTAGTGGTTAGTATTTTGTCTTTTTGCGGAAACGCGGGGCATTTGCCCCGCGCATTAACACTTATCACTTACACTAACCACTATTATAACTTCTTCATTGCGGACACATCAATTTCAATCATAGATGCACCATTTTTATCAACTTCGCCCCAAACTTCAACGTAATCTGATGGTGAAACACTCATACCACCCCAATCTTCTTGGTCTATTTCCAAATTGATTGTTCCTGTTTCATCTTGGAAAATATATGAATTTTCACCATTTTGGCGCAACAAGTACCCGCGAACAATAACCGGCGAATTATCAGACAAACCACGAACCTGTTCGATTGTCATAACTTCGGTCATTGTATTGTTATTCATATTATTATTCGCCATGGTGCCTGGTCCTGCAAAAGCGGCCGTTGACGCAACAATACCCAACGCCACCATCACAGATATTTTTTTGCATTCTTTATTTTTTTCCTTCATTTTTTCTTCCTTTGTTTGGTTTTTGTTATGTGCTTTTAACACATCAAAATTATACCGAAAAACAAGGCGGAAATACTCAGGAATGGTTTCAAAGGAATTTATGCAAATCGGCACCATTTTGATTCAGCCACCGTCGCGCGCGCTCAACCCCAAAACCGTATAGTTCACGAACCTGAGCCCAAAAAGCATCAGAATGATCCATATGTTTGACATGTGCCAATTCATGCATCACGACATACCGCATAACATCAAACGGCGCAAACGCCAAACGCCACGAAAAAGAAACTGTTCCCGTCGTTGACCGTGACCCCCAACGCGATATCGTATCACGCAGGCAAATCCTTTTCGGCCAAAATTCACGTGGTGTCTTATGAATTAAATCTTTTATTTGTTTTAACAATTCAGATTTGACGAATAAACGCACACGGTTTTCAAGCAATTTTTCATCACCACCAACAAATAGAGTCCACGTTCCATCGTCATTCAAAACAAACTTGTTCCCGCGTAAAGTTCCATCATAGATAACACAAACGCGCTTATCCAAGAAATCAAATATATTTCCGGATTTCAAATGTTCCTTGCGCGGGGCATTTGCAAAAAACCGCTCAAGCCACCGACGTTTTTGTTCAACAAATTTCATAACCGTTGAATTTGACGAAATTATCGGTCGTGTTGCATCAATCCTACGCACATCACCACCACGCGGTCGCAAAGTTATATTCCGCACCCCAGTACGTATATTAATAATGACTGGTATTTTTTCCCCAGATGAAGTTACAAATTCAAATTCAGACATGTTTTATCTTTGCACGAATCGCTTTCGCGATTTTTTCCGCATCAAACCCGCACACACGATACACCATGTCACCCGGCCCTGACAAGCCAAAATCATCAAGTCCAATCACAATATCAGCAAATTCAAACCAAGGCGCAGTCGCTGCGGCTTCTATTGCGACAACAGTGCCGGCCAAAATTTTTTCTTTATACCGCGCATCCATCGCACGAAAATGCCCAACCGACGGCATACTTACAACCTGAATTGCGCCCCCAATCATACGCGCCGCATCCATTGCAAGTGGAACCTCGGCCCCAGTTGCGATAATAGTTATCTTGGCACGCGCCACGCTAGACTTATAAACAACATACCCACCAAACTTTATTTCGCCAAAAACCGAATTTCCCACCGGCGCAATCGCTTGCCGCGAAAGCACAATACATGACGGTCGATTTATCTCTGATAATGCTGTTTGCCAAGACCATGCAACCTCTGCCATATTGCACGGTCGAAACACGTTCATGTTTGGAACAAGACGCAGACTAGCCAATTGCTCGACCGGTTGATGTGTTGGTCCATCTTGCCCGACGGCAACACTGTCATGCGTCAAAACATAGACAACTGGCAAACCCGAAATTGCAGCAAGCCTCATTGCACCACGCATATAATCACTAAATGCCAAAAATGTTGAGCCCGCCACACGCAACCCAGCATACGCCATACCGTTCATAATCGCCGCCATAGCGTGTTCGCGCACGCCATAGTTTATATAACGCCCTGAAAAATTATTTGCGGTAATTTCACGCACACCAGGAACTAGCACTTTTGTATTCTGACCCAAATCTGCACTACCGATAATAACCTCTGCACCCGCCTCCATAATCGCAGTCAAATATTCACCAGACATTTCGCGCGTTGATTTGTCAGATGTTTTTTGCGGTAAATATAACTTTGGCACGTTCGCATATTTTATTTTTTTCGATTTTTTATGCACGCGTGCAACTTTCCGCCACAAATCACGTCCAATATCTGAATCCAGATGTTTTATTAAACTCGCAATCTCACTTTCGCTAAGTGCAAACCCGTGCGCACGCGCCGTTCCAGAAACACTTGAACCTTGACCCAATGTTGTGTCACAGCGCACAAATAACGGTCCATCTGCCTTTGTTACGATTGCATCATAAAGTTCATCCGTATCTGTACCATCCACACCGCGCACAGTCCAGCCCGCTGCACGCATACGCATTGAAACATTTTTATCCGTTTGCGCTACACCATCAATGCTTATTCCATTATTATCCCAAAGCAGCACCAAGTTATCTAATTTATATCGCCCGGCAAAACCAATTGCTTCCTGTGCAACACCTTCCATTAAATCGCCATCAGAACAAAGGCAATACACGCGACCACCAGTTTTGTTGTGCTTTGCAGCAATCGCCATACCGACCGCATTTGCAACACCTTGCCCTACTGGCCCTGTCGTTGCCGCAACACCATCGATACCAAATTCCGGATGCCCTGGCAATCCACCAATTTGCCGAAAAGATTTTAAATCACCAATATTATATCCCGAAAGTTTAAGCATCGCATACAGCATCGCCGAACCATGTCCCGCAGATAAAACAAACCTATCACGTACAGGATTCAAAAACACAGCGTAAATCATCGTGATAATATCAGCAGCATCAAGAACAATTCCTATATGCCCACTTTTGGCACTTCTAATAGCGCGTAACGCATCCGCACGCACAGTATTTGACATTTCGTGTAAATTCTTGGAATCTATTTTCATTTTATGATATTATATCACAAACAAAGGATGAAATAAAATGCTAAAAATTTGGACAGACGGAAGTTGCCTTGGTAATCCCGGTCCCGGTGGATGGGCTTTTGTTGCAACAGATGGAAAAAATCGCGCAGAACGTAGTGGCGGCGAAAAAGATACAACCAACAATCGCATGGAATTGACCGCGGTTATACGCGCAATATCCGCCGCGCGCCGGCACAATGAAATTGAAATCCACACCGACAGTCAATATGTAAAAAACGGCACACAAACTTGGATTAAAAATTGGAAGAAAAATAATTGGCGCACTGCGGATAAAAAACCTGTAAAGAATCAAGACCTATGGCAACAACTGGATGAATTGGTGTCCGCGGTCAAAGTTCACTGGGTTTGGGTACGTGGGCATAATGGCGAAGAATTAAATGAACGCTGTGACGAACTTGCGCGCGCCGCCGCCGAAAAATTAAAATAAAATGAAACTTGAATCAGCCGGTCTTTTAATATCTCTGCGCCCATTTAATGAACGTGATGCGGTTGCACACATATTCACACGCGAACATGGTGTTATTGCAGGAATGTTGCGTGGCGCAATCACAACAAAAACAAACAAGCCACTTGTCGGACAAATCGGCAACGCCACGTGGGGCGCACGACTCGATTCCGCCCTGGGTGTGTTTCATTGGGAAAGCGAAAGAAATTTAACAGCGCCAATAATGATGAATTTCGAACGTATAAAATTTGTGAACTGCGTTTTCGATTTGATAAAAACATTATTGCCTGAACGCGAATCTTATGGCGCGCTTTACGATTCGACTGTGAATTTTTTAACAAATTTGCCGAATACAAATTCACCCGTTGATGATTATTTACGTTGGGAAATTGTTTTATTACGCGAACTTGGGTTTGCATTGGATTTAACAAAATGTTCCGGTTGTGGACGGGTGGAAAAATTGACTCATCTTTCACCAAAGACTGGACGTGCAGTATGCGCCGAATGCGCCGCACCTTATGTAAACCGGCTGTTTCAATTACCTTTGACAACGGATACAACTCTTAAATTTATCGAAAAAATTTGCACAGAACTTGGCACAAAAATCCCAAATTCACGTCTAAGTTTGACCTGCGAAAAAAATTCTTAAAAATCTCTTGCACGGGCGCAAAAAAATTTCTAAGATACAACCGTTCAACAAGCAAAGGAGAAAAACATGTTTTGGACAATCCTCATTCTGGTTATCGGAATTGCACTCTTCTTGTTTGGCGGCATGTTCGTTAAACACGATGGTAAAAAATCTGAATCCAGTCCTACGATGATCGTAAAATTGATCAAATTGGTTGCTATCATTTTGATCGCTGGCTGTGTCTGCCGTTTGTACACACCGTACTACCTGACACATACAAACCCAATGATTCTGCAAGAAATGGTATCTGCGATGCAGGAACAACAGAACGCTGAAAAGAACAAGGCGATTCGCAAATATGTTCGTTCGAATATGAAGGACATGATTGGCGATGCACCGATTTGGGGTAAAGAAGATGCGAAAAAAACTATCTTCTTGTGGTCTGATTATTCTTGCCCATATTGCCGTCGTGTTCATGGCGAATTGGCTCGTGTTATGGGAAGTCGTGATGATGTTCGCGTTGTCTTGAAAAACTTCTCTATCCATGGTGAATTGTCTGATGCACCGGCCAAGGCTGTTATCGCTGCAAGATTACAAGGCAATGACAAAGCCGCCGCATTAGATAGAAAGTTGATGGAAAAAGAATATTATACCCAAGATGATATGAAAGATCGTTCTAAACTTGGTGAAAAAATCAAAAAGAACGTCATGAAGTTGGCTGCTGAAGTTGATTTGGATACCGCCCAGTTAGAAAAGGATATGAACGGTGAAGTTGTCGCACGTGAATTGAAAAACGTTCGTGATTTGGCACAACGTTTCGAAATCAGTGGCACGCCATACCTGGTTATTGGCGAAGAAGCTTTCCCAGGCGCGATACCATACGATCAGATTATCAAGGCGTTGGATAAATAATTATTCCGATACACAAAAATCCCCACTGATACGTGGGGATTTTTTTTTTACTTTTTATAGAAAAAGTGATATAATCAATGTATGGGATTTTTAATCAAAAAAATTTTTTTAATATATACTCTTTTCGTGACCACCGCATACGCTGATGAAAATACATTCGTGGCGGCATTACGAAACACTTATTCTTCTTGCATTGGGATTGAATCTGAACTTGCTGAATTAAAACGTATGGCCGGAATCAATACCGCTGTAACCGGGGTTGGAACCGGTCTTGGTATTGGCGCAACAGCGGTTGGCATTGTAAAATCCAAACATGACAAAGAAATCGAAGATATTACCGCTCAACTTGATGCAATGGGTGCAACCGAAATAAAAACAGAAGAACAATTATATGATATTTTGGCCGAATTAATGGATGAAACCCAAACCCAAAAGGGTCGTGAAATGGCGGATGCGCTGCGTGCTGAAAAGAAACGTAAAGAAGAACAATCTAAAAAACTTGGCAACTGGCGTACAGGACTACTTGCAGCAAACACCGCAACAAATATTGCAGGCACAATCATCGCGACCCAAAATCGTACAGATGGAAATTTGCAAAATCAAATTGATAAATGCAAATCGGCCGTATCAAATTTGAAACAGGCCCGCGCTCAGGCACAACTTGACGGAATTGATATAAACGAAGCCACACAAATCATAAATGCCTGTGACGGATTCAATACTGTTGATATCTCAAAAATCAACGTGCGCGCGGATGGCGCAAAAATCGCCGGAATTGTAGGTGCAACAACGGGGCTTACCGGCACGATAACCAGTGCCGTCGCCAACACCGATGCCACGCGCCAAGACAATACGGATTCTGGGAAACAACGTGAAAGAAACCTTAATACTGCATCCAATGTTTTGGCGGGCGCATCAACTGTCGCATCGGCAACCGCCACCGTTTTCAATGCCACACAAATCAAGGCAATTAAAGACATCGCAGATGTCGCCACAAAATGTACGGGGGCGTTAAAATGAAAAAAGTATTTCTTGCTATTTTTTCTTTATTTTTATGTTTATCGGCACATGCAGATGGCGACCCACAAATCATGATATTTGAATTAAACGGCAAAGCATACTACCTAACTGATGAAAAATTACTTGAAGCGTTGATAAAATCCGAAACCTGTATCCAGGGTGCATCCGAAGGAGAAATAGCAAAACTCTATCTTTTACTGTACGATGCTTGCAAACAAAGTATCGCCGCATTAAGCGAAGAAGCCCGCGAACAAGGAATAAATCCACATACAAGATTCAATAATTTTATGCGAAATATCGGCACAAAAATTGCCACTTCGAATTTTGCAAAACAAATTGGACTAAGCGAAACAGATAAAGAAACCATACTTCGAACAGGACTCAAAAATTGCCTTATAACCAAAGAATCTTTAACCAAAAGGTTAACACAAAATTCAAAAATGCACCCAACCGTAACTACAAAAATTACCGCAGATATCGATAAATGCATAAGCAACATCGGAATCTTACCCCCAATAAAAAATGATATATGTCCATTGTATCCAAGTGTCCCAGATGAAAAATATATAGAAAATATTTTTAATCTTAACGCAACATACAGTACACAAACTTTTCATTTTCCAACCGACACACCAATTAGCACGAATAAAATCATCATCTTCAATGGTAATGTCCTTGTGGCATGTGAAAATAATATCCCAAAATATCTTGTTCGACCCACGTATTCAGGACGCGAATCTTGCCAAAACGGACAATACCAAAGCATCCCATATTCTGGCGGAACGCCGAACGGGGTTTATGTAGTCCGCGCCAAAGACAAAGACACACTATCCAAAGAAAAACAACTTGCGTGGGGGCAATACCGCATTCCACTTATACCGGCCAATGAAACCAACACTTTTGGACGCACGAATATGTACCTGCATGGAACAACAGACCCAAACAAACATCGTTCTGGTGGGTGCATAAGTTTGGGACTCGCCATAGATGAATTCGTTGAAACAAATTTTATTGATAGCACAATCCCGATAATCGTGGATGTAGATACCGTTTACCAAGATTGGAACAATTAAAAAAACGCCCCACGAAATTCGTGGGGATTTTTTTGATTTGGTTCATAAAAACACTATCGTTCTAAGTTCTTTTGCGCCAAATTTCTGCCAGCACGTAACTGTGCCAATTCTAAAGATATTTCTTTCAAATGACGTTTATTGACTTTCATTTTATATTCCGCACTGTGATTGGAACCTTTTACTTCAGTTTTACCGCTTGGAACATAAGATACACTTTTAATAACTTCTTCACCATGGCTAACCCCCATATTGTATTCTGCCTTATACTTTGGACCAACGACCACAGAAGACTGTTCGTCTATCCACTTCAAAGCCGCTTCAAACGAAATATTGGGATGGAGTTCTTGTATGCACCATGCATCCCTATAAATTGCATTTGCGTATTTGGTTGAATCTGATACCAAATCTTGAATACGACCATCCCAGTAACCTGGGTCAAATTTATAATTTTCGCTCCATTCTCGTATACTACGTTTACTTGGTATGGCATAAGCCCGTACATCTTCAATTATATAATTAGCAAAATCGTGTGCCCGTTTCGCCTGTCTTTCTTTCTCGACTTGTTCTAATTTTTTTTGTGCTTCTTCTTGTTCCTTAGCTTTTTTATCTGCTTTCGCCAGCCAAACAAAAGCGCAACCAAACACAACGACCAAGAAAACACAAGTAAGGAAATTATTTCTAGCATCCTTACTATGCTTCATATTCCAAACAAACGAACGCCACTTATAATTCATTTTTTCTTTAAAATTCGCCATAATATGCTCCTTTTTTCTTATGACAACAACTAATATAACACCAAAAACAAAAATTGTCAAGTTTTTTGTTAAATATAACACGCCCCACAATATCATGTCCCACAAAAAATGTGAAAAACATTTTTTGTGGTAAATTCCCTGTGGGGCGTAAGCATAACCAAAATCGGAATTATTTTTCTTCCGCCGGTTCTGATTTTTCAGACTCCGCGGATACTTCTGTTTCTTTAACTTCCGCTTCGTCTTTTGGTTCTTCTTTGGTTTCAGTTTCTTCTTCAACCTTTTTGGTTCCAAAGGTCAAGACCTTGCCGGCGACCAACGCTTCGATTTCATCGTTTGTACGTGCGACATAAACCTTAATCGGAACAATCACATCTGGATGCAGTGCGATTTTCGTGTCAAACGCACCAATCGATTTAATCGGCGCACCCAACATAACCTGGGCCGAAGAAATATCAACATTCGCAACTTCTTTAAGTGTCCGCGCGATATCACGACTTGACACAGAACCATACAACTGACCGGTATCACCCGCCTGGCGTATCATATACATCTTGGCGTTCTTCACCGCGTCAACCTTAGATTCTGCGGCCTTGCGTGCATTTTCATGACGCGCCTGCAGTTCCGCCTTTTGCGCTTCGAACAAAGCAACATTTTCACGCGACCAACGCAATGCCTTGTTATTAGGCAATAAAAAGTTCCGTGCGTAACCAGTTTTAACCTCAACTGTGTCACCAATAGTCCCAAGACCTGTAATTTTTTCTGTTAAAATAACTTTCATTTTATCTGTCCTTTTTATTTAAAGTTAGGGGTATACCCAAATATCTTTATCCAATGTTGTTGCGCACAAACGGCAATAACCCCAAATGACGCGCACGTTTAATCGCCTGAGCCAACAAACGTTGGTCTTTCTGGGAAACACCACTGATGCGGCTCGGCACGATTTTACCACGCTCGGTAATATAGTGTCCCAACATTTTAACATCTTTATAATCAATAACCTTACCCTTTAACGGGTTGGCTTTTTTACGATAGATTGCTGCACGAACTGCCATTATTCTGCCTCCTCGGTATTCTTTTTCATCATGATGGACGGTCCATCCGCCAATTTTTCAACACGCACATTCAAGAAACGGATAACGTCTTCATCAATACGACTGCGCCGTTCAAGTTCGGCAATCGACTTACCCGGCATTTCCACATTCATCATAACATAATGTGCCTTGCGATTTTTACGAATGACATAGGCCAAGTTTTTCAATCCCCAAAACTCTGTGGATTTTACTTCGCCACCCAGTTCTTTGATAATACCTGCAAATTTATCCGCTTTTTCTTTGACCTGCGGCTCGGTCAAATCCTGGCGAAACACCAGAATACTTTCATAGTAAGCCATTTTATTTCCTTTGGTTTATGTCAGCCGTCACCCCCATTGGCAACAGCAGGAACAAGCGCAATTATTACAATTTTTTATAAAAAATCAAGTAAAAATATGAAAAAAAAGTTTTATATCTTAAGTTTTTATGATATAATTCAAACATAATCACGGAAGGGAGAAACACAAATGAAAAAATTCTTATTATTATTGTCCATATTAGGGCTCGCCGCATGCGACAGACCGACTTCCAATGCCGAATTAACCTGCACAGTTGATAAACATTGGCAGCGATCAAATGTATTGTACTTAAACAACAATTACTATGATCCAGCGGCCAGGGAAGATACCGAAATAAAGGTCAAAATTGTGACTTATGATGATTATGCTAAAGTAACGGTTGATGGCGTAATCACCACGTTTGAAAAGGTCATAGAACGCCGCGATAATGGCGAATTTGGATATGTTAGTCTAACATACAAGGGTAATTTTCCCGATTCAGAAAGAACGGCTTTGTTGGACATTTATGGCGATATAACCAACAAACAAATTCTACAATACCAGCTTAGTTTCATAGGGCAAAAGACAAAAAACGACTCTGGACGTGAATTCAGTATGAGTCATTCTTGCCGTCCTGTAAAAGAAGAATATAAAGGCAAATCATGGGGCGCTGCGGTTCCTTTCCACCACAATTATAAAATGCCGAACAAAATTGAACGGTGCATTACTGATATTTGCAAAACGGTGTACTGTGGCGACGGAACATGCACAAGCCTTACCATTTTAAATGATGAAAACGGAAAAGAATTTCCATTATCACCCCAAGACGCTCTTTCATTATCGAGAAATTGGGATTATTCTAATCTAAAACGGTACAGTAACGACGGAAAATTAGAAGATTATGAAAAAGATGCGTGCGAAGTTCTGGATAAAATAAACAAATTTATTGCCGACCATGATTTATTTTTCGATGCATATAAAACGATTCAAGATGCAATGGATAACTGCGGGGAAAATTGTAACCGCATACTTACAAAAGGTGAAAAAGGAGATTTTCTAATTCAAATACCAGAAACCAAAGACTTGCGCAAAATTGCAACCAAGCAAAAAAATGTTAAATTTTTATCGATATTTAATCCAAACTCACATGCCAAAGCCGATTACTGTCTTGTTAATGTAATCCCATACGACACTATGAAAAAGTTAGGAACGCCCGATAGCGATTGTCATTACCGCATTTACTGTGGTGCCCCAGAACATATGAACTATAACGAACCCTATGCAGTGGAAGTGTGTTATTAAAAGTTTTAGATATTTAAAAAAAAAATCCCGAACAATGTTCGGGATTTTTTTAAAGACATATTTCATGAACAAACCCGTTGACACAACATTTAAAAATTTTCTAAGATGAAACTGTAACGGGGGAAAAATATGAACAGTTTTCACAAAAATCTTAACCGAATGGCGATTTTTACGGCTTTTGTACTATGCTTGTGCATCATTTTTTACCGGACATTTTTTGCTATTGCCATTGCAAACATATACCTTAACGGTGTAATCATCGGCACAACGCTTTTCGGAATAATCGTCTGTTTTATCAAGATGTTTGCATTACTGCCGGAACACAGGTGGTTAAATGAATATACTCATGGGGTCAAAAAACCTAAATTACCTCCCCGCCTGCTTCGCTCTGTTGCGTTATTATTACATTACCAACGCAATAAATTGACTGCTGGGGGGTTGCGCAGTGTATTGGATATAATTCAGATAAAAATGGATGATGATGGTGAATCGGTACGTTACACCGTAAACACCCTTGTTTTTTTAGGTTTACTTGGTACATTTTGGGGGTTATTGGTAACCATCGGTGGCTTTGCAGAACTAATAAGTAATTTAAATTTCAATAATGAAACTGTATTAGAAACAATGCAAGCCGGACTTTCACAACCGCTTGGTGGTATGGCGACCGCGTTTACCAGTTCGCTACTCGGCCTTGGGGGCAGTTTGGTTGTCGGTTTCTTAGGTTTACAATTACAGCTAGCACACAATGCGATACTTCACAATCTTGAAGAATTCTTGTCGGCACGGACGAATATATCTCATACAAATTTGGTAGAATCCGCCCTGCCCCAGATTGAATCAGTACTTGACCGCATTCATAGTCACGTTGAAAACTTAGATGAAAAATTGGAACTAATCGAATAAAAAACAGTGCGAGGGAGAAAACAAAATGTTCAGATTAAATTTTCGAAGCAAACCAAATACATGGCCGGCATTCATAGACCTGTTTTCAAATTTGGTTATAATATTGATATTTTTGCTAATCGTCTTTGTGTTTTTATGGACGACGACCAGCGTATTTAATAAACGCAACGGGGTTAAGACTATTGCGGAATTAAAACAAATGAACATAGAACAAACTGCACAAATCAATCAAATGACCGCAGATAATGAAGAAGCCATGCGGTTATTAATTCAAGCACGTGCAGAATTGCTATCTAACCAAGACGAATTGGACAGCAAGAATTTATCTATGATTGACATAATTACCGCATATGAAAACGAAGTATCCAAGGTAAAATCCAGTGATGATGCCGCCCGACGCGAAGTCGCAGAACTGCGCGAACAACTAGCACAAACAACTGCTATCAAAGAACAACTTGTCGAATTAGAACAACAACGCAGTATATTACAGGAAAAAATGCAAAAACAGGTAAATGTTCAACAAGAATTGATAGATGCCCAAGAATCAGAAATGGCGAAATATACGTCGGAATTAAAACGTCTAAATGCCGCGCTTACCAACGCAGACAAAGAACTTTTAAGCCAACAGGTTAAATACATCGAAATGTCAAATAAACTAAACAAGGCGCTTGCCGACAAAGTTGCCGAATTGCAAGACATGCGCGAATACCAGTCTGAATTTTATCGTGCGGTAAAAATTGCACTTGGCGATACAGAATCAATAGAGGTTGATGGAGACCGCTTTATCGTGCAAAGCGACATACTATTTCCAACCGGCTCATACAAGTTATCAACCGAAGGTAAAAAACAATTACGCCTTGTATCAAATGTCATCAAAGAAATGGAAATGAAAATTCCATCAGACATTGAATGGATAATTCGTGTTGATGGTCATACTGACAATAAGCCTGTCGTTCCTGGCAATCGCGCATATTCAAATAACATGGAATTGTCATTACTGCGTGCGACGGCGGTAGTGAACGAACTAGTGCGGGACGGCGTACAGAGCAAACGTCTTGTTCCTACGGGATTTGGCGATATGTACCCATTTGTTCCGAACACAACCAAGGCGAACATGCAGAAAAACCGTCGCATTGAATTGAAACTCACGAATAAATAGTGGAAAGTGTTAGTGTAAGTGGTTAGTAATTTCTGGAATTATTTCATAATTGTGAAATTATTCTGGAAAACAAAGTTCCCCTCTGGAAATCACCCACAAAAAATGTTGCACTTTTTTTGCGGGAACCGGTATAGGGGTGCCGCGGCACCGCTTTGTGGTGACGGGCGGGGTGTCGCCCACTAACACTTTCCACTCCAACACTTTTCCCTTTCCTTTTTTCATAACTTATGATAAAATGCATCAGCATAGAGAGAGATGAAATTCTATTCGAGCCTTTTATTCGGTGTAATTTTTGCAATGACTGCTTTGCCGGCGGTCTCTAATGTTGCGACAACGGCTGGATCGAACCTTACTGCATACAATGGCACCGGTGCCACGAATAATAACAAATGGAATAACCTTATGAACGGTCGCGCCGGTATGTCGCAAACCACGGCAGAGGCGAATTTTGGAAACTGTAATGCGATTGTGTTGCGTTGCGCGTCGCCAAAGTGCGCATCGGGTGGATGTACCGACATGAATGTTGCGGCGGCAATAGTTGCAGGGTGTGTAAATTCAAATCAAAATTGCAAGCAATATGGCGATGACTTAATCCAGTACATCACCGCCCAGGTTGTGGCGCAATCAACTGCCAAGGTGCAGCAACAACAAAACGCCGTTGAAATAGCCAAGGCACAGGCCGATGCCCAGGCGTCCGCAGCAGCGCAGAGTAACGCCCAAATGCAACAAATGCAGCAGCAAATGGCGCAGATGCAACAGCAAATGGCGGAATCTATGAACGCGATGCAGGAGCAAATGGCGGCGGCGGCGGAATCACAAAACGCACAAATTCAAAGCGCATTAGAAGCCCAGACCACATCGGCAAATGCCTATGCAAACACCGGCGCAGCCCCGATCGAAACCGGCGCGGTGATTTCGGGACTCGAAGGCCTTGGGGTCGCGGAACAACTGGCCGCGAAAAACGGCATCAGTGCGGAAATTTTGGTTCGCGAACAAATTGGCGGTCAAATTGAAACCGCGATTGAAGATGCAACACTTAAAATGAAAGAATTAAAACAGCAACTTGATGCAATCATTGAATACGCAGGTTGTGACCCATCGGTAACAAAATGTACCGGTCCAAAACGTGTTAAAAAATTCAAAGACATGGCAAACGAATTTTTCGACCCGTACGAAGGTGTTCTTGAAAGTATGTATGATGCACTTATTACCGCAGTTACGGTCGGTATTGATGTGAGTGATGTTGTTATGTTGCTAAGTGATTCATGTAATTTGTGGGGAAAATTCCTTTGTGACCCATGCTCTTTACCCCAAGCAAAAAAAGATGGACAAGCCACAGATCCATCTACCAATGAAATTTGCTTCTGTAATAATTATAACGATACAACACACGAATACACAAATTGTTACTATCGCGTCAAGACAAGTTCATCAAATGATGGACGTGTTACCAGCAAACAAAGTCATTGCCGTATGGTCGGCCAAGTAGGCAACAAAGAAGATGTTTGGCACGAATGGATTGATCCAAATTCGGGCATAGGCGGCGCAACCCAGGTCGCGTGCGCTTCTGATATTATCGGGGATATATCCATATTTAGTACCGTTATAAAACGCAAAAACACAACGATAGATATCGAAACATTACGCGACCTTATAAACCAAGATTCTTGTACCTGCGGTGTTAACAAAGACGGCTCTTTCGATGTTTTAGAAGATTGTTGCGCCAGACGTTGCAATGTTGACCCACATAACGATAAAGATAGAATGAGCCAATTACAAACAGCCGTCGACACAAAAAAGTGGCCAACAAAAAATGCGTGCTTTGCAGATGAAAAAAGTTTCAGAAAATTAGACAACGGCGGTTCATCGAATAGTGAAATCGCCACAACAACCAACATAACCGTCACTGGGTTGAATACAAACATTAATTCTTGCGATGCATATCTAACAGAAACAGCCTGCACATTTGTATCCGATAATTGCATATGGTTAAGCGCATCAAAAAAATGTATCAGTAAAACCATAGACACCAATTTAACATTTAACCAAAATTTGGTTAACAATGAAAACAACATCTTAAAAGGCACAAACACAACTATTGAAGCAAAGAACGGTATAATACAGGCACAATCTGGTTTTTCCGGTGTTGTTAACGGGGCATGCAGTTCTTACAATCTGTTTGAATGTCCGGAAAATGTATGCAAAAAAAATTACATAACAGGTAAATGTGTGAATAAATAAAAAAATGAAAACGAAAATGAAAATCTTTAATATTGTTGTTGGTGCAATTCTTTGTGCACTGCCGATAACATCGCATGCAACCGAAGAATGCACATTCTTTTCACCCGCCTTGGCACTGTGCAGTGTGCACGCTTATAACGTTGGTGACGCAGAAAACCCGACAGATACGGGGCGCGCAACCGATATCGAAAATGTTATCGCACTTAAATCTACATTTATGGTGCAACAGTTAAAACAACAATACGATAAATTAAATACGGTTATCAAACGCCTTAAAACCCAACTGAACAAGGCGGTTTTAACCAGTAAAATAGAAGTCCTTACGGGCAACACATCGTCATCATCAAATTCATCATCGGGCGGGTCGAATTCGAATAATACTGTATCGATATCCGGCGCATCCGATTGTTCAACTTATTCCGGAACGGCAAACATTGCACAGTGTTTGCAACCGAACATTCAATTGATTATAAACACCGCAAATTCCGGTAAAATCACAGAAGCCCGAAATCAACTTATCAAAGATATGAACACAGCGACTACTTGGAAGTTATGTGATAAAGAACAGACTCAGACGGCATGTTGTAGCGCCATAAAAGGCAAAGACATAACTCAAGCCATCAAGGGTATGAATGCCGCAAATTTAATTTCTTGTGCAAATGAATTTCGCGCGGCAATTGTAATAAAGATGGAAGAAAATAATAACAAGAATCGTAATAACTATTCTGGTTGGGGTGCCAACAATAACGGTGGCTAACCCCCAAATTTCCAAATAATTCCAGAGACTAAAGTTCCCCTCCTGCGGAGGGGTGCTGGGTAGCACCCGGCGGGGTGGTCTTTTACAAACAATTTGAAAATTCAAACGACCACCTCCCCCTTCGGGTACTCCTCCACAGGAGGAGAACTTTGCACTCTGCCCCCGCGGAGATACCGCTTTTCAACGGTATGACGATAAAAAACGGGCACAACCGCGCCCGTTTTCCATCAATCACTAACCACTAACACTCCCCACTAACACTCACGCAACACTTCTATCCCCGGCAATTCGCGACCTTCGATAAATTCCAAAAATGCGCCACCTCCGGTTGACACATACGTTATATCGCCCATCACGCCGCACGCATCCAAGGCCGCCACCGTATCGCCACCACCAACAATACTTTCAAGTTTTCCACTACGTGTATTATTGGCAATCGCACGCGCAATCGCGAACGATCCAAACGACCACGTCGGTTGCCACTCCGCCATACCAACCGTTCCGTTCCAAATTACAGTTGCGGCCTGGCCTATTTCAACCGCATCACGCTGCGCGGTTTTCGGTCCACCGTCAATAATCACATCGTCCGGCGCAATGTCCGCAATATCTTTATCAGTGCGTGGCGCATTAGGTTCAAAGACCGGTCCAACACCCTTGTCCAGTGGCACCAAGAAACGGCAGTTATTTTCGCGCGCGTATTCCATAATCGCAAGTGCGTTTTCTTTCTGGTCCGGTTCATACAGCGAATTTCCAACCGCATCACCCATTGCATAATTAAAAGTCGTTCCCAATGCACCGCCAACAATAATCGTGTCCGACAGTTTCGCCAATGCACGCAGCACGCCGATTTTCGTCGAAACCTTGGAACCTGCGACTATAGAAAGCACAGGGTGCTTTGGATTTTCCATAACGCGTGTCAGGTTATCTATCTCGCTCTCTAACAACAACCCAGCATAGGACGGCAAAAATTTTGTTACACCAACAGTACTTGCATGCGCGCGGTGCGAAACTGCAAACGCGTCATTCACAAAGACATCAAATCCCGCTGCTAACTTTTCGGCGAACGCCGGGGCGTTTTCTTCTTCACCTGCATAAAAACGCAAATTTTCAAGCAACACCACATCGCCATCTTGCATTTCCGCCATAAAATCGCGGTTCAGACAATCATCGACAAACGGCAACTTCATATATTCCGCCACACCGCGCAACGAATATTTCATGTCACGCGTTCCCTTTGGCCGCCCCAGGTGAGAACAAATCGCAACCCGCGCGCCCGCATTGCGCAATGCCTCTATCGTAGGCATACTCCGTTCAATACGAAATCCTTCGGTAATTTTACCATCAACAATTTGCACATTAAAATCATCGCGCAACAACACATACTTGCCCCGCAAATCCAGCCCCTGAATTGTCCTAAGTTTCATTTTCCCCTTTCCTTTTTTTGGTGGCTTACTTCACATTTGGCAGAAAATTCATGCCATGTTTTCCTTTGTCTTTTCCAGCTATGATTTAAAAGTTTTTACTGTTTAACGCCAAAGCTTATATCCATACGAACTTCGGGTGTTTCGTCATAATTATTCATACACTCCGCGCCACCACAATCACGAACTTGGATAAGACCAACCGCCTCGGTTGGCACCCCATTTTCACCGAAATAGCGGACATCAGAATTCACACGACTAACTTCTTCACCGTCATCTGTCCATGTCAAAGTATTATCCAACATCAAACCACTCGCGGCATCACTCGCATACACACCGCCTTCTTCTACGTCGCTGACCAAACGATACAAATCGTCATCACCTTCGCCATCGGCGGTATAAGTATAATCAGAAAACCGTACAACTTTGCCGGCATCATCTTCTGTATATTGCACCGCGTACCAATTTTCGAAATTTGCATTCATAACACTGGTCGGACCGTTTGTGCCATCCTGATTAAAAGTCAAACTAGCCGTCGCCTCCAACGGTAACGCCTGACCATTATCTTCGCCATCTTTAACAGACATAACATGCCCAACCACGCGTCCTGTGAAAGTATCATCACTTGTGATTCCAGTTATGTTTTCTTTTGCAATTTTTTTGCCATCATCATATCCCGCAATAAATGCTGGGCGCCAAAATTCACGACCTTCGGTATCTATATCAACATATCCAAAGTCTGAATAACGCAACCCGAGTCCTTCGGTTTTACCCAAGGAATTATAGGTATATACCGCCGGTTTCCAATTACTCCTGCCACCATTACCATTGTTATTGCCATTTCCATCGTTTACCAAGCCGGTAAATTCTATACTGTCGTCTTCGGCACCACGTTCAAGATATGCCGGGCCGTCCTCTGGATAACTATCATGTTCACTAAATCCCATATCTATTCCAATAATTTTTCCATCGCCATCAACAACGAATTTAAACCCTTCGTCATCAAAACCTTCATCTGCTATTGCAAAATGCACATTAGATAAATCATACGTACCGGCCGTACTACGCACAGACGCCCCACGTCCAAAAACCGTATTTCCATTTGCATCTGTTTGCAAAAACGTCAACATTCCCGTCACATTTTTATTACTCGCAATCGCAGCCCTTTGCGCCGGGGTTAATTCATCAGATCCGCCCGCCGATATTCCACCCCCCGAACCATCGCGGATTCCACCACCGTTTGTACACGCAGATAAAGCAAAACACACAATTAAAAATTTTTTCATAATTTTCCCCCTTGATTATTTACTACATCCACATCATAGCAAAAGTATAAAAAAAATATCAAGTTTAATTCAAATAATTTTCTAAAATTTTCTTCACCGGTCCAAATGTTCGCCGATGATGTTTCGTAATGCCATATTTTTCAATCGCCGTCAAATGCTGTGCGGTCGGGTATCCGGCGTTTCTTTCCCAACCATACATTGGAAATTCGGTGGCGAGTTCCCGCATAATCTTATCACGCGTTTCCTTGGCGACTATCGAAGCCGCCGCAATGGAAAGCGATTTCGCATCACCCCGAACAACCGCCTGCCCCTGCACACCCGCCGGCACACGATTCCCGTCAACCAGGCAAATATCGGGCGCACGCGAAAGCGATGCCACCGCGCGTTCCATCGCACGCATCGATGCCCAAAGGATATTTAACTCATCAATTTCCGCCGGTGTGCATTGCCCCGTTGCCCAGATTGTATTTTTTGTAATCCAATCGTACGCTGTTGCCCTTTGCGTCGCCGACATTTTTTTCGAATCCCTGATTACGACGGGAATTTCAATATCGCGCGTTGGAAATATCACCGCCGCCGCAACAACAGGCCCACAGAGCGGACCGCGCCCGGCTTCGTCGCATCCGGCAATAAAATTTTGTCCTAATTCATTTTCAATAGAAAAATCCGCAACCACAACCATATCACACCACTATATAGAATACGGAATATCATCCGTACGCACATATTCATCTTCACTGCTGTACAACGGCCATTCAGAATCCGCCAAAGCCTTTAACGTTGTAAGTGGCTGATTCAAACGCGCGCGATAAAGCCACAAATTCGCCATAACACGTTTTATGTACCCACGCGTTTCGTATGCCGGAAAACTTTCGATATAAAGTAATGGGTCATCAGTTGAAAAAGATTTTTCAAATTTCACAACCGACCCCATGCCTGCATTATAAGCAGCAAGCATCTTGATAATGTTATTATTTACATTCGGATGCATCAACAAATCAACAATATGCTGTTGCCCAAGAAACATGTTGTGTTCAGGATTAGACATATCAATCTCCGACATTTTCACCTTGTTCGCGCGCGCAACTAATTTCGCGGTTCCCGGCATAATTTGCATCAAGCCTTTGGCACCTGCCCCAGATTTAACACCAGTACGAAAACCACTTTCTTGCTTAATAATAGCAAGCAATAAAGCCCTATCAATCGACCAACCGCCCATCGGTTCCCAATCCGGCAAAGGGTACTGTGTAGTATAAATAACATCATCATCAATTTCCAATATACCCCTATCACGAATAATCCCCGATGATAAAATCGACACACGCGACAACCCGTACGCCGTTGCTACAGAATTTATCGCATGCAAACTGCGGTCCGAAACTTTTGGAGTCATCATATACTTAAAATACTGTTCTGCCCTATCACGACGATCAACCTGTAACAAAGCTAGGGCAATCTTACCATACTTATTACGGCGTAATTCTTCGACATCATCATCAGTAAATTCTTGCTCAAAGAATTCATATTCTGGCACATTTCCCATCATTGTCGCCGCCAATGCACCATAAAATGCCATTGGATGTACCGCCGCAATAGCCCAATAATTACGCGCCTTATCTGAATTGCCTTGTGCATCGGCGGCCCGTCCAGCCCAAAAAGCCGCCTCGGTCTTGCGAGCATTATTTATCTGTGGCAAATCAAGAATCTTGCCAAAATACTTTTCGCTTTCTTTGAATTTTTCTTCTTTGAAATACAACAATCCCATTGTCCAAAGCCCGTATTCCGAAGCGGCATCAGATGCAACAAATCCCCACTTTTTTGCAAGTTCGTATTCGCCATTAGTGTAATACACATACGCAAGTCGACCCGCAAGCCGACCATAATCGGATTCCGTAAGTTTCCTGCGAAAAGACTTTTCTTCTAATATATCCCTTGCGGTCTTGGTTGCACCACTGCGAATTGCTTTTTTAAATTTTGTGATTTTTTTATCCGTCCCCCCAGAATACTGTTTTTCTGTCCACGTTTCTGACTGGGCAGTTTCAATAGAAAGCCCACCCGACAACATATTCGGAACGACCGCTTTTTTAACCGTAGCCTTTTTCAAATTTGCTAATTTTTCAACACGTGCTGCCCCAGGCATATCATAAAACTTGTCCATCCAAGATTTAATCTCTGACCCTTTGGTTTTATAAGTTTTAGAAAAATACTTTTGATATAAAACCTCGTTCATCAAAATCGGGTCAGAAACCTGGCGCTGTAATTTTTCCGCCGCAGAAAATTTTTCAGAATCTTGCAATATAAAAATTTGTGAATACAAACTCTCATCCGCATCCGACAACACATCAATTTGAGTTTTTGCAAACACGCCAGACGTGCACAGCACCGAAAAGATAAACAAGAACACCTTTTTCATAAAACTCCCCCCGTCATGTCAAAACAATGTTGTCTTTGGCAATTTGCAAACAATTGTTTCGTCGCTCACCTCTGGTATAGTATCAATGATTTTCTTAAAGTCCGATATTTTTGAGAACTTGCGATACACAGACACAAAGCGCACAAACGCAATCGGATCAAGGTTTAACAAAGAATCCGAAACCATTTCACCGACCTGGGCACTGGTTACAACATCATCAACATTTTCGGTCTCCAGTCTTCGCTGAATCGACGCGACCAAGCGTTCAATCTGTTCATCACCAACATCACGATTATGACAAGCCAACTTTATACTCCGCCGCAATTTATCCCTATCGAATGGTTCGGTTTTTCCACTATTTTTTTTCACGACCAAGTCGCGCATTTGCACACGTTCAACCGTCGAAAATTTTGCACCGCACTGATTGCAAACACGGCGGCGACGAATTGTTCCGCTTTCCATATCCGGCCGCGAGTCAGCCACACGACTATCTGAATAATTACAATATGGACATCTCATACTGCATAATGTAGCAACCTATTACGGTTATGTAAAGTGATTTTTAGGGTCATAAATTTATTAAAAAAATGCAAATACGTAAGTTAAGTTTGCACATTGACCATAATTTTGATATAATATTTGCAAGTTATAAAAAGGAGAACCGGATCATGAAAAAAAGAACAGCTCTTACATTAAGCTTAATGGCCTTGTTAGCTGGTGGTATAACGTTTGGCGCATTGAAATACAAAGACAAGAAGGAAAAAGATGAAGTAGAAAGAGAACTGAAAGAAATTCTGATTCCAAACGCAGAAAACAGGTTGGACTCTTTATTAGTTGTGAGCAAAGGTTTACAAGATAGTATCGCACATTATGAACAAGAAATAAATAAAATCGACAACGATTCCCTGATATCGAGAATCGATGTGGAAGTTATCGATAAGTTGCTATCGAATATTGGACAAGATTGGAGGAGCGCGGTATCCAAATGGGATGATAAGTATTTTGATTTGTATTACGAAGGCGATGGCAGTTTCAACGAAGACGGATTACCACAAAATGCCAAAAATCAGATTCTATACTTGAATGGTGGAATATTAAAAGGGTTTGATGGGGATACTACTTGGACTATTCCAGGATATACAATGGAACATAGAGTTATTTACGGGGAACTTGATCGTCCACCGATTGCTGGTTATTTCCCAGTTGAATTAGGCAGACCAGGTTATCGAGAATATATGATAAATGACATATCAGATGGATACGACACTTACTTTGAACAAGTACTTGGTTCTTTGCGTGAATCCGTATCTCAGGTATTGCCATTTCAAGAAGATGACGACACATTTGTAAATGACCCAAGAGAACAATTAGATCCGATTGAACAAGAACAATTATTGCGAACACTTAAATGCTTTGTTGAAAAGATTGATAATTCACAAAATGTGATTAATCCGGCAACTTTGCGTAAATTGGGTACTATTGTTGATTCTTTGCTTATAAAGGCTGATATGAAAAATTTAAGTCAAAAACGTTCAAATGCCTACAACAAATATAATACATTCAGAAATGCAGATTATAAGGTAAGGCAACAATTATCAAAACAGCGACAATTATTAGAACGATATCAGTCCCCCAACGCGGTCAAAACGGTAATGCAACAAAGGACTGCACATAAATAGTTATCACAGTAATATCTAAAAAGGACGGTAAATTAATTTTATCGTCTTTTTTTATTTTCGAAAAAATGCATTTTTTATAAAAATCAAGACCTTTTTTTAACTTTTGTATTCTGCACACGAAATTTTTTACCCCGAAAATATGATATAATCACTTGCGAACCGAGAGAGATTGATGAACAAATACCTTAACCAAATTTTAATTGGTGATTGCATAGAACTTATGCGCGGGATTCCCGATGGATCAGTTGATGCGGTATTTGCAGATCCACCATATAATTTACAACTTGGGCAAAAGACACTTTATCGCCCCGAAGATCAAACGGCGGCGCGCGCGGTACGGGACACATGGGATGCATTTGAATCGCCCGAACAGTACAATAAATTCACACGCGAATGGATGACCGAATGCCGGCGCATCTTGCGTCCAACCGGTGCAATGTGGACAATCGGGTCGTATCATAATATCTTTCAAGTCGGTGCAATTATGCAAGAACTGGGCTTTTGGATTTTAAATGATATCGTATGGGTAAAGACGAATCCTATGCCAAACTTTCGTGGCACACGATTTACGAACGCGCATGAAACATTGATTTGGGCAACGCCGACGAAAACGGGCAAATATACATTCAACTATGAAACGATGAAGAAATTAAACGGTGGCAAGCAAATGCGTTCTGATTGGGACATGAACATTTGCCTTGGCGAAGAAAGATTAAAAGACGAAAACGGCAAAAGTTTACACAACACGCAAAAGCCAATGGATTTATTGCGCCGCATAATTTTGGCATCAACAAAACCAGGCGACATTATACTTGACCCATTTATGGGTTCGGGCACAACCGCCGCCGCGGCGCGCGAACTTGGACGTAATTTTATCGGCATCGAACGCGAAGAATCATATGTAACCGCGGCGCGCGAACGCGTTGCACACATCACACCGATTGACCTTTCCGATATCGAAGTTTCTAAACCAAAGCGGAACGAAATCCGCGTTGCTTTTCGCGAACTTATCGACGGTGGCCTGCTCTATGTCGGACAAACTTTGGTCAGCCCGCGTGGCGAACGTGTCATGATTACAAACGACGGGAACCTGGTACACAGTTTATATGGCAAAGCATCAATACACGTTATGGCGGCACGCATCCAACATTGTCAAAGTTATAATGGTTGGGATTACTGGTCGGCACAAAAGCGCGACGGAACACTTGTATCAATCGACGAATTGCGCAAATATGTTCGTAATATAAAATCCGGAATCAAAAAAGCCGCATAATAGCGATAAGAGGTTAGCACACAGATAAACACTACTTGCTGGGGCGTTGAAAAGATCTAAGAAACGCTAGGCTTGCACTGTTAGTTCGTTGGGCTATCTCGGCCTTTCTCTTTTTTTCATCAGCCTGCCAACGTGCCACTATCATATCAGAAATACCCGGTTTACCTTTGAATTTAGTTTTAAAAAAATAATCTTCATAAATCTGATTGTTAAATTCTATATCATAAAAATTAAGAGTATCATCAACACGATTAGATTGATACACTGTACACAAATGTTTTCCAAATAAATCAACATTATATTGAAAATTAATAAAACAAGCCCCATGATAAATTGGCGTATTTGGCTTAAAACGATTAACTTTAAATTCGGCATCTTCTTTATGCTCGGCCACTAAATCGTAAAACTCCTTTGCCACTGCAAACGTCATACATTGTGGATTGTACATACCAACAGTATCTATCAACAAACAACCATTGCCTTGCCTTAAACTCCTTTAACTTAGTTATAATGAATTGTTATAAACATTTAATGACCACCGGTGAAGAGATAAAGAACCCGAAAGATAAATTTTATCTTGCTCTGTCATTACACAAATCCAATAACGCCCCAAACACCGGAATTGCCTCAGAATTTTCATATTTATCTGCACACTGAAAATCTCCTTTGGAATAAATTATTGCAAAACCATTATTCTCTCTGCAAACAACAAAAACACGTTGTTTTTTTCCGCCCAATTTACTGTATACTTTAACTGCATATTTAACCAGTTTATTTGGGTTATAAACAGGCACAAAATCTAAACAACATTCATAATCTTTAATTAAACGAGTGCACACATCAGCCCTATATCCTGGGGTAGAATCAGGGTATCCCATTTCAATAATTAAATTATCCCAACGGGTTTGTTTTGGATCCAGTTTAGTATGCTTATCAATGTTTAAGCCTTTGACTTGCCGACCACACAACCGGAACAACATATCCATTTTATTAAAAGCTTCATAAAAGCAAAAACCAGGGTTAATAGCATGTACCCCTTTGGGTTGGCCCATTTTTTCGTCTATGGCATCTAATTGACTTAACATCCACGCACCAGATTGAGCAGAAGTAGATAAATAAAAAGTTTTATATTTCCATCCAGCAAGATATTGAAGAACCAAGTTTGTTAAATTTACATTAAGCCAATTTTTTGGTATAATGTAAACCATGCAAGTAGATATTGAATTTTTTAAGCAATTTTTCCGTAATGATTTTATTTCTGAATACAATCATTCAAATTATGTTAACATATCAGATAACAAAACCTTTTTTCATATGGATTGCAGTGGTTTTATGTATTGGTGCTTGATGCAAATGGGATATAAACGGGCACTGGCTGAGTTAAGAAGTTTTTTGAAACGACATGATTTTATAAAGATAAACAGATTCTTTTGCAAAGATTTTGTTTTTATTCACGAACACAAACAAACATTTAAATACTGGCACTTTATAAATAAGCCTGTACCAGGATGTATCCTAGTTGTTGTTTTCCCAGATGGTAATGGGCATTGCATGTTTATTGATAAAATTATTAAAAATGATAAAAACAATACTGTTTTGCGTGTAATAGATTCTACGCAATACCCCCACAAAAACGATACAAGAACAGGTACGGGCATTGGCATCGGAGAAATAGAGATTAATAACGGAGTGTATAATTCCAACAACCAATCTTTGCCAATAAGAAAAGCGGACATTTATTTTGTATCGCCCCAAAAATAAACCAGTTCGAAAATGGTAAAAAATTACTATTTTTCAAAACCAAACTTTCGAACTCTGTGAAAGTATTACGAAACGAAAGAAAACTTGCCCTGATGGGCAAGTTTTGAAACTCTGGTTGTGCTATCTGTGCAATTTGCGAGCTGAATTATTGGAAATTGGTCGAGAGATAGACAAAGTCAAAGATAAATTATTAAACTAATTTTCGGCTTTGAACCCATGATAAATAATGTTTTTTATCGTCAAGCTTATACACATAGTTTTTTAATGGTTTAAAATTATCAATTATTTTTATAACTTCGGCTAATACTTTGTCTTTATTTTTACCTGCAATATCTACCATTACTTCATTTGGCAGCAACTTTCGATTTTTTATTACCGAATTTGACCGTTCGATATATTCAGGTCGGAATAAACCACCTTCATTATTTTTTCTGTGTTCCATTTGTTTTTTTATCTGTTTTGGATCACTAGACACAAGCCTGATAATTATGAATTTGTATCCACGAAAAATCTTTGGTAATTCTCTTGCTCTTATATCGTCAAAATCCAAAGCGACAATATTTTTTAATCCTTTTTTATAGAAAAATTTTATCTGTGCCAAAGTATTTTCCCAGCATAATTGTTCTTCATATATTCCAATATCTTTTACTGTTTTCGGAATAATAAACTCAGGAACCATATTTTGTTCAATATACACACCCCTGTAATGCTGATATAATTCTTTTGCTAATGTTGTTTTACCGACAGCACTTGGACCAATTACAAATATAAAATCCATCATTTTGCACCTTTTTATAGATAGTATTATATCACAAAGAGTTCGAAAATGACAATTTTTTGCAATTTTTCAAATTCAAACTTTCGAACTCGGTGAAAGTGTTAGAAAACAAAATAAAACCCGCCTTTATCGACGGGGGTGTCTATCTTGGTTGGGGTACACGGATTCGAACCGCGATATACAGAGTCAGAGTCTGCTGTTCTACCGTTAAACTATACCCCAATATCAGCCCAATTATATATTCTGATTTTATTTTTTCAATTAAATATTTTCAAATCTGTCTGGAAAAGCGTTTTTTTTGTGTTATAATCCACCCGTTCCAAGAATTATAACTAAAAGGAAACAAAATGAAAATCAAACCATTTGCAGGTATCAGACCTCCGAAAAATTTAGTCAGCGAA